>NZ_JACCWG010000192.1 GCF_013697775.1 Ramlibacter sp. | reverse complement strand
GCATCGACCATTTCGTCAACGCTCACAACCAAAACTGTCAGCCGTTCAAATGGACTGCGACCGCCGATTCGATCCTTGAAAAGCTGCATCGACTTTGCTCACGTATTATCGGGACAGGACACTAGATGATCTTCGCTTCGTCGCCGGCGGAATAGATGTCGATCACGCGGCAGTCGCCGCACATCTTCAACCTCTCGAGCGCGGCGCCCTGGAACATGGCGTGGCCGGCCAGCCGGCCCAGCATCGCCTCGATGGCCTTGACGGTGCCGAACGGCTTGCCGCAGCGGATGCAGCCGTAGGGCTTCATCTCGTTGACGATGCGCGGCTGCTTGCGCCCGGGCCCGGGCACGAAGCGCGGGCGCAGCGAGATCGCATCTTCCGGGCAGGTGGTCACGCACAGGCCGCACTGCACGCAGTTCTTCTCGACGAAGCGCAGCTGCGGCATCAGCGGGTTGTCCTGCAGCGCGCTGGCCGGGCAGGCGCTCACGCAGCTGAGGCACAGGGTGCACTTTTCCTTGTCCACCAGCACCTCGCCGAACGGCGCGCCCACCGGCAAGGCAATGGCCTCGGGCGTCACGCGCGCCTGCTCCACCAGGTGGTCCAGCGCGAGTTCCAGCGTGCCGCGCTTGTCCTGCGTGACGGCGAAGCGCCCGGGCATGCGCGGCACGGCGCCGGTGTGCGGCGCGAGCAGCTTCAGTTCGCGGTCCAGCGCGTTCGCATTGCGGCACTGCAACAGGCTGAAATGCCTGCCGCTGTAGCCCAGGCCCTCCAGGATGGCTTCGGCCACCTGCATCTGCGCCTGCAGGCCTTCCAGGTACTGCGGCGCTTCTTCGCCGGTGGCCAGCACCACGACCTGCGACGCGCCGAACGCCACCGCGCTCAGCCACAGGTCGATGCCGGTGCTGGCAACGTGCCACAGCGGCAGCGGGATCACGTTGGCCGGCACGCCCTGCGTCGCGCCGACGCGCGCCGCGCGGCCCAGGTCCTCCACCAGCGCCTGGCCGCGCTCCTGGCCGTGCAGCAGCAGCACCGGCGCGGCGCCGCCGGCCTGCAGGTAGGTGGACAGGATGGCCTTGATGCGCGCGCCCTGTTCGTTGGCGCGCGGATAGGAATAGCCCATGGCGCCCGTCGGGCACACCGTGGTGCAGGCGCCGCAGCCCACGCACAGGTTGGGGTTCACCTTGACCTGCTTGCGCTCCTTGTCGGAGCTGATGGCTTCGGCCGAACAGATCTCGATGCAGGCATTGCAGCCCACGGTTTCGTTGCGGCTGTGGGCGCACAGCTTCTGGCGGTAGCTGAAGAACTTGGGCTTCTCGAATTCGCCGACCAGATCGCGCAGCTTGAGGATGTCGGGCAGCGACGGCGACCCGCCCGGCGCGTGGATGTAGCCCTGCGGCGGCGCGTGCTGGGTGAATGCGGGATGGGCGCGCAGGTCCAGCACCAGGTCGAAGGCTTCGGTGTGCGCCTGCGGGGCGCGCGCGAAGTCGATGGCACCCGCCACCTGGCAGGCTTTCACGCAGGCGCGCTGCGCCGTGCAGGCATCGGGGTTGACCTGGTAGTCGAGCCCGATCGCGCCTTCCGGGCAGGCCGCAACGCAGGCATTGCAGCGCGTGCACAGGTCCAGGTCGATCGGGTTGTCCTGCGTCCAGGCGAGTTCGAAGGCGCCCAGCCAGCCCTGCAGGCGGTCGATGTGCCCTGCCAGCACCGGGTAGCGGCGCTCCTGCGCGCCGGCGCCGCCCTGCGCGAACAGCGTGATGTCCAGCGTGTCGGCCAGCAGCGCGGCGGCGCGCTCGGCATCGTCCAGCGCGCCGATGACCAGCAGGCGCCCGGCGCTCTTGTAGGTGACGGTGGCGACCGGCTCCGGTTCGGGCAGCTTGGCCGCCGCCAGCAGCGCCGCGATCTTCGGCATGGCGCTGCGCGCATCGCGGCTCCAGCCGCCGATTTCGCGGATGTTGACGAACTTGATGGGCGAGACCGCGCCTTCGGTGTTCTCGGCCAGCTCGGCGAAGAGCCGCTTTTCCTGCGTGCAGGCGACGATCACGTCGGCGCCGCTCTTCACCGCCTGCTGGAAGGCGCCGGCTTCGCGCCGGCACAAGGTGGAGTGGAGCTTGAGCTCCTCACCCAGGCTTTGCCCCAGGGCCCGCGGGTCCAGGGGCATCGTCTTGTTGCAGTCGCAGATCAGGGTCGGCATGGGTGTCCGGTGGCGGGGCAGGAGCCGCCGCGGACGACTGTGCCACGCTTTGCGGCGGCTGGTCATCCGCGACTTCCCTGCCCTGCGCGCCCGCCGTGTTTTTTTCCTCATCCTCGTCGTCGTCGAAGAGCTTGAGGAACTTCGCGCTCGCCAGCTGGCGCGCCATCGCCGCCGGCAAGGGGTCCGGCTTGGAATAGTCGTCGATGTAGGTGTCCAGGCCGTCCATGACGTTGAAGTGCGGATCGGCGAACAGTTTTTTCAGCGCCGCGTTTTTCACCTGCGGATCGACATCGGCGGTGACGAAGCGGCGGAAGTCGGATTGGGGGGTGAGGGCCTGGGTGTCGGCGAGGGTGGGGGCGGGGGGCTTCGCTTCGACTTCGGGGGTGGGGACAGGTGGCTTCGCTTCGATTTCCGTTCGGGCTGAGCCTGTCGAAGCCCCTGTCTCCGGCGCGCGCTGCCCTTCGACAGGCTCAGGGCGAACGGGTTCGGAAAACCGCGGCTGCGCCTCCTTCGTCTCCAGCTTGCGCTTCGACCACCGCCCGAAAAATCCTTCTTCGCTCATTCCCCGCCCCCGCGCCGCTTCCCCCCCGTCGACACGCTGGCCGGATTCCCGAACCGGTCCTCCAGCCCGCGAAAGCTCTCCGGCCGCTTGCGCTTCTTCGGCTCCGGCACGTAGTGCTCCTCGGCAAACGCGCGCATCCACGCAACGATGTCCTCCGGCGCCGGCACCTGTTCCACGGTTTCCTGCGCATCCAGCCAGCGGCCGGCGTCGTGGTAGCTGAGGGTCACGATCTCGGGGCGGGGAATCGGTTCTTCGGCGAGCAAGGCAACCTCCTCCATGCGCCACATCACGAACCAGCAGGGCGCGGGCGTGGTGGCGTTGAGGTAGTAGCCTTCGGCGTCGTCGCGGAACAGTTCTACGGTGAAGCCGGGATGCAGCCAGCGTTCCTCGTCGTCGTTCTTCAGCAAGAGGCGCGGCGCGGCGCCGAACGACGGCTCCTGCGGCAGCACCTCGGCCAGCGCCCATTGCCAGGGCTGCCAGCGGCTGGCCGTGCGCCGCTTGCGCATGACCACGGCAACTTCGATGCTCGGGCGCTCCATGCGCCGACTGTAAGCCTCAGGCCGCCTGCACGCGCACCGCGCAGTACTTGAATTCGGGTATTTTCCCGAACGGGTCCAGCGCCGGATTGGTCAGCAGGTTGGCCGCCGCCTCGACGAACGCGAACGGCATGAACACGGCGCCGTCGGGCGTGCCGTCGTCCTGGCGCAGCACGCAGCGGACCTCGCCGCGCCGCGACCGGATGGCGGCGGTGGCGCCGGGCTGCAAGCCCAGGCGCTGCAGTTCGCGCCCGTTCAGCGACGCGGTCGCGACCGGCTCGATCGCGTCCAGCACCTCCGAGCGGCGCGTCATGCTGCCGGTGTGCCAGTGCTCCAGCAGCCGCCCGGTGATCAGCACCAGCGGGAACTCCGCGTCGGGCCGCTCGTCGGCATGCACCAGGCCGGCGGGCACCAGGTGCACGCGGCCGTCGCCGGTGGCGAAACGGTCGATGAACACGGTCGGCTGGCCCGGATCGTCCTCGCTCAGGCACGGATAGGTCACGCTGCCTTCGCGCTGCAGCCGCTCCCAGGAGATGCCGGCAATGGCCGTGTGCATCGCCTGCCGCATCTCCTCGTAGACGGCGGCGACGCCGTTGTCCTCGCCCGCGTAGTTCCACGCGAGGCCCATGCGCTGCGCGATCTGCTGGACCAGCCACAGGTCGGGCTTCGCATCGCCGGGCGCGTCGACGGCCTTGCGTCCCAGCTGCACCATGCGGTCGGTGTTGGTGACGGTGCCCGTCTTCTCCGGCCAGGCGGTGGCGGGCAGCACCACGTCGGCCAGCCACGCGGTCTCGGTCATGAAGATGTCCTGCACCACCAGGTGGTCCAGCGCGGCCAGCGCGGCGCGCGCGTGGTTCAGGTCGGGGTCGCTCATGGCGGGGTTCTCGCCCATGATGTACATGCCGCGCACCTTGTGCGGATCGCTGTCGGGCGCGAGCGCCTTGTGCATGATCTCGACCACCGTGTAGCCGGGCGTCGCATCCAGCGGCGTGCCCCAGAAGTCCTCGAACCACGCATGCGCCTGCGCGTCGTCCACGCGCTGGTAGTTGGGCAGCATCATCGGGATCAGGCCGGCGTCGCTCGCGCCCTGCACGTTGTTCTGCCCGCGCAGCGGATGCAGGCCGCTGCCCGGCTTGCCGATCTGCCCGGCCACCGTGCACAGCGCGATCAGGCAGCGCGCGTTGTCGGTGCCGTGCACGTGCTGGCTGATGCCCATGCCCCACAGGATCATGGCGGACTTCGCCGTGGCGAAGGCGCGCGCCACCTCGCGGATCAGCGGCGCGGGAATGCCGCAGACATGCTGCATCGCTTCGGGGCTGAAGGCCTGCACGCCGGCGCGCAGCGCGTCGAAGTTGCTGGCGCGTTTGGCGATGAAGTCCTGGTCGGCCAAGCCTTCCTCGATGATGGTGTGCACCATCGCGTTCAGCAGCGCCACGTCGGTGTCGGGCTTGAACTGCAGCGTGCGCCAGGCCTGGCGGCCGATGTCGGTGATGCGCGGGTCGGCCAGCACGATCTTCGCGCCGCGCCTGGCCGCGTTCTTCATCCAGGTGGCGGCCACCGGGTGGTTGGACGTGGGGTTGGAGCCGATCACCAGGATCAGCTCGGCATGCTCCACGTCGTTGACCTGGTTGCTCACCGCGCCCGAGCCCACGCCTTCCAGCAGCGCCGCCACGCTGGAGGCATGGCACAGCCGCGTGCAATGGTCCACGTTGTTGCTGCCGAATCCGGTGCGCACCAGTTTCTGGAACAGGTAGGCCTCTTCGTTCGTGCCCTTGGCCGAACCGAAGCCGGCCAGCGACTTGGGGCCGTGCGTGTCGCGCAGGGCCTTGAGCCTGCCGGCGGCGAGGTCCAGCGCCTCGTCCCACGTCGCCTCGCGGAACAGCTCGGCCCAGCGGGCGGGGTCGCGCTGCACGTCGAGGTCCTTCGGCACGCCAGTCTTGCGCACCAGCGGCACGGTGAGGCGCTGCGGGTGGTGCGCGTAGTCGAAGCCGAAGCGGCCCTTCACGCACAGGCGGCCGTGGTTGGCGGGGCCGTCGCGGCCGTCGACGCCGACAATTTTGGAATCCCGTACCTTGTAGGTGATGAGGCAACCGACGCCGCAGAACGGGCAGACGGAATCGACCTCGCGGTCCACAGCCTGCGAACCGACCATCGTCTTGGGCATCAGCGCGCCGGTGGGGCAGGCCTGCACGCATTCGCCGCAGGCCACGCAGGTGCTCGCGCCCATCGCGTCGTCGAGGTCGAACACGATCTTGCTGTCCGCGCCGCGCAATGCATAGCCGATCACGTCGTTGACCTGCTCCTCGCGGCAGGCACGCACGCAGCGCGTGCACTGGATGCAGGCGTCGAGGTTGACGGCCATCGCGGGATGGGAGATGTCGGGGGCGGGTTGGGTGCGGCGCAGGGCTGTGAGCGCCGGGCGGGGAGCGACGTTCATGCGGCTTGCCCATTGGCTCAGCTCGCCGTGCTGGCCGACGACTTCCGTCGGCGCTGGCACCCCCGTTCGCCCTGAGCTTGTCGAAGGGCTCGCGAGGGCTTCGACAGGCTCAGCCCGAACGGGATTTTCCGCGTCATTCCACTTGTAGCCCCGCTCCGGCATGTCCGCCAGCAGCATCTCGATCACCATCTTCTGGCTCTTCACCGCGCGCACGCTGCTCGCCTGCACCTCCATGCCCGGTGTCACGGCGCGGCAGCAGCTCGGCGCCAGCACGCGCTCGCCCGCGATCTCCACCACGCACGCGCGGCAGTTGCCGTCGGGCCGCCAGCCTTCCTTGTAGCAAAGGCGCGGGATCCCCACGCCCATGCGGTCGGCGGCCTGCAGGATGGTCTCCCCCTGCAGGGCCTGGACGGCTTTGCCGTCCAGCGTGAAGTCGACGAGCGGCAGGTCAGGCGATTTCATGGGAAAAATAGGTCTGCACGCAGCGCACGGGATTGGGCGCGGCCTGGCCCAGGCCGCAGATGGATGCGTCGGCCATCACCTGGTTCAGGTCCTCCAGCGTGGTGTTGTCCCATTGCCTGGCCTCCATCAGCACCGCGGCCTTGGCCGTGCCCACGCGGCAGGGCGTGCACTGGCCGCAGCTTTCGTGCGCGAAGAACCGCATCATGTTCAGCGCCGCGTCGCGCGCGCGGTCGGCATTGCTCAGCACGATGACCCCCGCCGAGCCGATGAAGCAGCCGTGCGGCTGCAAGGTGTCGAAGTCCAGCGGCACGTCGGCCAGGCGCGCCGGCAGGATGCCGCCGGACGCGCCACCCGGCAGGTAGGCATACAGCGCGTGGCCGTCCTGCATGCCGCCGCAGTGCTCGTCGACCAGTTCGCGCAGGGTGATGCCGGCCGGCGCGAGCTTGAGACCAGGCTTGTTCACCCGGCCGCTCACGCTGAACGAGCGCAGGCCTTTGCGCCCATGGCGGCCCTGCCCGGCGAACCAGTCCGGCCCGCGCTCCACGAGGTCGCGCACCCAGTACAAGGTTTCGAGGTTGTGCTCCAGCGTGGGCCGGCCGAACAGGCCGACCTGCGCGATGTAGGGCGGGCGCATGCGCGGTTCGCCGCGCTTGCCTTCGATGCTCTCGAGCATCGCGGACTCCTCGCCGCAGATGTAGGCACCGGCTCCGCGCCGCAGTTCGATGCGCGGCAGCGGGCACGGCGGATTCGCCTGCAGCCGCGCGAGTTCGCCTTGCAGCATCGCGCGGCAGTCGTGGTATTCGTCGCGCAGGTAGATGTACACGGCCTCGGTGCCCGCCACCTGCGCGGCCACCAGCACGCCTTCCAGGAAGCGGTGCGGGTCGCGCTCCAGGTAGTGCCGGTCCTTGAAGGTGCCGGGCTCGCCTTCGTCGATGTTGACGGCCATCAGGCGCGGCGCGGGCTGCTCGCGCACGATGCGCCACTTGCGCCCTGTCGGAAAGCCTGCCCCGCCCAGGCCGCGCAGGCCGGACGCGTCCATCGCCTGCAGCACCGCCTCGGCGTCCTGCTCGCCGTTGACCACCGCGGCGGCGAGCGCGTAGCCGCCCTGCGCGCGGTAGGCGTCGTAGCCGATGCATTCGGTGAGGCCGTGCGCGCGGCCGGCGTCGCCGTGCGGGCGCTGCTGCTCGGCGTCCACCACGTTGCGCACGGCCTCGGGCGTGGCGCCCGGCACCGCCACCTGGCCGACCAGCGCCGCTGGCGCCTGCCCGCAGCGGCCGATGCACGGCGCGGCGATCACGCGCACCTGCGGCCCCAGCAAGGCAGGCAGGCGCTCCAGCAGTGCGCTGGCGCCGGCCATGGCGCAGGACAGGCTCTCGCACACGCGCACCGTCAGCGCCGCGGCGGCCTCGTCTTCACGCAGGATCTCGAAGTGGTGGTAGAAGCTCGCGACTTCGTACACCTCGGCCATCGGGACGTTCATCTCCGCGGCCAGCGCGGTGAGGTGGCGCACATGCAGGCCGCGCCACGTATCGTTGAGCGTGTGCAGGTGTTCGATCAGCAGGTCGCGCCGGTGGCCGCCGGCGGGCGGCATGCCGATGGCGTCGCGCACGTCGGCCAGAGCCTGCGGGTCGGGCCGGCGCCCCTTCAGTCGAGCGGCACGGCGGATGTCCTGGCGCAGCGTTTCCGGTGTGGCCAGTTGCACGGAGGGCGGCGAATCGGTCATGGAAAAACGATCATCCCATGTGGGTGCGCACGGGATCGCAGGCATCATACTGCCGTGACCGCCTTCCCGTTCGCCGATCCCGCATCGCTGGCACCGCGCCGCACCGTCCGCCGCGACCTCCCCGGCGGCGGCTTCATCCTCAGCCATCCCGACCCCCTGCAGCCGCCCGTGCGCTGCATCGGCGACTGGCTGGAGCAATGGGCGCGCGCCACGCCCGGCGCGCTGTTCCTGGCCGAGCGCGATGCCTCCGGCGGCTGGCGCCGCATGACCTACGCGCAGGTGCGCAATGCGGCCGGCCGCGTCGCGCAAAGCCTGCTCGACATGCAACTGCCGCCCGGCAAGCCGGTGGTGGTGCTCTCGGACAATTCGGTCGATGCGGCGCTGCTCGGCCTGGCCACCATGCACATCGGCCGCGCCATCTGCACGGTGTCCAGCGCGTACTGCCGGCTGACGAAGGACTACGCCAAGATCCACGGCATTCTCGATGCGCTGGACCCCGCGCTGGTCTATGCCTCGGATGCGGCGGTGTACGGCCCTGCCTTGGGCACGTGGAGCGGCACCGCGCCGCTGGTGTTCGGCACCGGATCGCTGCCGCGCTCGCAGCCGTTCTCGCTGCTGCTGGAAGCGAACGAGACGCCGGCCGTGCTGCAGGCGTTCGCCGCCATCCGGCCCGACGACCACGCCAAGTACCTGCTGACCAGCGGCTCCACCGGCCTGCCGAAGGTTGTGGTCAACACGCACCGCATGCTGTGCGCCAACCAGCAGCAGGTGGCGCAGGTGTGGCCGTTCCTGGACCGCCATCCGCTGGTGCTGCTGGACTGGCTGCCCTGGAGCCACACGTTCGGCGCGAACCACAACCTCAACATGGTGCTGGCGCACGGCGGCAGCCTGTATGTGGACGACGGCCGGCCGGCGCCCGGCCTGGTGGAGAAGACCTTGCGCAACCTGCGCGAGGTGAAGCCGAACTTCTATTTCAACGTGCCGCGCGGCTTCGACATGCTGCTGCCGTTCCTGGAGCAGGACGATGCCGCGGCGCGCGACGTGTTCGAGCGGCTCGAAGGCGTGTTCTACGCCGGCGCTGCGCTGCCGCAAAGCCTGTGGCAGCGGCTGGAGGCGGTGGCGTGCAAGGTGCGCGCGCGGCCGCTGTGGTTCACCTCCGCCTGGGGCTCGACCGAGACCTCGCCCGCCGCCACCGAGGTGCACTGGCCCATCGCGCGTGCCGGCTGCATCGGCCTGCCGCTGCCGGGCGTGGAGCTGAAGTTCGTGCCCAACGGCGGCAAGCTGGAGATGCGGGTGCGCGGGCCCAACGTGTTCCCGGGGTACCGCAACGCGCCCGAGCTGACGGCGAGCGCGTTCGACGAAGACGGCTTCTACCTGATCGGCGATGCGGGCAAGCTGGTGGATGAGGCCGATCCGGCGCAGGGCGTCGCTTTCGACGGCCGCGTGGCCGAGGACTTCAAGCTGACTTCGGGCACCTGGGTCAACGTGGGCATGCTGCGCACCCGGGTCGTGACGGCGATGGCGCCGCACGTGGCGGATGTGGTCGTCACCGGGCATGACCGCGAGGACATCGGCCTGCTGGTGTTCCCGACCGTGCCGGCGAAGTCATTGCCTGCCCAAGCACTGCGCGCGCACGTGCAGGCCGCCTTGCGCGCACTGGCCGCCGAAGGTGCCGGCTCGGCGCAGACACCCACCCGCGCACTGCTGCAGGACGAGCCACCCAGCCCCGACGCGGGCGAGATCACCGACAAGGGCTACATCAACCAGCGGGCGGTTCTGGTGCGCAGGCAGGCGGACGTGGAAGCGTTGTACGCGGGTGCCGACGCGCGCGTGATTCGGCCCTGAGCGTCAGCCTGCCGGCGCTGGCGTCGCCGCGCGGCGCAGGGCCGACTTGATCCGGACCATCTCGCCGAGCGCCCTGGTGACGTTGGCAGGGACGGGCGGGGCGAGCGTCTCCCCGATGCGCGCGATCGCCAGATTCATCTGCTCGATTTCGGTCGGCCTGCCAGCGTTGATGTCCTGCAGGGTGGAGATCAGCTTGCCGCCGCCATTGCTGCTGAGGGTGAGGATCTGCCGCAGCACCTCGTCCGCGTTCAGGTCGATGCCCATGGCGTGCGCAACGGCCAGGCATTCGTCGATGACCACGCGCGCCATGCGCACCGCATTCTCGTCGCGCGCGAAGATGCCGTTGTCCGCCTCCAGCAGCGGGCAGATCGAATTGAACACCGAGTTGACGGTGGTTTTCTTCCACACTTCCCGGCGGATGTCGCCGTGCACGGCAAACGGAAATTCGGCCGTGTCCAGCTGCCGCACCAGCGCATCGAGTTCCTGCGGGTCCCCCCGCATCGCGCCGATCGGCGACGGGACGACGCGGATGAACCTGTACGCGTTGTCGCCCGCGTCCTTCTGGCTGATGCAGTACATGCAGCAGCGGTAGATGCGCGCGGCGGGCAGGCGCAGATAGGCATCCTCGACGCCGGCGCCGTTCTGCAGGATGACCACCGGGCCGGAAACGTTCAAGCCGGCCAGCGCCGCCGCGATGGCGTCGTTCGCATACGACTTGGCCGTCACGACGACGATGCCGTCCAGGCTGCGCAATTTGGCGAGCGACACCATCTCGACCGGTGCCGTGCGGGTGGTTCCGTCCGCCGTGGTGATGGTGACCTCGACTTGCCGCGGGTCGACGTCGCCGGTGCTGGTCCGCACGACGGTGACGTCCCTGCCCTGGTTGGACAGGAACACGGCAAGCGACATGCCGACCGCCCCGCCGCCGAGGATGTAGATACGCTCGTTCGACAACATGCAATGCTCCCTGTTGTTCATCCGCCGCGGTGCACTGGCCGCGCAACGCCTCAGGTGTTCTTCGACACCGTGATCGACGGAAACTTCGACGAAAAATCTTTTGCCTTGCTGGCGATCTTCACCGCCACCTGGCGCGCCACCGATTTGTAGATGCCGGCCAGCCTGCCGTCGGGATCGGCCACCACGGTGGGCTTGCCGCTGTCGGCCTGCTCGCGGATCTGGATGTCCAGCGGCAGCGCGCCCAGGTAGTCGATGCCGCGCTCGTCGGCGTAGCGCTTGCCGCCGCCCTCGCCGAAGATGTGTTCCGTGTGGCCGCAGTTGCTGCACACATGCACGGCCATGTTCTCTACCACGCCGATGATGGGCACGCCGACCTTGTCGAACATCGCCACCGCCTTGCGCGCGTCCAGCAGCGCGATGTCCTGCGGCGTGGTGACGATCACCGCGCCTGTCATCGGCACCTTCTGCGACAAGGTGAGCTGGATGTCGCCGGTGCCGGGCGGCAGGTCGACGATGAGGTAGTCGAGGTCGCTCCAGTTGGTCTGGCGCAGCAGCTGTTCCAGCGCCTGTGTGGCCATCGGGCCGCGCCAGATCATGGCCTCGTCAGGATTGATGAGGAAGCCGATCGACATGACCTGCACGCCGTGGTTTTCCAGCGGGTCCATGGTCTTGCCGTCGTCGCTCTCGGGCCGCCGATCGATGCCCATCATCATCGGCATGCTGGGGCCGTAGATGTCGGCGTCGAGCAGACCCACCTTGGCGCCCTCGGCCGCGAGCGCCAGCGCAAGATTGACGGCGGTGGTGCTCTTGCCCACGCCGCCCTTGCCCGAGGCCACGGCCACGATGTTCTTGACATTCGGCATCAGCTGCACGCCGCGTTGCACGGCATGTGTCGTGACCTTGGTCGCGATGTTGACCGACACATTGCCCACGCCCGCCACGCCCTTGGCGGCGTTGACCAGCGCGCGGCGCAGTTCGGGCACCTGGCTCTTGGCCGGATAGCCGAGCTCCACGTCGAAAGACACGTCCGCGCCTTCGACCCGCAGGTTCTTCAGCGCCTTCGTGCTGACAAAGTCGGTGTCGGTATTGGGGTCTTTGACGGTGGCGAGTGCGGCGAGAAGCTGGTCTTGGGTGGGCATGGGGTGAACCTTTTGGGCGAGTGTAGCCAGTGGGGGGCATCCCGGATGCGGGCGGGGCTCCTTTCATGGCAGAGCTGCTTCGTGTGCATGGACCGCGCTGCAAAGCCGCACGCGGGCGGGCCGTGTCGCGCGGACAAGGCGTCCGGCGGCTTTGCCGCCGGCAGACCTGAGGTGATTTGCCGGGTGGCAGCACGGCGGAACTCACTTCGCGTTTGCGAGCAAACGCTGCGTTCAGACAGCCGCCGTGAGTCAGTCAACGAAGCGCGCTTTGCGCGCCTGCCACCCGGCCAATCACCTCAGGCGCCCTGTCCAACTGCGCGCCGCGGCCCGCCCGCGTGCGGCTTTGCAGTGACGATGTTGGCGCGACCGTGGCGTGGGCCTCCTCGTCAACGTGGCGGTTGCGGCGGTCGCGGCTTGACGTGCACGATCTTGCCGTCCTGCATCAGCACCACCTCGGTTCCCGTGCGCCACGCCACCTCGTGGGCGCGCTGCGACGCGCGGCGCAAGGCCTCGTACGCATCCCGCAGCCGCTGGGGGACACCGGGCGGTAAAGCGCCGTAGGTTGGCTGAGGTTCTTTCATGTGCAATGGCGGTGGTTCGTGCTCACCGTTCCAATCCAGCAGGATGGCCTCGGCGCCTGAATTGTCGTACAGCGCCCAGCTGTCGACCAGGGGCCGATACACCGATGAGAACAGCCGCTGGCCCGCCGCGAACCGGCGGCGGATGGTCGCCTCCGGAATGTCGTGGCCGCCCTGGCGCACGCGCGCGGCCACCCGCTGCACCGCAAGCTCGGCCAAAGGCAGCTTCAGGAACCACAGGTCGACCCGGTAGCCGGCTGCGCGCCACATCGGAATCTTGCGCGCATACGCCAGCCCGGAGAGCGTCGTCTCGAACGCGAAGCTGTCCCGCCGTATGACGTGCTGGTCGATGGCCGCCACCATCAGCCGCCCGGCCTGCATTGCGGCACGCGACGGGTCGAACGGCGAGAGCCCGGCCGCGATCAGGTCGGCGTTCAGGAATACCAGGCACCCGGCTTCCCTGGGTAGAAACTCCTGCGCAAAGGTGGTCTTGCCTGCTCCGTTCGGGCCGGCGATGACGATGATCCTGGGCCGGTCCATGGGCATTTCTCCGTTGCTCGCGCGCATTGTCTCGCCGGGCGCAACAAATGTCGCCGCGCCACCTGCGGCGTACCCCCATGGTGGTGGTCGCGGCAGGCGGTGCCCGGCGTGGGCGATTTCTGCGGTGGCTGTGGTGATCGGGTTGGAGCCGGAAAAAATCGGGGTCAGATTCCAATTTCGCTGGCCTGCTTTGCAGGCCGTAGTTGCGTCGCTACGCGAC
>NZ_JACCWG010000191.1 GCF_013697775.1 Ramlibacter sp. | reverse complement strand
CCTGCGGGCGTCAATCGCGCATGCTTATGGCTGTTCATCCGTTCTCCTGAGATGGGTTCCTGGGGCCTGGTAACCACAGCTTCCCAAATCCGGGACGGATGAACAACCTATTGAGACATCACAGCTAGGGCGCGCTTATGTGACGCGCACCCACTTCGCGACGGACGGGATGCCCTGCGCGTCCACCACGAACAGCATGTAGTAGCCCGGAGGGGCGACGGTGCCGGAGGCGGGGATCTTGGCGGACAGCTTGGTCGTGCCCACGGCCAGCGCCTCCAGCCGGATCGCGCGCTGGTGCATGTCGTTGCCGTGGGTGGTGGCGCCGGGGGCGACCAGCATCGCGCTCACCGTCGCGCGGTTGGTCGTGATGTCGAAGCTCTGCCCGTAGGCCAGCTGCGCCGGCACCGCCGTGATCTGCGGCTGCGCGCCGCGGAACAGGTACGGCGGCGAATACACCTGCGCCTTGTGCTGGAAGGCGGCCGCCGCCGACGAGTCCATGTCGTCCTGCGAGAGCAGCACCGTGGCATCTGGCAGCAGGATGGCGCTGGAGTGGTAGCCGGCCTGCACCACGTGCTTGGCGGCCAGCGTCCAGCTGCCCGTGGTGTCGTCGGCGCGCTTGGTGTAGAGCTCGGTGTCGAAGATGGGATTCTCGTAGCCGTACAGGCCGGCGTTGCCGCCCACGGTGAACAGGCTGCCGTCCGGCAGCAGGATCACGTTGGCGTTGTGGCGCGGCTTGTTCCACTTGGGGTACTCCTGCCAGCCGGCCATCGGGTTGTTCCCGTCCATCCACTGGTTGCCCGCGACGGCCACCGTCTCGGTGTGGCCGCCTGCCACCATCACCGTCTGGCGCGCGGGCGTCACTGCCTGGTCGGTGTAGATGGCGCCGCTGCCCAGGTAGTAGTGGTTGCTCGACATCGGCGGCGTGGCGGTCCACGTCCAGGTGTTGGGCTGCAGCAGGTTGCTGGTCGCCAGGTTGGGGCCGGACTCCAGCATGCTGCCCGAGGACAGCAGGTACTGCAGCGGGTACACCCCGGTGGGGTTGTGCATCGACACCACCTGCATCGTGCCGATGCCGTTGATGTTGGCCGCGGGCGTGAACAGCTCGACCCCGTTGGTGATGGCGCCGCTGCCGGTCTCGTCGATGCCGCTGGTGATGATCACCCGGTTGTCGGCGAGCTTGGTTGTCGTGGGGTACCAGCGCCCGCGCGCCATGTCGGGCTGGCGTGCCCAGATTTCGGCGATCGGGTTGAAGGTGTAGTTGCTCAGCAGCCCTTCCCAGCTGCTGGTCCCGGGGGGTGCATTCTGGTCGGGGTAGCGCAGGTTGCCGCCGGCGACATAGACGCGGCCGTCGGACAGGATGGTCTGGCCCGCGCACCAGATGTTTTCCGGCGGCGCGATGTTGCGGCCGGTGCGGGTGGCCGGGTCCCAGATGTAGGCCACGCCGTTGCGCGAGTTGGCGGGGTTGTGGTAATCCACCGGGTCATAGGACCAGAACATCACCTTGCCAGTGTGCAGCAGCACCGCTGTGACGCCGACCACCGGAATAATGAAAGGGTCGCTCCAGCGCCCGAGCGTGGATGCCAGGTCGGCCGCCGCCACCACGGCCGCATCGAACACCTGGCGCGACCCCGAAGTGCGCCCCGCGGACGCCTGCCGCACCAGGGCGTCGTCGCTGATGGTGCGCGGCGCCGGTGTGGCCTGTCCCCGGGCCGGGACGGGGCGCAACCCGCGCTGCGCCTCGCATTGCTGGCGCCGCGCGCTGCGGTGCTGGTCGGCGTGCCCGCCGCCCAGCAGGTCGCTCTCGCGCTTGTGGACGGCGGCCTCGGCGGCTGCGGGCAGGCAGAGGTTTACTGCCGCGGGCGGCAGCGCCGGGGTTGCGGCGGAAATCGTGCCGGTCGCGAAAGCCAGCAGCGGGACAAGGCAGGAGGAAGCCCAGGCGGCAGGCCGCCGGGCAGGACTGTATGTGTGCATGGGAAGTTTCCTTCGGGCATGGCTTTGCCCGAACAATGGATATTGTTCCCAAACACAGCCTTATGCGTGTGGGACCTTTGCCCCGACCACGCGTCAGGCGCAGCGGATCAGCTGGCGTCAATTCAGGAGGGCAGCATCTGCGGGTTGTAGGCAATCTCCCAAATGTGCCCGTCCGGGTCTTGGAAATAGCCGGCGTAGCCGCCGTAGAACGTCTTTCCCGCCGGCTTCACCACAACGGCGCCGGCGGCACTTGCCTGCGCCATCACGGCGTCGACCTCGGCTTGCGACACCACGTTGCTGGCGAGCGCGAACTCGGAGGCGCTCGGCGGCTGCTGTGCAATGCCGGCGTCATGCGCCAGGTCCTTGCGTGCCCACAGCGCCAGCTTAGTGCCGCCTTCCAGTTCGAAGAACACGACCTGGCCGTGCGCGAACTCCTGGCCGATGATGCCCTCGGTGGGCAGCCCCAGGCCGTCGCGGTAAAAGCGCAGCGACCGTTCCAGGTCGTCGACGCCAAGGGTGATGAGGGTGATGCGAGGCTTCATGCTGGTTGCTCCTGTGCAGCGCGGATGGACGATCCGCGGCGCGGAGCCTAACAGTTCAACAGCTCATGCAGGTGTGCCACGACACCGGAACCGACCGCCTTCTGGGCCTCTCCGGTCTGGGCTCCCAGGTGGGGGGTGCACAGTACGTTGTCCCGATCGAAAATCGCAAGATGTCCCGGCGGCTCGACTTCGTATGCATCCAGTGCCACACCTGCGAGGCGCCCGGAATCCAGCGCGGCCACCAGCGCCGGGTACTCGATGAGAGAGCCCCGTCCGACGTTGATGAGAAACGCCCCGCGCCGGAACTGCGCGAAGCGCTCCTCGTTCAGGAGGTGCAGGGTCTGCGGAGTTCCGGGAAGGCATGCAACGACGATATCGGCCTCGGCAAACAGCGCCTCCATGGACATCAACCGTGCATCGGTGTCCTCAGCGGCGCGGCGCTTGTCCGGCGCATCGGGGGTGCGGTCGAACGCCACGATGCGCGCACCCAATCCATGCATCAGCCGCGACACCTGCCGCCCGATCCGGCCATAGCCCAGGATTCCGAGCGTTCTTCCACGCAGCTCCCCACCGATGAAGAGCTCCTTTTTCCACAGGCCCTGCCGCAACGAATCGTGCGCAGGGCGGATGCCCCGAAGCAGTCCGATCGCCAATCCGATCACCAATTCCGCCACCGAGCCGGCGCTGATCGGCGTGGTGCGAACGCGAACTCCTTTCTCGCGGAAGAGGGGCGAGATGTTGTCGATGCCCGCGCCGGCCCTGATGATCCACTGCAGGCGCGTCGCGGCCAGGGCGCACGCGTCGTCCAATCTGAACGGACTGCGTATCACGATGCCGTCCAGATCCCCGACGAGAGGCTGAAGGCCGGATGGCGTGGGTCTTTCCTGGCGCACCACGTGGTGCCCGCCGAGCGACTCGACCACGCACGGATCGATCAAACCGAAAACGCCGATGCGAAGCATGCTTGCCTCCAGGTTCGTCACTGCTAGTGTCCTGTCCCGATAATACGTGAGCAAAGTCGATGCAGCTTTTCAAGGATCGAATCGGCGGTCGCAGTCCATTTGAACGGCTGACAGTTTTGGTTGTGAGCGTTGACGAAATGGTCGATGC
>NZ_JACCWG010000190.1 GCF_013697775.1 Ramlibacter sp. | reverse complement strand
GCATCGACCATTTCGTCAACGCTCACAACCAAAACTGTCAGCCGTTCAAATGGACTGCGACCGCCGATTCGATCCTTGAAAAGCTGCATCGACTTTGCTCACGTATTATCGGGACAGGACACTAGGCCAGCAGCGCCGGCAGTTCGGCCAGCGAATCGAGGAAGCCGTCGGCATCCACGGCCCGAATGGGTTCGCCGTGGTTGTAGCCGTAGGTGACCAGCAGCACCGGGCAGCCGGCGGCGCGCGCGGCCTGCGCGTCGTTGCTGGAGTCGCCAACCATCAGCGTCTGCGTCGGCAACATGCCCAGGTGCTCGCAGGTCTTCAGCAAGGGCATGGGGTCGGGCTTCTTGCGCGCGAACGCGTCGCCGCCGAAGACCGCGTCGAAGAAGCCGTCCAGGCCCTTGGCCTGCAGCAGCGGCAGCGCGAACGCGGTGGGCTTGTTGGTCAGGCAGGCGAGCTTGAAGCCGCGCGCGCGCAAGGCGGTGAGTCCGTCCACCACGCCGGGGTACACGTCGGCATGCTGGCCGTTGATTTGCAGGTAGTGCCGCTGGTACGCATCCCACGCTTGGCTGTACAGCGCGGGCGGCGCATCCACGTGCGCCAGCACCGTGCGGATCAGGTGCTCCGAGCCTTTGCCGACCATGCGGCCGATGGTGTCGCGCGGCACGCGCGGCAGGCCGAGCGCGTCGAGCGTGCGGTGCAGGGCGACGGTGAAATCGCCCAGCGTGTCGACCATCGTGCCGTCGAGGTCGACGATGGCGGCGCGCAGGGCTGCGAGGTTCAGATGGAAGGTGTTCACAGCGCAAGGATAGGGCACCCATGCAAGTTGTAATTTGTCCGCAACAACCGGGAAACGTGCCGCCGAACCTGCCTACACTGGCGCTGCCGAGCGCCAACGCTGCGACGGCGTGTCACTCCAGGGAGCCAGCATGAACAACAAGCCACACCACCGCGTGCCACGCCCGCGGCCAGCCATCCCTCTTTCCTGAAAAACCGACCCGTGCGGCCCCAAGGCCGCACCGCGTTCCGGCAGTGCGTTGCGCCGCCGGGGAATCGAGCATTCCTTTTCATGAAAGAGCTTTCGCGATGAGCATCGTCGTGATGTGCCGGCTTGCGCCGTCCTCGGTCGATATCTTCCTCGGACCGCAGATCACCTGCCGGTCCGACCTCGCATCCCAGCCGCACCACGCCGTGCTGGCGGAACTGTCGGCCCTGCGGCCCACAGTCGTGGTGGCGCGGCAGGACCAGCTGGCCACCGTGGCGCAGCTGCAGGACCATTTGCCGGAATGCCGCTTCGTCCTCTACGGCCTGGCGCTGCCGGGCACCGCGCCCATCGACACATCCGCGCTGTCGGCGCGCTGCGCCCTGGCGACGGCGGCGAACTGGGAGCAGGCGGAGTACGAGGCGTTCGTGCTGGCCGAATCCATGGCCCGGCCGCGCGCGGGGCCGGTGCGTACGCCCAACCCGCGGCGCGCAGGCAAGGTGATCCTGGTTGGCGCCGGCGTGGTCAACCTCGTGACCGCGCTCGCATTGCGCAGCCGCGGCCACGACGTCGCCGTGTTCGACCGCATGGCCGATCCGCTGGCCACGGACTGCGCGCCCGACGGCGCCGGCGCCACCTTCAGCGGCCGCGACGCGCGCATCTTCTCGTTCAACGAGTCGCGCCACCATCTCGCGCGCTCGCCGCTGCACGGCGGCGCCGCGCCCACACAGTTCCGCCGACAGGTCTGCGACGACGGCTGGCTCTCGCGCGACTACGACGCGCTGTCCGAACGAGACCGCGGCTGGATCGGCCAGCTGGAAACCGTGCCGCCCTGGGCCGCGCTGGCCTACGGCAACGACCTGATCGATTTCAACAAGGGCAGCTGGCGCAGGTGGCCGGCCCTGTTCAGCCTGTATCCGGAACTGCTGCAGGAGTCCAACTACATCGGCCGGCTGCTGCGCATCTACCAGACGCCGGCCTCGTTCGCTGGCGGGCAGCGCGCGGAAGCCGAGATCGGCGCGCTGTGCGCGGCCATCACGCTGCCCGAGCTTGCAGAACGCGAACCCGCGCTAGCCGGCGCGGTGCGCGATGGCGCGATCGCGGGCGCGCTCGAGGTGCGCGGCTTCTCGCTTGGCGTGCAGCGCTTCAGCCGCAACCTGATCGCGGTGCTGCAGCGCCTGGGCGTGCCGTTCCACTGGCGTCACGCGCTGGACGAAGTGCGCCTGAATGCCGGCGGCGAGGTGGACGCCCTGGTGATCGGCGGCGCGCGGCACCGCGCGGACGACTACGTGATCTGTCCCGGTGCCTATGGTGGCGCCATCAAGGGGCTGGAGACCACGTTGGCCGACATCGGCGCCATGGTCGGGATGTGGATCGCGTTGCCCAACGACGACGGCGCGCCGCTGGCGTCGCCGCTGAAGGTGCGGCGCAGCGCGTTCGCCAGCCGCGAGGCGGCCGAGGGTGCCAACATCACGCCCGGCACCGACGCCGCGGGCCGGCCGGTGCTGCACTGCAGTTCCGGCCACGGCTTCATCGGCATGGCGCCCAGCGACGTCGATGCCGCCGACCTGCCGCAGCTGGCGCGCTGCATCCAGGAAACGGCGCGCGAGCTGTTTGCCGACAAGTTCCGGCGCGTCGCGCGCGACGGCGCGTTCGGCGGCGAGGTGCACCACTGCATCCGTCCGTGGACGCCCTCGGGCCTGGGCATCCTGGACATCCGCGCGGCCGTGGGCGGTGGCCGGCTGGTGCTTGCCGGCGGCCACAACACCGGCGGCTTCGCCCAGTCGCCCGAGATCGCCGAAGCGGTCGCCAGCGCGCTGGAGGGCCGGCCACACCCGATGCACACCCTGTACCACCCGCGGCGCTTCGCGAGCGTCTTCGCCGCGCCGGCTACGGTGCAAAGGCCGGTGCCATGCCCCGTATGACCGCGCAGATGTCCAACGACATGACCGAGCCGACGCGGCCGCTGACCGCCCTGCTGCTCGACGGCCTGCGCCACGGCGATGCGCCGGTGCTGATCGACCGCGACGGCGCCGTAGCGCGGCCGGAGTTCGCAGGCTGGGTCGCCGCGCAGCTCGCCGTACTGCGCGGCCACGGCCTGGCGCCCGGCGCGCGGGTCGCCCTGCACGGCACGGCCTCGCCCGCGCTGATCGCCACGCTGGTCGCCTGCCTGCTGCAAGGCCTGGTGATCGTGCCGGTCGATGCCGACCTGCCGGCCGCGCGCAAGCAGCTGATCCTGGACCTGTCGTTGCCGGCGCTGGTGCTCGATTTCTCGCAGGACGGCCTGGACGTGCC
>NZ_JACCWG010000189.1 GCF_013697775.1 Ramlibacter sp. | reverse complement strand
GCATCGACCATTTCGTCAACGCTCACAACCAAAACTGTCAGCCGTTCAAATGGACTGCGACCGCCGATTCGATCCTTGAAAAGCTGCATCGACTTTGCTCACGTATTATCGGGACAGGACACTAGGCGCGCCTTGTCAGTGCTTGTCGGCGCGCCCCGCTCCGGCCGACGCCATGATCTTGTCCGTGTAGGCAATCGCCATTGCCGACAGCAGGAAGGTGATGTGGATCACGGTCTGCGCGATCAGCACGCGGTCCGTGTAGTTGTCGGCGTTGATGAAAGTCTTCAGCAGGTGGATCGACGAGATGCCGATGATGGCCGTCGCGAGCTTCACCTTCAGCACCGACGCATTCACATGGCTCAGCCATTCCGGCTGGTCGGGGTGGCCCTCTAGTCCCATGCGGCTGACGAAGGTCTCGAAGCCGCCGACGATCACCATGATCAGCAGGTTGGAAATCATCACCACGTCGATCAGCGCCAGCACCACCAGCATGATGATGGTTTCGTTCAGCGAGGTGACCTGCGCCGTCGTCTTGTAGCCGATGCTGGAGACCAGCTGCTGCAAGGCGGCCTGGCTGCCCGCGGCCGCTTCGATCAGGTGCCACAGTTCCACCACGAAGTGCACCACGTACACCGCCTGCGCCGCGATGAGCCCGAGGTACAGCGGCAGCTGCAGCCAGCGGCTCGCGAAGATCAGGTTGGGCAGCGGGCGCAGGGGCGAAACGGGACCGGGACCGGGTTTTTCTTGCATTGGATGGAAAGGCGTTGTGCGGGTGTGGCCGATTGTAGTTTCGGGGGGCGCGGGGTAAATTCGTAAGCCTCGCGCCAGTCAGTGGCTTGTAAGTGGGAACACTGACATTTAGCGCGCAAATTCACCTGCTTTCGGAGACAAGCATCATGAGCGCCATCGAGTCGGTCCTGGTCGAAAACCGTGTCTTTCCGCCACCCGAGGCGGCCGTCCAGGGCGCGCGCATTTCCGGCATGGCGGCGTACGAGGCGATGTGCGCGGAGGCAGGGCGCGACTTCGAAGGATTCTGGGCGCGCCTCGCGCGCGAAAACGTGGTGTGGACCAAGCCGTTCACCAAGACGCTGGACGAATCGAACGCGCCGTTCTACAAGTGGTTCGAGGATGGCGAGCTCAACGCGTCGGCCAACTGCCTGGACCGGCACATGGGCACGCCGGTGGAGAACAAGACGGCGATCACCTTCGAGGCCGACGATGGCCAGGTCACGAAGATCGCCTACAAGGAACTCCTCGCGCGCGTGAGCCAGTTCGCCAACGCGCTCAAGGCCCAGGGCATCGGCAAGGGCGACCGCGTCCTGATCTACATGCCCATGAGCATCGAGGGCATTGTTTCCATGCAGGCCTGCGCGCGCATCGGCGCGACGCACAGCGTGGTGTTCGGTGGCTTCTCGGCCAAGAGCGTGCAGGAGCGCGTGATCGATGCCGGCGCCGTGGCCGTGATCACCGCCAACTTCCAGATGCGCGGCGGCAAGGAGATGGGCCTGAAGTCCATCGTGGACGAGGCGCTGGCCATGGGTGGCTGCGAAAGCATCCGGAGCGTGCTGGTCTACATGCGCACGGCCACGGCCTGCAACATGGTGGCCGGGCGCGACAAGACGTTCGACGAGGCGCTGCAGGGCCAGAGCACCGAGTGCGCGCCCGAACCGGTCGGCGCGGAGCATCCGCTGTTCATCCTCTACACCTCCGGCTCCACCGGCAAACCCAAGGGCGTGCAGCATTCCACCGGCGGCTACATCCTGTGGTCCAAGCTCACCATGGAGTGGAGCTTCGACATCAAGCCGGAAGATATGTTCTGGTGCACCGCCGACATCGGCTGGATCACCGGGCACACCTACATCGCCTACGGCCCGCTGACTGCCGGCGCCAGCCAGCTGATCTTCGAGGGCATTCCCACCTTCCCGCATGCAGGCCGTTTCTGGCACAACATCGAGAAGCACAAGATCACGGTGTTCTACACGGCGCCCACGGCGATCCGCTCGCTGATCAAGGCCGCCGAGACCGACGCGAAGGTGCATCCGAAGAACTGGGACCTGTCGTCGCTGCGCATCATCGGCACCGTGGGCGAGCCGATCAACCCCGAAGCCTGGATGTGGTACCACCGGAACGTGGGCGGCGAGCGCTGCCCGATCGTGGACACCTTCTTCCAGACCGAGACCGGCGGGCACGTGATCAACCCGCTGCCGGGTGCCACGCCCACCGTTCCGGGCTCGTGCACGCTGCCGCTGCCGGGCATCATGGCCGCGATCGTCGACGAGACCGGCAAGGACGTTGCGAACGGCTCGGGCGGCATCCTGGTCATCAAGCGGCCGTGGCCATCGATGATCCGCACCATCTGGGGCGACCCAGAGCGCTTCAAGAAGAGCTACTTCCCCGAGGAAATGGGCGGCCGCTTCTACCTGGCCGGCGACGGCGCGGTGCGCAACGTGGACAACGCCTATTTCCGCATCACCGGCCGCATCGACGACGTGCTGAACGTCTCGGGCCACCGCATGGGCACGATGGAAATCGAATCGGCGCTGGTGTCCAAGACCGACCTGGTGGCCGAAGCCGCCGTGGTGGGCCGGCCCGACGACGTGACCGGCGAGGCGATCTGCGCGTTCGTGGTGCTCAAGCGCTCGCGCCCGACCGGCGAGGAGGCGAAGAAGATCGCCGACGAACTGCGCGCCTGGGTGGCCAAGGAGATCGGGCCGATCGCCAAGCCCAAGGACATCCGCTTCGGCGACAACCTGCCCAAGACGCGCAGCGGCAAGATCATGCGCCGCCTGCTGCGCAGCATCGCCAAGGGCGAGCAGATCACGCAGGACATCACCACACTGGAAAATCCCGCGATCCTGGAGCAGCTGGCCCAGCCGCTCTAAGCCGCAGGAACTAGGCGGCGCGGCGCACCGGCGCAGAAAGCCATGGTCGCAGCCGCCAGACCCTGCAGCGGAATCGCGGCCATCACGAGCCACACAATCACAAGACGCAAGAGCGACATCATCTGGACATTCTATCGGCAGTGCGACGTGGCTGGCGCGCCTGCTCAAGAGGCGGAAAGGCTTTAGCTCGACGGTTCACGGACCTTGCCGGCCGGGCACACGATCCGCACAACCTCAAAGCTTCTCCGCCAACTGCTCCAGGATCGCCGGGTTC
>NZ_JACCWG010000188.1 GCF_013697775.1 Ramlibacter sp. | reverse complement strand
GCATCGACCATTTCGTCAACGCTCACAACCAAAACTGTCAGCCGTTCAAATGGACTGCGACCGCCGATTCGATCCTTGAAAAGCTGCATCGACTTTGCTCACGTATTATCGGGACAGGACACTAGGTAATAACCCGCAGCGGGGAAGACTGCTGTCAGCCGCCGCGGCGCATCATGTCGAAGAATTCGACGTTGCTCTTGGTCGCCTTCATGGACTTCAGCACCATCTCCATTGCCTCGATTTCGTCCATGTTGTACATGAACTGGCGCAGGATGCGGGTCTTTTGCAGGATCTCGGGCGCCAGCAGCAATTCTTCGCGGCGGGTACCGCTGCGGTTGAGCTGGATCGAGGGGAACACGCGCTTTTCGTACAGGCGGCGGTCCAGGTGCAGCTCGCAGTTGCCGGTGCCCTTGAACTCCTCGAAGATCACTTCGTCCATGCGCGAGCCGGTGTCGATCAGCGCGGTGGCGATGATGGTCAGCGAGCCGCCTTCCTCCACATTGCGCGCCGCGCCCAGGAAGCGCTTGGGACGCTGCAGCGCGTTGGAGTCCACGCCGCCGGTCAGCACCTTGCCGGAAGAGGGCACCACGTTGTTGTAGGCGCGGGCCAGGCGGGTGATGGAGTCCAGCAGGATGATGACGTCCTTCTTCAGCTCCACCAGGCGCTTGGCGCGCTCGATCACCATTTCGGCCACGTGCACGTGGCGCGCAGCGGGCTCGTCGAAGGTGGAGGCGATGACCTCGGCCTTCACCGAACGCTGCATGTCGGTCACTTCCTCGGGCCGCTCGTCCACCAGCAGAACCATCATGTGGCTGTCGGGGTAGTTGGCCGCAATGGCGTGCGCGATGTGCTGCATCATCACTGTCTTGCCGCTCTTGGGCGGTGCCACGATCAGCGCGCGCTGGCCCTTGCCGATGGGCGCGATGATGTCGATGACGCGGCCGGTGATGTTCTCTTCGCCCTTCAGGGCATCACGCTCCAGGCGCATCTGTTCCCGGGGGAACAGCGGCGTCAGGTTCTCGAACATCACCTTGTGCTTGTTGTCTTCCGGCAGGCCGTCGTTGACCTTGTCCAGCTTGGTCAGCGCGAAGTAGCGCTCGCCGTCCTTGGGCGTGCGGACCTCGCCCTCGATCATGTCGCCGGTGTGCAGGTTGAAGCGGCGCACCTGCGAGGGCGAGATGTAGATGTCGTCGGTGCTGGCCGTGTAGCTGGTGTCCGGGCTGCGCAGGAAGCCGAACCCGTCGGGCAGGATCTCCAACACGCCGTCGGCGAACACCTGCTCGCCGGCGCGGGCGCGCTTCTTGATGATCGCGAACATCAGCTCCTGCTTGCGCATGCGGCCGGTGTTTTCGATCTCGAGTTCTTCGGCTTGCTTCAGGACCTCGGAGACGTGCAGCGCCTTGAGTTCGTTTAAGTGCATGGAGGGACCCCGTGCGGAGTTCTTGGTTGGATCTGGGGGAGGTTTGCGGCGGGGCGAGAAGTGCCCCACAAACCGGAACTCGAACTGTCCGCTTGGGTTGGCGGGCCAGTGAACTTGGCGCAGTATAAGACAAAACAAAGGGCCCGACGGAGGGCCCTTGTTCGCAACGCCGTTGCGGGCTTTACGCCAGCTGCTGGTCGATGAAGGCGGTGAGCTGCGACTTGCTCAGGGCGCCGACCTTGGTGGCGGCGAGCTGGCCGTCCTTGAACAGCATCAGCGTGGGAATGCCGCGGATGCCGAACTTGGCGGGGATCTCGCGGTTCTCGTCCACGTTCATCTTGGCGATTTGCAGCTTGTCCTTGTACGACTCGGACACTTCCTCGAGGATCGGCGCGATCATCTTGCACGGGCCGCACCATTCGGCCCAGTAGTCCACCAGCACCGGCTTGGCGGCCTTCAGGACGTCGGCTTCGAAGGTGTCGTCGGAGATGTGCTTGATCAGGTCGCTTGCCATGAGTCTTCCTTTGGAGAGAGCGGTCGGTGAGAGCGCTTACAGTGAAGGCCATTGTGGCAGAAACAAGTACCCGGCGGCGCCAGCGGCCCATCCCCTGATGCTATGGATGCGATAGCGACAACCCATGCGGCGGCAACGCTTTGGCGCGGCTGCATCGGCCGCCTGCTGGAACTGGTGGGCCGGCACGGCGCGCACCCGGCGCGCACGGTCGTGCTGCTGCCCTATGCCCAGCTGATGCCGGTGGCCCGGCGTTTCTGGGCCGAACGCGTGCCCAGCGGCTTCGCGCCGCGCTTCGAAACCACGCTGAGCTTCAGCCGCGGCCTGGGCTTCGCGCCGGGCGCGCACGACATCTCCTTCGGCATGGCCGACGACCTGCTGCTGGCGCGGGGCTGGCTGGAGCAGGCCGGCCTGGGCGGCCGTGCCGACGCACTGGCCGGCCGCCTGGTCGAGCTGGCC
>NZ_JACCWG010000187.1 GCF_013697775.1 Ramlibacter sp. | reverse complement strand
GCATCGACCATTTCGTCAACGCTCACAACCAAAACTGTCAGCCGTTCAAATGGACTGCGACCGCCGATTCGATCCTTGAAAAGCTGCATCGACTTTGCTCACGTATTATCGGGACAGGACACTAGGTCAGACCTTGCTCTTGCCGGCCGGCTCGTCGGGCTTCTTGTCGTTGCCTTCGATGTACGGCGACCACGGCTTGGCCTTCACCGGGCCGGGAGTCTTCCACACCACGTTGAACTGGCCGTCGCCCTTCACTTCGCCGATGAACACCGGCTTGTGCAGGTGGTGGTTTTTCTCGTCCATCTTGGCGGTGAAGCCCGAGGGCGCCTTGAAGGTCTGGCCGGCCATGGCGGCGATCACCTTGTCGGTGTCGGTGGACTTGGCCTTCTCCACGGCCTGCTTCCACATGTACACGCCGATGTAGGTGGCTTCCATCGGGTCATTGGTCAGCGGCTTGTCCTTGTGGCCGGCGATGCCCTTGGCCTTGGCGTAGGTGGCCCACTTCTTGGTGAACTCGGTGTTGGTCGGGTTCTTCAGCGACATGAAGTAGTTCCAGGCGGCCAGGTGGCCCACCAGCGGCTTGGTGTCCACGCCGCGCAGTTCTTCCTCGCCGACCGAGAAGGCCACCACGGGAACGTCCTTGGCCTTCAGGCCGGCGTTGCCCAGTTCCTTGTAGAACGGCACGTTGGAGTCGCCGTTGATGGTGGAAATCACGGCCGTCTTCTTGCCTTCGCCGGAGAACTTCTTGATCTTGGCGATGATGGTCTGGTAGTCGCTGTGGCCGAAGGGGGTGTACTCCTCCATGATGTCGGCCTCGGCGATGCCCTTGGACTTCAGGAAGGAGCGCAGGATCTTGTTGGTGGTGCGCGGGTACACGTAGTCGGTGCCCAGCAGCACGAAGCGCTTGGCGCCGCCGCCTTCCTTGCTCATGAGGTATTCCACCGCGGGAATCGCCTGCTGGTTGGGCGCGGCGCCGGTGTAGAACACGTTCTTGGACAGCTCCTCGCCCTCGTACTGCACCGGGTAGAACAGCAGGCCGTTGAGTTCCTCCACCACCGGCAGCACCGACTTGCGCGACACCGAGGTCCAGCAGCCGAACATCACCGCCACCTTGTCCTGCGTCAGCAGCTGCTTGGTCTTCTCGGCGAACAGCGGCCAGTTGGACGCCGGGTCCACCACCACGGGTTCCAGCTGCTTGCCCAGCACGCCGCCCTTGGCGTTGATTTCCTCGATGGCCATCAACACGGTGTCCTTGAGCACCGTTTCGGAAATGGCCATGGTGCCCGACAGGCTGTGCAGCACGCCGACCTTGATGGTGTCGGCGGCATGGGCGGGCGCGAAGCCGGCGCCCGCCAGGACGACGGCGGCGGTGAGCGCCTTGAGGGTGAATCGACGTTGCATGTGCGCGGCTCCAGAAAGAAGGAAGAAGAAGAAAGAAGAAGCGAGGAGTCCATTCTGGGAACTGCCGGGCTGCACAGGAATACGGCGGATGGCGTATGAGGCCGTCCGGCTTACATGGCCCTGGCACTGTCAACCCTGACAGCTTGACCCTGTGCCAGCGCGTGCAGATACTGCGCACCGACAACAACAAAGACAGACAGGGGAGGCATGCGAATGCCCTGGAGGAGATCGGCCATGCCCGTGCTGGGCATGGCCTTGCTGGGTGTTTCGCCCATTCACGCGCAGACGATGGCTCCCGCCGCCGCCGGCGCCACCCTGCCCGAGGTGCGCATCAGCGCCAGCCTGCTGCCGCAGACGGAAGCGTCCGCCAGCCAGCACGTGACCGTGCTCACCCGCGCCGAGCTCGACGTGCTGGGCGACCGCAGCGTCGCCGACATCCTGTCGCGCCAGGCCGGCGTCGTGACCGACCGGGGCGCGCGCAGCGGCGGCTTCGGCTCGCTCTTTCTGCGCGGCGCCGACCCCAGCCACGTGGTGGTGCTGATCGACCATGTGCGGCAGAACGATCCACTGTCCTCGCGCGGCAGCGCCGTGGACCTCAACACCTTGTCCGCGGCCGACGTGGAGCGCATCGAGATCGTGCGCGGCAACGTGAGCGTGGTGCACGGCGAGGCGCTGGCCGGCCTGGTGCACATCTTCACCCGCGCTGTAGCGCCGCGCGCCTCCATCGGCTTCGGCGGCGGCGGGCTGCGC
>NZ_JACCWG010000181.1 GCF_013697775.1 Ramlibacter sp. | reverse complement strand
CGTCCGGCGGCGCCGGCAGCCGCATCCCGGCCCGCCCGCCCAGCGGCCCGGCCTTCGCCGACGACCGCGAGCAGCCCGCCGGCGCGCGCCGCACGGTGCTGGTGGTGGAGGACGACGTGGTGTTCGCGCGCATCCTGTTCGACCTGGCGCACGAGCTGGGCTACCGCTGCATCGTCGCGCACCAGGCCGAGGAAGGCGTGCAGTTGGCCACCGCGCACTTGCCGCAGGCCGTGCTGCTGGACATCCGGCTGCCCGACGACAGCGGGCTGGCCGTGCTGCAGCGGCTGAAGGAAAGCGCGCGCACGCGGCACATCCCGGTGCACGTGCTGTCGGCCGAGGACCTGGCCGAGCCGGCGCTGCAGATGGGCGCGATCGGCTACGCGATGAAGCCGGCCACGCGCGAGCAGCTGCGCGACATCTTCCAGCGGCTGGAAACCAAGCTCAGCCAGAAACTCAAGCGCGTGCTGGTGGTGGAGGACGACCCCCGCCAGCGCGAAAGCGTGGCCCATCTCATCGGCGACGGCGAGGTCGAGATCACCGCCGTGGGGCTCGGCCAGGAAGCGCTGGACGCGCTGGCCGATTCCGTGTTCGACTGCATGATCATGGACCTGAAGCTGCCGGACATGACGGGCCAGGAACTGCTCAAGCGCATCGCCGCCGGCGAGAGCCGCTCGTTCCCGCCGGTGATCGTCTACACCGGCCGCAACCTGAGCCGCGAGGAGGAAGCCGAGCTGATGCGCTACTCGCGCTCCATCATCATCAAGGGCGCGCGCTCGCCCGAGCGCCTGCTCGACGAGGTGACCCTGTTCCTGCACCAGGTGGAAAGCCAGCTGTCCAGCGAGCGGCAGGACATGCTGCGCACCGCGCGCACCCGCGAAAAAGCGTTCGAGGGCCGGCGCATCCTGGTGGTGGACGACGACGTGCGCAACATCTTCGCGCTGACCAGCGCGCTGGAGCACAAGGGCGCCGAGGTGGAAGTGGCGCGCAACGGTGTGGAGGCGCTGCAGAAGCTGGCCGGCGCTGCCCCCGTCGACATGGTGCTGATGGACGTGATGATGCCGGAGATGGACGGCTACACCGCCATGCGCGAGATCCGCCGCAATCCGCAATGGCGCAAGCTGCCTATCATCGCCGTGACCGCCAAGGCCATGAAGGACGACCAGGAACGCTGCCTGGCCGCCGGCGCCAACGACTACCTGGCCAAGCCGATCGAGCTGGAGCGCCTGTTCTCGCTGATGCGGGTGTGGATGCCCAAGATGGAGCGGCTCTGAGTGGCCGGCCGCAACACCACCATCGCCGAGATCGAGCTGCGCCTGCTGGTGGAGGCGGTGTACCTGCGCTGGGGCCAGGACTTCCGCGACTACTCGGTCGCGTCGCTGCGCCGCCGGGTGGAGCACGCGCGCGAGCAGATGGGCATGCCCACCATCTCGGCGCTGCAGGAGCGGGTGCTGCACGACCCCGACGCCTTCTCGCAGCTGCTGCAGCACCTGACTGTACCGGTCAGCGAGATGTTCCGCGACCCGCCCTACTTCGAGGCGCTGCGCCGCCACGTGGTGCCGGTGCTGCGCACCTACCCGTCGGTGAAGATCTGGGTGGCCGGCTGCAGCACCGGCGAAGAGGCGTACTCGCTGGCCATTCTGCTGCGCGAAGAAGGCCTGCTGGAACGCGCCATCCTCTACGCCACCGACATCAACCACGCCTCGCTCGACCGCGCGCGCCAGGGCGTGTATGCGTTGGACCGCATGCAGGGCTTCACGCAGAACTACCAGCGCGCCGGCGGCCTGGAGAGTTTTTCGCGCTACTACACGGCCGGCTACGGCGGCGCGCTGATGGACAAGTCGCTGCGCGACAGCATCACCTTCGCCGACCACAGCCTGGCCACCGACAGCGTGTTCGCCGAGACGCACCTGGTGTCGTGCCGCAACGTGCTGATCTACTTCAACCGCACGCTGCAGGACCGCGCGCTCGGCCTGTTCCACGAATCGCTCATCCACCGCGGCTTCCTGGGGCTGGGCTCCAAGGAAACGCTGGACTTCTCGGCCTACGCCGGGCGCTTCGACACCGTGGCGCGCTCCGAGCGGGTGTTCCGCAAGCGCAAGGAGGCGGTGTGACCGCGCCCGCGAGCCAGCCAGCGCGCGAGGTCGACGCGATCGCCATCGGCGCCTCGGCCGGCGGCATCGATGCGCTGTTCTTCCTGCTGCAGGACATGCCGGCCGGCGGCGCCGTGCCCATCGTCACCGTGCTGCACCTGTCGCCCGACCGCGACAGCCAGCTGGTGGACATCTTCCGGGCACGCCTGTCCATGCCGGTGCACGAGGCGCAGCCCCACGCGCCGCTGGCGGCCGGCACGCTCTACTTCGCGCCGCCGGGCTACCACCTGCTGGTGGAGCCCGACCGCACGTTTTCGCTGAGCTGCGACGAGCCGGTGCTGTATTCGCGTCCGTCCATCGACGTGCTGCTGCAGTCCTGCGCCGAAGCCTATGGCGAACGGCTTGCCGCCTTCGTGCTCACCGGCGCCAACGACGACGGCGCCAACGGCCTGGCGGCGGTGGCCGCGGCCGGCGGCTTCACCGTCGCGCAGGACCCGGCGGACGCCAGGCACGGCACCATGCCGGCCGCGGCGATCCGCCGCGCGGCGCCCGACCTGGTGCTGCCGCTGGCCGGCATCCGCGCGCTGCTGCACACTCTGATGTTCCGGACATGATCACCGACACCCCCGCCGCCAAGCTGCTGCTGGTCGACGACCTGCGCGAGAACCTGGTCGCCCTGCAGGCGCTGGTGCGCGGCGACGGCCGCGAGGTGTTCTGCGCCCACTCGGGCGAAGAGGCGTTGTCGCTGCTGCTGGAGCACGAATTCGCGCTGGCCATCCTGGACGTGCAGATGCCGGGGATGAACGGCTTCGAGCTGGCCGAGCTGATGCGCGGCACCGAGCGCACCCGCCGCATCCCGATCGTGTTCGTGAGCGCGGCCGGCCGCGAGATGAACTACGCGTTTCGCGGCTACGAAACCGGCGCGGTGGACTTCCTGCACAAGCCGCTGGACCCGCAGACGGTGCGCAGCAAGGCCAACGTGTTCGTCGACCTGTTCCGCCAGCGCCAGGCGCTGGAGCACGCGCAGGAGGAACTGCAGCGCGCCGTGCGCATGCGCGACGACTTCATGGGGCTGGTGTCGCACGAGCTGCGCAACCCGCTCAACACGCTGTACCTGCAGGTGCAGGTGCGCAAGCGCCTGCTGGCCAGCGGCAAGCTGCCGGAGCCGCCGGCCCTCGTGCAGATGGCCGAGCGCGACGAGCGCCAGGTGCGCAGCATGATCCGCCTGCTGGACGACATGCTGGACGTGACGCGGCTGCGCACCGGCAGGCTGGGCATGGAGCCGGCGCCGATGGACCTGGCGCAGATGCTGCACAGCCTGGTGGAAGCCATGGGCGAGCAGGCCAAGGCTGCCAGCACGCCGCTGGAGCTGGACGCGCCGCCGCACCTTGCGTTGACGGCCGACGAATTCCGCATCGAACAGGTGGTGACCAACCTGCTGACCAATGCCCTGCGCTACGGCGGCGGCGGCCCGGTGCGCGTTTCACTGGCCACCGAAGGCGCGCACGCGGTGGTGTCGGTGAAGGACCAGGGCCCGGGCATCGCGCCGCAGGACCAGGAACGCATCTTCGGGCAGTTCGAGCGCGCCGAAGCCACCAGCGCCGTGCCGGGCCTGGGGCTGGGCCTGTTCATCAGCCGGCAGATCGCGCAGGCGCACGGCGGCAGCCTCACGGTGCGCAGTGAACCCGGCGCGGGCGCGGAGTTCCTGCTCAGGCTGCCGCTGGACGCACCCGCGTGAGAAAATCGCCGGTTGCCCCTTTGAATCACCGGAACCACACGCCATGGACGCAGAACGCATCAACCTGATCGGCACCACCCTCACCGATCTGCAAGCCCGTACCGCCGACTTACGGGGGTATCTTTGACTTCGATGCCAAATCGGAACGCCTGAGAACCGTCAACGCCTCGCTGGAAGATCCCACGGTCTGGAACGACCCGAAGAAGGCCCAGGAACTGGGCAGGGAAAAAAAGCAGCTCGATGACATCGTCGTGATGCTGCAGAACCTCGAGCGCGATCTGTCGGACAACCTCGAGCTCTATGAGATGAGCAAGGAAGAAGGCGACGAAGCCGGCCTCGCCTCCATCGAAGCCGACGCCGGCATGCTCGCCAAGGACGTCGAGGGCCTGGAATTCCGCCGGATGTTCAACCAGCCGGCCGACCCGAACAATTGCTTTCTCGACCTGCAGGCCGGCGCCGGCGGCACCGAGGCGTGCGACTGGGCTTCCATGCTGCTGCGCCAGTACCTGAAGTACGCCGAGCGCAAGGGCTTCAAGACCACGGTGGAAGACGAGACGCCGGGCGACACCGCCGGCATCAAGGGCGCCACCATCAAGATCGAGGGCGAGTACGCCTTCGGCCTGCTGCGCACCGAAACCGGCGTGCACCGCCTGGTGCGCAAGTCGCCGTTCGACTCCTCGGGCGGGCGCCACACCAGCTTCGCAAGCGTGTTCGTCTATCCCGAGGTCGACGACTCCATCGAGATCGACATCAACCCGGCCGACGTGCGGGTGGACACCTACCGCGCGTCCGGCGCCGGCGGCCAGCACATCAACAAGACCGACTCGGCGGTGCGCCTGACGCACATTCCCACCAACATCGTTGTGCAGTGCCAGGACAGCCGCAGCCAGCACAGCAACCGCGACGTGGCGTGGAAGCGCCTGCGTTCGCGCCTGTACGACCACGAGATGCGCAAGCGCATGGAAGCGCAGCAGAAGCTGGAAGACAACAAGACCGACGTCGGCTGGGGCCACCAGATCCGCAGCTACGTGCTGGACAACAGCCGCATCAAGGACCTGCGCACCGGCGTGGAGATCTCGGCCACCCAGAAGGTGCTGGACGGCGACCTCGATGCGTTCATCGAAGCCAGCCTGAAGCAGGGCGTGTGATGGCCACGCGTGCTTTCATCTTCGACATGGACGGCACGATGGTGGAGTCCATGCCGGCGCATGCGCGCAGCTGGGACGAATTCCGCAAGCGCCACGGCGTGGCGATGGACGTCGACGAGATCATGCGCCGCACCACCGGGCGCACCGGCGTGGAATGCATCCGCATTCTCATGGGTGACGACGTGCCGCAAGACCGCGCGCTGGAACTCATCGGCGAGAAGGAAGCGATCTACCGCGAGATCTTCGGCAAGGAATTCCGCGAGGTCGCGGGCTTCCACGACTTCGTCGTGCGTTCGCGCGAAAGCGCGCTGAAGATCGCGATCGCCACCGCCGGCGACCGCCTGAACCTGGCGTTCGTGCTGGACCACCTGAAGCTCGGCCTGCCGCCCGACGCCGTGGTGCGCGGCGACGAAGGGCTGCCGGGCAAGCCGCAGCCGGACATTTTTCTCGGCGCCGCCAAGCGGCTGGACGCGCAGCCGGCCGAGTGCATCGTGTTCGAGGATGCGCCGTTCGGCATCGAGGCCGCGGGCCGCGCCGGCATGCGCGCCGTCGCCATCTGCAGCACCCATAGCGCCGAAGAACTCTCCGGCCCGCACGTCATCGCGCAGGTGCGCGACTACAAGGAACTCATGAAAGCCAACTTCCTGGAGCGCCTGGATGCGTGAAGGTCAATCCAAACTGGTCCACCGGGCCGACTACCAGCCGCCCGCGTTCTGGATCGACACGGTCGAACTGTGCTTCGACCTCGACGCCGCCAAGACCCGCGTGCTCAACCGCATGCGCGTGCGCCGCAACCCCGGCGCCGCCGCGCAGCCGCTGCGCCTGGACGGCGAGGAGCTGAACCTGGCGCGCGTGCTGGTCAACGGCCAGGGCACCTCCTTCAAGCTGGAGAACGAACAGCTGGTGCTGGAGAACCTGCCGGCCGGCGACGAGCCGTTCGAGCTGGAGATCTTCACCACCTGCATGCCGGCCAAGAACACCAAGCTCATGGGCCTGTACGTGAGCAACGACTCGTTCTTCACGCAGTGCGAGGCCGAGGGCTTCCGGCGCATCACCTACTTCCTGGACCGCCCGGACGTGATGGCCAGCTACACCGTCACGCTGCGCGCGGACAAGGCCCGCTACCCGGTGCTGCTGTCCAACGGCAACCTGGTGGAGGAAGGCGAACTGGAGGGCGGGCGCCACTTCGCCAAGTGGGTCGACCCGTTCCGCAAGCCTTCCTACCTGTTCGCCCTGGTGGCCGGCCAGCTGGTCTGCCGCGAGCAGCGCGTGCGTTCGCGCGGCGGCAACGATCACCTGCTGCAGATCTACGTGCGCCCCGGCGACCTGGACAAGACCGACCACGCCATGACCTCGCTGATGGCTTCGGTGGCCTGGGACGAGGCGCGCTTCAGCCTGCCGCTGGACCTGGAACGCTTCATGATCGTCGCCACCAGCGACTTCAACATGGGCGCCATGGAGAACAAGGGCCTGAACATCTTCAACACGAAGTACGTTCTCGCCACCCAGGCCACCGCCACCGACACCGACTACGCCAACATCGAGAGCGTGGTGGGCCACGAGTACTTCCACAACTGGACCGGCAACCGCGTCACCTGCCGCGACTGGTTCCAGTTGTCGCTGAAGGAAGGCCTCACGGTGTTCCGCGACCAGGAGTTCAGCATGGACCTGGCGGGCACGCCGTCGGCGCGCGCGGTCAAGCGCATCGAGGACGTGCGCGTGCTGCGCACCGCGCAGTTCCCCGAGGACGCCGGCCCGATGGCGCACCCGGTGCGGCCCGACCAGTACCTGGAGATCAACAACTTCTACACCGTCACCATTTACGAAAAAGGTGCGGAGGTGGTGCGCATGATGCAGACCCTGGTGGGCCGCGAGGGCTTCGCCAAGGGACTGCAGCTGTACTTCGAGCGGCACGACGGCCACGCCGTCACCTGCGACGACTTCGCGCAGGCCATCGCCGACGCGAATCCCGAATCGCCGCTGGCGCGCCAGCTGGAGCAGTTCAAGCGCTGGTACAGCCAGGCCGGCACCCCGCGCCTGCGCGCCCAGGGTCACTACGACGCGGCCTCGGGCATCTACTCGCTTACGCTGTCGCAGAGCTGCCCTGCCACGCTGGGCCAGCCGGACAAGCAGCCGTTCGTGATCCCGGTGGCGCTGGGCTTGCTGGATGCCGAAGGCCGCGAGCTCACCACCGGCATGCACGTGCTGTCGCAGCAAAGCGAAACCCTCACCTTCCCCGGCATGCAGCGCGCGCCAGTGCCCTCGCTGCTGCGCGGCTTCAGCGCGCCGGTGGTGCTGGAGTACGACTACACGGATGCCGAGCTGCTCAACCTGCTCACGCACGACGCCGACCCGTTCAACCGCTGGGAGGCGGCGCAGCGCCTGGCCACCGGCCGCGCGCTGCGCTACATCGGCACGCAGGGCCTGGCGGCGGCCGACGTCCGGCTGGACGACGCCTTCGTCGGCGCCATGCGCGACATCCTGCGCCATCCCACGCTCGACGCGGCGTTCAAGGAGCTGGTGCTCACGCTGCCCGCCGAGACCTACATCGCCGAGCAGCTGGACAAGGTCGATCCGCAGCGCATCCACGCGGTGCGCGAAGCCATGCGCGCGCAGCTGGCCCAGGTGCTGTACGACGACTGGCAGTGGGCCTACGAGGCGCACCGCGAGAACGGCGGCTACCGGCCCGACGCGGTGTCCAGCGGGCGCCGCGCGCTGACCGGCATGGCGCTCACGATGCTGTGCCTGGCGTCGCGGGGCCCTTCGACAGGCTCAGGGCGAACGGATGCGGGGGCGGATATGTGGGCCGGCAAGGCCTACCAGCGCTTCAAGGACGCCACCAACATGACCGACCGCTTCCACGCGTTGTCGGCCCTGGTGGTGGGCGGCGGCGACCTGGCGCCCAAGGCCATTGCCCGCTTCCACGCCATTTTCCAGCACGAGCCGCTGGTGCTGGACAAGTGGTTCGCGCTGCAGGCCGGCCAGCCGGACCGCGGCGGCAACGTGCTGCCCGTGGTGCGCCAGCTGATGGCGCACCCGGACTTCAACATCCGCAACCCGAACCGAGCGCGCAGCGTGATCTTCAGCTACTGCAGCGGCAACCCCGGCGCGTTCCACCGCCCCGATGCCGCCGGCTACGTGTTCTGGAGCGAGCGCGTGATGGAGCTGGACGCCATCAACCCGCAGGTGGCCGCACGCCTGGCGCGCGCGCTGGACCGCTGGAAGAAGCTGGTCGAGCCGCTGCGCGGCGCGGCGCGCGAAGCCATCGCCCGGGTGGCCGCCAAGCCCGACCTGAGCAACGACGTGCGCGAAGTGGTCACGCGCGCATTGGCCGACTGAGCCTGCAACAGGGAGATGCCGCGATGGCCACCAAGAGAAACGCGTTCTACGCGCAGTCGGGCGGCGTCACCGCCGTCATCAATGCCTCGGCCTGCGGCGTGATCGAGATGGCGCGCGCCAACCGCGACCGCATCGGCAAGGTCTATGCGGGGCGCAACGGCATCATTGGCGCGCTGACCGAGGACCTGATCGACACCGGCAAGGAGACCGCCTCGGCCATCGCGCTGCTGCGCTCCACGCCGTCCGGCGCGTTCGGCTCGTGCCGCTACAAGCTCAAGTCGATCGACAGCCACCGGCGCGAGTACGAGCGCCTGATCGCCGTGTTCCAGGCGCACGACATCGGCTGGTTCTTCTACAACGGCGGCGGCGACTCGGCCGACACCTGCTTCAAGGTCAGCCAGCTCGCCGACAGCATGGGCTATCCGATCCAAGCCATCCACGTGCCCAAGACGGTGGACAACGACCTGCCCATCACCGACTGCTGCCCCGGCTTCGGCTCCGTGGCGAAGTACGTGGCGGTCTCGACCCTGGAAGCCTCCTTCGACGTGCGGTCGATGTGCCTGACCTCCACCAAGGTCTTCGTGGTCGAGGTCATGGGCCGGCATGCCGGCTGGATCGCCGCGGCCGGCGGCCTGGTCGAGGACCACGGCATCCCGGTGGTGATCCTGTTCCCCGAGATCGAGTTCGACGAGAAGAAGTTCATCGCGCGCGTCGGCAAGCTGGTCAAGGAGCACGGCTACTGTTCGGTGGTCGTGTCCGAGGGCTGCCACTACCCCGACGGCCGCTTCCTGGCAGAGCAAGGCACGAAGGACGCCTTCGGCCATGCCCAGCTCGGCGGCGCCGCGCCAGTCGTCGCCAACATGGTCAAGGAAGCCCTCGGCCACAAGTTCCACTGGGCCGTGGCCGATTACCTGCAGCGCGCCGCCCGCCACATCGCTTCGAAGACCGACGTGAAGCAGGCCTACGAGCTCGGCAAGAAGGCGGTCGAGCTGGCGCTGAAGGGCCACAACGCGGTGATGCCGACGGTGGAGCGCCTCTCCGACGTGCCCTACAAGTACAGGATCGGCGTGGCGGATCTCGCCAAGGTGGCCAACGTCGAGAAGTTCATGCCGCGCGACTTCATCACGAAGGACGGGTACGGCATCACCGACAAGTGCAAGCGCTACCTGCGCCCGCTGATCCAGGGCGAGGATTACCCGAAGTACGGACGCGATGGCCTGCCGGTCTATGTGACGCTGAAGAACGTGGCGGTGGCCAAGAAGCTCGGGGGCTTTGCCTTGAAGGCTTGAACAATCGGCTTTCGCGGCACGCACACATCCGCTGCGTCAAGGCCTTCCGATAGAATGCGCGCTTCGATCCGATCGACCACCCCACGGGCGGTGCGCGATCGAAATGCCGGTGTAGCTCAGTTGGTAGAGCAGCGCATTCGTAATGCGAAGGTCGGGAGTTCGACTCTTCTCACCGGCACCAGATGCAAAAGGCCCGCGATCGCTCGCGGGCCTTTCTCTTTGGGCTGCAAGTGGGCCGCACCGTGGCCTGCGGCCTTGCGGCGAAATGGCACATGAGCGGGTTCGTCAGTACAGCGGCCCGACGCGAGCGCCGCCCTATTGACTCGGTCTTTGCCGCTCGCCTAAGCTTGCGGCAACCTCCCTCACCCTGTGAAGCACAAACCCCGTTTCTGGGCCTCGTCAGCGCTGATCGTGTACATGGTGGCGCTCGGCGTCCATGCGACGGTCCGGGCGCCCGCCGCCCGGCACATCGACGCCGGCAACACGAAGCTCGTTGCATGGGGAGAGCGCGTGTATGGCGAGCGCTGCGCCGCCTGTCACGGCGCCCGGCTCGAGGGCCAGCCCGGCTGGCAGCACATCGGTGCCGACGGTCGCTTGCCGGCACCGCCTCATGACGAGCGCGGCCACACGTGGCACCACTCCGACCGCTACCTGATCCGCGTGACGACGCATGGGCTCATCCCCGGCAAGGATCGACCCTCGGACTACCGGAGCGGCATGCCTGCTTTTCGAGAAGCGCTCAGCGACGAGGAGATCGTCGCGGTGCTGTCATTCATCAAGAGCACGTGGTCCTACGAGTACCGGGCGTGGCAGGAGCGCGCCGGCGAGAGCGAGCACGAGTGACGCTCAAAGCCGCGCCTGGGCGAGGCTTTGCAGAAAGCGCTCGGGTGCTTGATAGCCGATGACGCGCAGCGACCCGAGTTCGCGTCCGCCAGCATCGAAGAACACGATCCCCGGCGGGCCGAACAGCCCGAAGCGCTTGAGCAGTGCCCGGTCTTGTGCCGAGTTGGCGGTGACATCGACCTGCAGCAGCACCGCCTTGTCGAGCTTTGCACGGACCCTCGGATCGGCGAAGGTGAAGCGCTCCATCTCCTTGCAGCTCACGCACCAGTCGGCGTAGAAGTCGAGCAGCACCGGGCGGCCGGAAGCGGCGAGGGCGGCGTCGAGTTCGGCCACCGTGCGCACGCGCGTGAAGCGCGGGCCCTCGTGAGCACCGGGCCTTGCCTGCGCTCCTGCCGCATCGCCGCCAGCACGGCTTGCCAACGGCGCCAGCGGACGCAGCGGATCGCTCGCACCGGCAGCGGCGCCGACGAGTTGCAGCGCGCCGGCGATCGCGAGCACCAGGCCGGCCGTCTTGCCGAGCCGCAGCGCAGCCCCCGCCCGTTCGGGCAGGCGGTCGAAGACGAACAGGAAAGTCGCCGCGCACAGCAGCACGGCGCCCCAGCCGGCCACGGCCAACGGCGCCGGCAGCACCGGCGACAGGATCCACCAGGCCACTGCCAGCAGCAGCACGCCGAATCCGCGCTTCACGCCCTCCATCCATGCGCCGGCGCGCGGCAGCAGGCTGCCGGCCGAGGCACCGACGAGCAGCAGCGGCACGCTCATGCCGGCCGCCAGCGAGAACAGCGCGCTGCCGCCGAGCAGCACGTCGCGCGTCTGGCTGATGTAGATCAGCGCGCCGGCCAGCGGCGCGGCGACGCAAGGGCTAACGATCAGCGCCGACAGCCCGCCCATGGCGAACACACCGAGGGCATGGCCTCCGGGCAGGCGGTTCGTCCCGCTGGAAACGCCGCTGCTCCAGGCAGCCGGCAGCTGCAGCTCGTAGAAGCCGAACATCGACATCGCCAGCGCGGCCAGCATCGCTGCGAAGACGCCCAGCACCCAGGGCGTTTGCAGCGCGGCGGCGAGACCCTCGCCGGCCAACCCGGCCGCGACGCCCAGCAGCGTGTACACGAGGGCCATGCCGAGCGAGTAGACGATCGACAGCGAGAGCCCGCGGGAGCGGGACACCGCGCCGCCCTTGCGGCCTGCGCCGACGATGATCGACGACAGGATCGGCAGCATCGGCAAGACACAGGGCGTGAAGGAAAGCAGCACGCCGGCCAGGAAGAAGGCGCCGACGACGATCCAGTAGCGCCCGCTGCGCAGGGCGCCGTCGATCGAGGCATCGCCGGAGCTGCCGAGCCTCGGCGCGCTTGCGTCCGGTGCAGGGGCGGCCGGGGCCGTGGCGGCATCGACCGCGCGTCCGTCGAGCGTGCCTGTCGCCATGTCCGCGGCCACGGCGGTACCGCCGAGGGTCATGACGCGCACCGTGCCGTCGCCGCCAAAGCCCGCCAACCGGACCTCTGCAGCGTGGGTCATCGGCGGGTAGCACAGCCCCTTGTCGGCGCAGCCCTGGCTGGTCACGTTCAAGGCAAAACCAGCCGGGGCGTCTTCGACCGGAAGGCGGATCGTCAGGCTGCCCCGATGCGTCTCCACGTCCTTGCCGAAGGTTTCGTCGAACTTGACCTTGCCGGCCGGGATGACGGCCGCGCCCAATCGGGCCGCGGGCGGCTCGGCCGCAAAGGCGAACTGCTCCCGGTACAGGTAGTAGCCGTCCGTCACCTTGAAGACGATTTCCACGGTGCGATCGTCGAGGGTGCGTGCCTAGAAGCGGAAGGCCTGCTCGGGCGGCAGGAAGTCTTCCGCGGCCACCGCGACCGGGAGCGCCAGAAGCGAGACGACAAAGCTCAGGAGGATCGACAACGCTCGCATGGCTAACTCCGGGTTCAGGCTGCGCAACTCAGCGGGCCTTCGACAACAGCGGC
>NZ_JACCWG010000176.1 GCF_013697775.1 Ramlibacter sp. | reverse complement strand
GCATCGACCTGCAGCTGCGCGCGGGCGAGGTGCTGGGCATCACCGGCGTGGACGGCAACGGGCAGAAGGAGCTGGCGGAGGTGCTGGCCGGCCTGCGCGCGGCCGACGCCGGCCGCATGGCGCTGGCCGGGCGCGACATCACGCGCGCCTCCATCCGCGAGCGCGTGCACACGCACCGCATCGGCTTCGTGCCGGAAGACCGCCACGCCACCGGCCTGGTGCTGGGCCAGCCGGTGTGGAAGAATTTCTTCCTGCGCAACTTCTACCGCCGCCCGCAGGCGCGGCGCGGCGTGCTGGACCACCGCGGCATGCGGCGCGAGGCCGAGCGGCTGGCACGGCAGTACGACTGCCGCCTGCGCGGCATCGAGCAGCCGGCGGGGGAGCTCTCGGGCGGCAACCAGCAGAAGATCATCCTGGCGCGCGAGATCGAGGCCGGCCCGCGCCTGCTGGTCGTGATGCAGGCGACCAAGGGCCTGGACATCGGCGCCATCGCGTTCGTGCAGCACAAGCTGCTGGAGCAGCGCGATGCCGGCGTGGCCGTGCTCTACATCTCCACCGAACTGGAACACGTTCTGGAAGTCGCCGACCGCGTGGCCGTGATGTACCGCGGCCGCATCGTCGGCACGCTGGAGCAGGCGCAGGCCACGCCCGAACGCATCGGCCTGCTGATGTCGGGCCTGGCGGAGGCCGCGCCATGAACGCCTGCCTTGCCTGGGCCGTGCGGCTGCGCGTCGTGTGGGCCTGCCTGTTGGCGCTGGCCGTGGGCGCGCTGCTGATCGCCGCCAGCGGCGCCTCTCCATGGCTGGCCTACCGCGCGCTGTTCACCACCGCCTATCTGGACTACTGGGGCTTCGCCAGCACGCTGGTGAAAACCTCGCCGATCCTGCTGGCGGCGCTGGCCGTCGCGGTGCCGCTGCGCGCGGGGCTGTTCAACATCGGCGCGGAAGGGCAGATCTATGCCGGCGCGCTGGCGGCCACGCTGGCCGGGCTGTTCCTGCCGCAGCTGCCGGCCGGCATCGGGAGCATCGTGGTCATGCTGGCCGCCATGGCGGGCGGGGCGCTGTGGGCGGCCATTCCCGGCTACCTGAAGGCCTACCGCGGCGTCAACGAAGTCATCGTGACCCTGCTGCTGAATTTCGTGGCGATCCAGCTGGTGAGCTACGCGGTCAGCGGGCCGCTGCTGGCGCCGGGCGCGCCGTATCCGTACTCCGAGGAATTGGCGCCGGTGCTGCGCCTGCCGATCCTGATGCCGCAGACCGATGCCCACATCGGCGCGCTGCTGGGCGTGGGCCTTGCGGTGCTGCTGCACTTTCACTTCCGCTACACCGCGCATGGCCACGCGCTGGACCTGGTCGGGCGCAACGCGCAGGCCGCGGCCTATGCGGGCGTGGCGGTGCGGCGCGAGCTGCTGCTGGCGATGATGGCCGGCGGCGCTCTGGCAGGCCTGGCCGGCGGCATCGAGGTGCTGGGGCTGAAGTACCGGCTGTTCCACCTGTTCAGCCCCGGCTACGGCTTCGACGGCATCGTGGTCGCCTTCATGGCCGCCGGCAACCTGGCGTGGCTGCCGCTGGGCGCGCTGCTGATGGGCGGGCTGAAGGCCGCCGCCAACGGCATGCAGCGCGCCGTCGGTGTCGAAGGCACGGTGGTGGACGCCATCCAGGGGCTGGTGGTGATCTTCGTCGCGGCCAGCCAGCATGCGTCGCTGCGCAGGTGGTTCGCGCCGCCGTCGCGCGGCGTGCCTGCTCGCGAGGCGCCCGCTGCTGCAGCCGCCGCGCAGGAGGCCGCATGACCGATGCCCTGCTGGATTCCACCGCCGCGGCCGCCTTCGTCGCCGCGCTGTGCCGCGGCGCCATTCCCGTCGCCTACGCGGCGCTCGGCGCCAACGTGGCGGAACGCTCGGGCGTCTACAACGTCGGCCTGGAAGGCAGCCTGCTGGCGGGCGCGTTCGGCGCGGCGGCCGGCACCTTCTTCAGCGGCTCGCCCGCCGTGGGCTTGTTCGCCGGGCTGCTCGCGGGCCTGCTGGTCGGCCTGCTGCAGGCGGTGCTGACCGTGTGGCTGCGCAGCGACCAGCTGGTGGCCGGCATCGCCGTCAACCTGTTCTGCATGGGCTTCACCGCGTTCGCCAGCCGCATGGTGTTCGGCGCGCAGCAGGGCTCGCATTCACTTGCCGGCTTCGCGCCGCTGCCGATTCCCGGCCTGTCGCAGATCCCGGTGCTCGGGCCCAGCCTGTTCAGCCAGGACGCGCTGGCCTATGCGCTGGTGCCGCTGACGGCGGGCCTCGTGTACCTGTTGTACCGCACCCATGCGGGGCTGGCGCTGCGCACCGCCGGCGAGAGCCCGCGCGCCGCCGATTCGGCCGGCGTGCCGGTGCTGCGCCTGCGCGCCATGGCGGTGGTGGCCAGCAGCGCATTGGCCGCGCTGGGCGGCGCGCACCTGGTGCTGGCGCAGATTCATGTGTTCACCGAAGGCATGAGCGGCGGCCGCGGCTTCCTGGCGCTGGCCATCGTCATCCTGGGGCGCTGGCGCCCGCTGGCAGTCGTGGCCGCGGCGCTGTTCTTCGGCCTGTGCGATGCCTTGCAGCTCTCGCTGCAGTTCTCGCAGCCGCAGATCCCGTTCCAGCTGCTGTTGATGCTGCCCTACCTGGCGTCCATCGCGGCGCTGGTGGGGCTGGGCGGGCGCGCCCGCGCCCCGGAAGCGGTGGGCAAGCCGTACGACCGCGAAAGCCGCTGAAGAGCGCCGCCGAAGAACACCACGTCACCGCGGCGCACCGCCAACAACCGATCGAGGAGACAAGAGATGGACTGGGTCAATAGCGCCTACCGCAGCAACGCCGACGTCGACGGCCACAACCCCACGCTGGAAGGCCGCGTGCTGCCCGAAGGCCGTGCCGAGCCGGGCCTGCGCTACACGCTGCCCGCGCGCCAGGGCTGCGCGGTGCGGCTCGCGCGCGGCCAGCGGCTGAAGATCGTCAACCCGCACGGCACGCAGGTGTGCGACTTCTGGGCCTTCGACGCCGAAGGCGCGCACGAGTTCATGTCGATGGAGCACGTGCGCGCCTGGCTGAGCAAGACCATTCCCGCCGTGGGCGACGACCTGGTGACGAACCGCCGCCGCGCCATCCTGCGGATGGTGGAGGACACCTCGCCCGGCATCCACGACACGCTGATCGCCGCCTGCGACCTGCCGCGCTACCGCACGCTGGGCGTGCACGGCTACCACGACAACTGCTCGGACAACCTGCGCATGGCGGCGCGGGCCATCGGCTTCGCGGTTGCGGAGGTGCCGGCGCCGTTCAACATCTGGATGAACAACCCGGTGGCAGCCGACGGCGCCATCGGATGGTTGCCGCCGCGCGCGCGGCCGGGCGACCACGTGGTGTTCGAAGCCTGCATGGACTGCGTGGCCGTGCTGTCGGCGTGCCCGCAAGATTTGGTGCCGGTGAACGGCGCCGAATGCGAGCCGGTGGAGCTGCAGTTCGAAGTGCTGCCATGAAGGAAATCCTCTGCGCCTACAGCGTGGACTTCGACGCCGTGGCGGGCTGGCTGGGCTCGTACGGCGGCGAGCGCTCGGTGTGCGACGTGTCGCGCGGCTTCTTCGCCGGCGAGGTCGGTGCGCAGCGCATGTTGAAGCTGTTCGCCTCGCGCGGCATCGCCACCACCTGGTTCATCCCGGGCCACTCCATCGAAAGCTTTCCCGAAGCCTGCGAGGCCGTGGTGGCGGCGGGCCACGAGGTGGGCCTGCACGGCTACAGCCACGAGAACCCCACCGCCATGTCGCGCGCGCAGCAAAGCGATGTGCTGGACCGCTCGATCGCGCTGATCGGGCAACTCACCGGCCGGCGGCCGGTCGGCCACAACGCGCCGTGGTGGGAATTCAGCCCCGACACGCTGGACCTGCTGCTGGAGCGCGGCATCCGCTACGACCACAGCCTGATGCACCGCGACTTCGAGCCGTACTACCTGCGCCGCGGCGACGCGTGGACGCCGATCGACTACACCCGCCCCGCCGCCGAATGGATGAAGCCGGTGCAGCGCGGCGAGCCCACTTCGCTGATCGAGATTCCCGCCAGCTGGGACCTGGACGACATGGAGCCGCTGCTCTACATCAAGTCCTTCGCCAACAGCCAGGGCTATGTGGGCGCGCGCAACGTGGAGCAGATGTGGCGCGACCAGTTCGAGTACGTGTACCGCGAGTACGACTTCGCCGTGTTCCCGATGACGGTGCACCCGGACGTGTCGGGCAAGCCGCAGGCACTGCTGATGCACGAGCGGCTGATCGACTTCTTCCTCGGCCATCCGGGCGTGCGCTTTTGCACCTTCGAGGAGATCGCGCGCATCCACGCCGAGCGCGTGCCGGTGCCGGCCCGTGCCTGACGTGGGGTCGATCGACGCGCTGGCGCGGCGCTACCGGGTCGGCGAAACGACGCCGGACGACGTGGTCCGCGCGCAGCTCGAACGCGCGGCGGGCGATGCCGCGCGCGGCATCTTCACGCTGCTGACGCCCGAGCTCGCGCTGGCGCAGGCGCGCGCCAGCAC
>NZ_JACCWG010000175.1 GCF_013697775.1 Ramlibacter sp. | reverse complement strand
CTGGGCGTGCAGGCCGTGGTGCCCGGCGTGGCGGGCACCTGGAAGGACCTGACCGACTCGGTGAACACCATGGGCGTGAACCTCACGTCCCAGGTGCGCAACATCGCCGAGGTGACCACCGCCGTGGCGCGCGGCGACCTGAACCAGAAGATCACGGTGGACGTGAAGGGCGAAATCCTGGAGCTGAAGAACACCATCAACACCATGGTCGACCAGCTCAACTCGTTCGCCGGCGAGGTGACGCGGGTGGCGCGCGAGGTGGGCACCGAAGGCAAGCTGGGCGGCCAGGCCCAGGTGGCCGGCGTGGGCGGCACTTGGAAGGACCTGACCGACAACGTGAACTTCATGGCGTCCAACCTGACCGAGCAGGTGCGCGGCATCGTGAAGGTGGTGACGGCCGTGGCCGACGGCAACCTGTCGCAGCGCCTGACGGTGCAGGCCAAGGGCGAGGTGGCGGCGCTGGCCGACACCATCAACGGCATGACCGACACGCTGGCCACCTTCGCCGACCAGGTGACCAACGTGGCGCGCGAAGTGGGCGTGGAAGGCCGGCTGGGCGGCCAGGCGCACGTGCCCGGCGCGGCCGGCACCTGGAAGGACCTGACCGGCAACGTGAACCTGCTGGCGGCCAACCTGACCACGCAGGTGCGCGCCATCGCCGAGGTGGCCACCGCGGTGACCAAGGGCGACCTGACGCGCTCGATCCAGGTGGAGGCGCGCGGCGAGGTGTCCGACCTGAAGGACAACATCAACACGATGATTTCCAACCTGCGCGAGACGACCGAGTCGAACCGCGAGCAGGACTGGCTCAAGACCAACCTGGCACGCTTCACCGGCATGCTGCAGGGCCAGCGCGAACTCAATACCGTGGGCAAGATGCTGCTGTCCGAACTGGCGCCGCTGGTCAATGCGCACCAGGGCAGCATCTACCACAACGGCAGCCTGGAGGACGGCGGCAACGAGCTGGTGCTGCTGTCCACCTACGCGCAATCCGGCAGCCTGCCGCTGTCCAGCCGCCTGAAGATCGGCGAAGGCCTGGTAGGCCAGTGCGCGGTCGAGGGGCGGCGCATTTTGCTGACCGACGCGCCGGCGGATTTCGTCACCATCAGCTCCAGCCTGGGCCAGGCGCACCAGGTCAGCGTGGTGGTGATCCCGGTGCTGTTCGAGAACGAGACCAAGGCGGTGATCGAGCTGGCCTCGCTGCAGCCGTTCAGCGCGGTGAACCTGAACTTCCTGGACCAGATGGCGCTGTCCATCGGCGCGGTGTTCAACACCATCGAAGCCACCATGCGCACCGAGGGCCTGCTCACGCAGTCGCAGCAGCTCACGGCCGAACTGCAGTCGCGCCAGACCGAGCTGCAGCAGACCAACGAGGAACTGGGCACCAAGGCGCGCCTTTTGGCCGAGCAGAACGCCGAGGTGGAGCGCAAGAACACCGAAGTGGAACAGGCGCGCCGCGCGCTGGAAGAAAAAGCGTCCGAACTGGCGCTCACGTCGAAGTACAAGTCCGAGTTCCTGGCGAACATGTCGCACGAGCTGCGCACGCCGCTGAACTCCATCCTGATCCTGTCGCAGCAGCTGGCCGAGAACGCCGCAGGCAACCTCACGCCGCGGCAGATCGAGTTCTCGCGCAACATCAACTCTTCGGGCAGCGACCTGCTGAACCTGATCAACGACATCCTGGACCTGTCAAAGATCGAGTCGGGCACGGTGACGGTGGACGTGGAGGACATCTCGTTCAACTGGCTGCGCGAAAGCATCGACCGCAACTTCCGCCACGTGGCCGAGGCCAAGAACCTGCCGTTCCTCGTCAAGTTCGCGGACGACCTGCCGCGCACCATGGACAGCGACCCCAAGCGGCTGCAGCAGATTCTGAAGAACCTGCTGTCCAACGCGGTGAAGTTCACCTCGCAGGGCCAGGTGGAAGTGCGCGTGTGCACGGCCACCAGCGGCTGGAGCCCGGAACACCCGGTCTTGAGCCAGGCGCCGCAGGTGGTTGCCTTCGAGGTGCAGGACACCGGCATCGGCGTGGCGCCGGACAAGCAGCGCCTGATCTTCGAGGCCTTCCAGCAGGCCGACGCCGGCACCTCGCGCAAGTACGGCGGCACCGGCCTGGGCCTGGCCATCAGCCGCGAACTGGCGGTGCTGCTGGGCGGCGAGATCCGGCTGCAAAGCGTGCATGGCAAGGGCAGCACCTTCACGCTGTACCTGCCGCTGCACTACACCGGCCCCGACTCGTCCACCGTGATGCGCAAGGCCAAGGCGCCGGGCAGCGACGTGGCGATGCCGGTGCTGGCGCTGCCGGTGGCGCGCGAGGAGCACATCGCCGACGACCGCGACGACATCATGCCGGGCGACCCGGTGCTGCTGGTGATCGAGGACGACCCGCACTACGCGCGCGTGCTGCTCGGGCTGGCGCGCGACAAGGGCTTCCGGGGCCTGGTGGCCACCAAGGGGTCGATGGGCCTGTCGCTGGCGCGGCAGTACCGGCCGGCGGCCATCTCTCTGGACATCTACCTGCCCGACATGCTGGGCTGGACGGTGCTCAACCAGCTGAAGCTGGACCCGGCGCTGCGCCACATTCCGGTGCAGATCATCTCGATGGAGGAAGAGCGCCAGCACGGTCTGGCGCACGGCGCCTTCGCCTATGTGGTGAAGGAGTCCACCACCGACAACCTGGAAGCGGCCATCGAGCGGCTGAGGAAATTCACCGTGCCGCGCACCAAGCGGCTGCTGGTGGTGGAGGACAACGACATCGAGCGCGGCGCGGTGGTGGAGCTGCTGGCCCACGACGACATCGAGATCGTCACCGCCGCCAGCGGCGACGAGGCCCTGGCCGCGCTGCAGGGCGAGCCGTTCGACTGCGTGGTGCTGGACCTGCGCCTGCCCGACATGAGCGGCTTCGAGCTGCTGGAGCGGCTGCGCGCCGACGAGGCGCTGCTGCCGGTGCCGGTGGTGGTGTTCACCGGCAAGGACCTGAGCGCCAACGAGCAGATGCGGCTGAACACCATGGCCAAGAGCATCGTGCTCAAGGACGTGCGCTCGCCCGAGCGCCTGCTGGACGAAACGGCGCTGTTCCTGCACCGGGTGGTGACCGACCTGCCTGCCGCCAAGCAGGCCATGCTGGACCGCCTGCACGACTCCTCGGAGGTGCTGCGCGGGCGCAAGGTGCTGGTGGTGGACGACGATGCGCGCAACATCTTCGCGCTGACCTCGGTGCTGGAGAACCACGAGGTGGAGGTGATCAGCGCCACCAACGGCCGCCACGCCATCGACATCATCAAGAGCACGCCCGAGCTGGAAATGGTGCTGATGGACATCATGATGCCGGAGATGGACGGCTACGAAACCATGCGCGAGATCCGCAAGGACCCGGCGTTCCGCACGCTGCCGATCCTGGCGCTGACCGCCAAGGCCATGAAGGGCGACCGCGAGAAGTGCCTGGATGCAGGTGCCAGCGATTACATTTCCAAGCCTGTCAACACCAACCAGCTGCTCTCGCTCATGCGGGTGTGGCTGTACCGGTAATCCTATGGATGAATCGCTGCGCACCTCCTCGCCCGCCGACGCCCTGCCGTCGGCCGAGGCGATCACGGTCAACATCCTGATCGTGGACGACGAGCCCAGGAACCTCGCGGTGCTGGAGAGCATCCTGGACGAGCCCGGCTACCGCCTGGTGCGCGCCAACTCGGGCGAGCAGGCGCTGCTGGCGCTCATGGCCGAGGAGTTCGCGGTGCTGGTGCTGGACGTGCGCATGCCCGGCATGACCGGCTTCGAGCTCGCGCAGATGGTGAAGGACCGCAAGAAGACCGCGCGCATCCCGATCATCTTCCTCACCGCCTACTACAACGAGGACCAGCACATCCTGGAAGGCTACGGCACCGGCGCGGTGGACTACCTGCACAAGCCGGTGAACCCGGCCGTGCTGCGCTCCAAGGTGTCGGTGTTCGCCGAACTGCACCGCCGCGGCAGCGCGCTGGAGGCGTCCAACCGCATGCTGCTGGGCGAGGTGGCCGAGCGGCGGCGCGCCGAGGAGCGTCTGTCGGAGCTGAACGCCTCGCTCGACCGGCGCGTGACCGAGCGCACGCATGCGCTGCAGGTGAGCGAGGACCGGCTGCTGGAGGCGCACCGCCGCAAGGACGAATTCCTGGCCACGCTGGCGCACGAACTGCGCAACCCGCTGGCGCCGGTGCGCAACGCGGTGGAGCTGCTCAAGCGGCCCGGTCTGCCGCAGGAGAAGGTGGCCTGGGCCACCGAGCGCATCGACCGCCAGGTGCACGCGCTCGCCCGGCTGGTGGATGACCTGATGGACGTGAGCCGCATCAGCCAGGGCCGCATCGAGCTGCGCCGCACGCCGGTGGCGCTGAACGACGTGCTGGCCGACGCGGTGGAGACCGTGCGCCCGCTGATGGACGAGCAGCGCCACGAGTTCGCGATGCTGCTGCCCGACGACCAGCTGGTGGTCGACGCCGACCGCCTGCGGCTGGCGCAGGCCTTCACCAACCTGCTGCACAACGCGGCCAAGTACACCGAACCCGGCGGGCGGGTGGAGCTGGGCGTGCTGATCGAGCGGGAGCAGGCGGTGGTCACCATCCGCGACACCGGCATCGGCATTCCGCCCGACCGGCTGGACAGCGTGTTCGAAATGTTCTCGCAGGTCGAGTCGGCGCTGACGCGCTCGCGCGGCGGCCTGGGCATCGGCCTGTCGCTCACCCAGCAGCTGGTGCAGATGCACGGCGGCGCCGTCAAGGCCTACAGCGACGGCCCGGGCCAGGGCAGCCGCTTCCACGTGCACCTGCCGCTGGTGACCGCGCGGGTCGCGGCGGCGGAACCGGTGCAAGCCGAAGTGGAAGCAGCGGACGCGGGCTCCGGGCAGCCGCTGCGCATCGTGGTGGCCGACGACAACGTCGATGCCGCCGAGACGCTCGCGGTGCTGCTGGAACTCCTGGGCCACAGCGTGTGGCAGGCGAACGACGGCGAGGCCGCGGTGCGCCTGGTGGCCGAGCACGACCCGCAGCTGGTGCTGCTGGACATCGGCATGCCCAAGCTGAATGGCCTGGGCGCCTGCCGCCAGATCCGCGCGCAGCCCGGCGGCGAGCAACGCTTTATCGTCGCCCTGACCGGCTGGGGCCAGCCGCACGACCTGCAGCAGTCCACCGAGGCCGGCTTCGACCGCCACCTGGTCAAGCCGGCCGACGCGCCGGTGCTGGAACAGCTGGTTGCGCAATTGCCGCAGCGGCGCCCCGCCGCGGACGTGCGCGACACCGGCTGAGGCGTTTTCTTCCGTCTTCGGCCGCGATGTTTCCCACCCTCCTGTTCGACGACGAGACCATCACGCCCGCGCAGCTGCGCGACCGCGCGCTGCGCGCCGCCGCGGGCTTCGCGGCCTGCGGCATCGGCGAGGGCGACGTGGTCGCCGTGATGCTGCGCAACGAGCCCGCCGCAGTCGAAGCAGTGCTGGCGGCGCGCCACATCGGCGCGTACTGGTGCGGCCTCAACTGGCACTTCAAGACGGCCGAGGCGCGCTGGGTGCTGGAGGACAGCGGTGCCAGGCTGCTGGTAGCGCACGCGGATCTGTTGGCGCAGATCGAAGGCGGCATCCCGCCGGGCGTGACGGTCCTGGCCGTGCAGCCGCGGCCGCTGACGGTGCGCCAGTACCAGCTGCAGGAGCCGGCTGCGCTGCCGCCGGGCGTGCAGATGTGGGACGCGTGGCTGCAGGGTTTCGAGCCGGCGCCGGGCGAGATGCAACGCGCGCGCGGCTTCATGCCCTACAC
>NZ_JACCWG010000172.1 GCF_013697775.1 Ramlibacter sp. | reverse complement strand
TGGTGCCGGTGGCGCTGTCCGAAGCCGGCGCGCTGGACCACCGCGCCGCCATCGGCGCGCTCACCGCCGCCGGGCGGCGCTACCGCATCGCCTTCGCGAGCAACAGCATGAACGGCCTTATTGCCATCGTGCGGTCAGGTATCGCAGTGGCGGTGCTGACCGAAACCGCGGTGCCGGCCGACCTGCGCGTGCTGGGCGTCGAATCAACCCTGCCGGCCCTGCCCGAGGTGTACATCGCGGTGGCGCGGGGCCAGGGGCTGGCGGGATCCGCACTGGTGCAGGCGATGGCTGAACACATCCGGCAGGTGTTGCCGGCCCTGCCCTAGCTTGCCTGCTTGGGTGGGTGGCATCGGGCAGGGGCTGGGGTGCCCGGGCTCCGGGATCACGCTCGCGGGCGTCTGTCCTGGCGCGCGGAGATCACGTCGTCAACAAGGTGGTGCCGCGCAAGCTCTGTAGCGACCGCGAATGGACCCTGCGCCCGGGCACCCCAGCCCCTGCCCTCCACGTTGCGTAAGAGCTCTCGCTCCGTCTTTCTCTCCACCTCCCTAGTCCCACAGGGGAGAGGGCCGGGGTGAGGGGCAGTCGCACGCGAAGATGCCACGTGCGGCCGGTGGTCGGGGTGGGCCAGGCGCAGGGTCCATTCGCGGTCGCCACGGAGCTTGCGCGCCACAGCGATGTTGACGACGCAATCTCTGAGCTTCAGGGCAGACGCCCGCGAGCGTGATCCCGGAGCCTGGCCCACCCCGGCCGCCGGCCGCTGCCACCCAAGCAACGAGAGAAAACGCAACGCGCGCCATTCACGCCGCAGTCAGTCCAGCGCCACCAGCCTGCCCTGCCCGGTGAGAAAAGCGGCGCGCACTACAGCCCCCGGGTTGGCCTGCGCCACCGCCTCGCAATAGCGCCGCATCTGCGCAAGCAATTGGTCTTGCCGCTCCGGCGCGGCCAGCGACTTGTAGTCAAGTACCCACCATTCGCCGGTATCGCGCCGCCGCACCAGGCGGTCCAGTCGCAGCCGCTCGCCGCGGTGCAGCAGTTCCACCTCGTTGCCCTGCCAGTCGATCACGCGCGGGTCCCAGGCCCAGGCGCCCTCCCCGCCGGCGATGCGCCGCGCCATCGCACCGGCGTCGCGCAGCGTGGCGTCGTCCAGGCCGAAGTCGCGCGCGACGCGGCACAGCAGGCTGCTCCCCAGCTCGCCGCCCTGCGCGCCGTGCTCCAGCAAAAAATGCATGGCGCGGCCGAAGCGCGCGGCCGGGCTTTCCGGCTCGATCTTGTCCAGCCCCGACAGCAAGCTGTGCTGGCGCGGCGGCACCGGCACAGTGTTCAGCAGGAACTCGCCTTCGGGCTGCACGGGCATGCCGTCGTCCACCGGCGCCTCGGCGGCCAGCGGCTCGCACAACGGCGACACGCGCTGCCACCAGCTCGCGCCGCTGCCGCTGCTGGCCGGCTGCACCGACGACAGCACCAGCCGGCGGCGCGCGCGCGTCAGCGCCACATAGAGCGCGTTGAGTTCCTCGCGCTGGCGGGCCACGCGTTCGGCGGCCAGCGCATCGGCGTTGCAGGCGGGCGGACGGTTTTCGCTGGCCAGGAAGCTCAATCGCACCGGCGCCGGCGCCTCCCCGGGCCAGTCGCAGATGACACCCATGGTTTCGGCGCGCCCGGCCGCGTTGTCGGTGTCCAGCAGCAGCACGGTGTCGGCTTCCAGGCCCTTGGCGCCGTGCACGGTCAGCAGGCGCACCACGTTGGCCTCCGCCACCGCCGGCCCGGGCACCCCACCGGCCTTGAGCGCGCGCACGAAGGCATAGGGCGTGAGCGCGCGGCCGCCGCGCACGGCCAGCGCCGCGTCCAGCAGCGCGCGCAGGTTGGCCAGCGCGTGGCGCCGCATGGTGGACGGCATGGCGCGTGCGTAGCGGGCCAAGACATCGCCGTCTTCGTAGATGGCCTGCAGCGCGTCGTGCGGCGGCCAGCGGTCCACCAGCCCTTTCCAGCGCAGCAGGGTCGCACCGACCGTCTGCAGCGGTGCGATGAGGCCTTCGGGCGCGCGCAGCAGCTCGAACCATGACGTCGGACGGCCCTCCTCGCGCTCGGCGCGTGCGCGCACCGCCAGGTCCGCCAGCGCGTCGTCGGCCAGCCCGAACAGCGGCGACTTCAGCACCTGCGCCAGCGACAGGTCGTGCGACGGCGACACCAGCACGTCCAGCAGCGCCACGATGTCGCGCACCTCGGGCGCCTCGGACAGGTCGGTCTTCTCGGGCTGCTGCGTGGGCACGTGCAGCGCGCGCAATTCGGCCTCCATGGCGGCCAGCCGGTCGCGCTTGCGCGCCAGCACCATCAGCTCGCCGGGCGGCGTGCCATTGCGGATTTCCGCGGCGATCCAGGCCGCCGCCTGCCGGCATTCCAGCGCGATGAGTTTTTCTTCCGGCTGGTCGCGCGCCACCGTCAGGCTGTCGCGCCACTGGCCGGTCTGCAAGCTCAGAACCACCGGCTTGGCTTCGCGCGGAACCTGCGGCAAGGCATAGGCATGGCCTTCGGAAACGGACTGCGTGGTGTGTTCGCGGTAATCCTGGTACTCGCCGGCCTGTTGCGCCGCGTCCATCGCCTGGTTCACCACGCCCAGCACCTGCGGCGCGTTGCGGTGCGTGTGGTCGCAGGCCAGGCGGTCGCCGTCCAGGCCATCCACGACGAAGCGCTGCGCCGCTGCGAACACCTGCGGCTCGGCGCGGCGAAAGCGGTAGATGCTCTGCTTGGGGTCGCCCACCAGGAACACGCTGGGGCCGCGCCCGCCCGCTCCGGCATAGCCGCTCAGCCAGGCATGCAGCGCCTGCCATTGCAGCGGGTTGGTGTCCTGGAATTCGTCGATCAGCAGGTGCTTGACCTGCACGTCCAGTTTTTCCTGGATCCAGCCGGACAGCATCTCGTCGGCCAGCAGCACCAGCGCGGCGCGCTCGACGTCGTTCATGTCGATCCAGCCCTGCTCGCGTTTCAGCGCCGCGAATTCGTCCAGCAGCCGGCGCGACAGGCGCGCCATGCGCTGCTGGTGCTGCCAGGCTTCGTGCTGGCAGCGCGCGGCGCCGATGCGCTGCACCAGCGCCTGCGCCGTGCGCACCGCGTCGATGCCGGCCAGCTTGTCGCTGAACTTGCGCGGCTCCTCCGCTTGCGTCAGCAGCGCCTGCGTCACGCGGTCCAGGTCGCCGTACGAGAGCGCCGCTTCCAGTTCCGCGCCCTTGGCGGAGAAGGTCGGCGCCGACGCGGCGCCCAGCGCGCGCGCTGCCGCCTGCAGCGTTGCGCGCACGTCTTCCCGCGCCAGCAGGTCGATCGGCTCCTCGCACTCGGCGAAGTCGGGGAACTGCGCGCCCATCGGTTTGACGGACGCTTCGACGACGCCGTTGGCGTCGGCCAGCGCGAACTCCACCCGCTTGGACAACGCGCCTTCCAGCGCCTTCTGCGTCTGCGAGCGGCCGTAGGCGGCCACCGAGCGTTCGTAGTCGCGCCGCGCGCCGGGGTCGCGCGCAATGGCCATGTAGAAGCGCCGCCACACGCGGCTTACCGCCTGCTTGTCGTCTTCCAGCAGTTCATACGCCGACGGCAGGCCCAGGTGCTCCAGCACCGCCAGCGGCGCGCTGCTCAGGAGCGCGGCGAACCAGCTGTGGAAGGTGCGGATCTGCACCGGCCGCCCGGAGCCGAGCAAGCCGGCGTACAGGTCATGCAGCGCCTGCTGCAGCTCCGGCGTGGGAGCGGCGACGCCGCGCGCGCGCAGCTCGCTGTGCAGCTGTTCGGGTTCCACCGCGCTCCAGGCGGCCAGCCATTCGTGCAGGCGCTGGCGCATTTCGCCGGCCGCCTTCTTGGTGAAGGTGATCGCCAGAATTTCGTGCGGCTTGGCGCCGGCCAGCAGCGCGCGCAGGATGCGCGACACCAGCACCCAGGTCTTGCCCGCGCCGGCGCAGGCCTCCACCGCCACGCTGCGCGCCGGGTCGCAGGCGATGGCATAGAAGCGCTCGCGGCTGACGTGCCGTCCGTTGTGCTCGTAGGCGGGTTCGGTCACGCGTTCACTTCATTCGTTCCAGAAATCGCGCCGGCACACGCCGCGCGCGGCGCAGAACTCGCAGCTGCGGCCTTCGCCCAGCGCCGGCAGCGGCACGCCTTCGCCGATGCGCCGCAGGTCGTCGCGGATGGCGTCCAGCATCATCACGCGCGCTTCCATCACCTGCACGTGCGCCACGGCGTTCACCTCGCCGCGCTCGCTGACGTTGAGGTAGGCCGCCTGCAGCTGGTCCTGCCCGAGCAGCGCCGCGTAGAACGCGAGCTGCGTGTCTTCCAGCGGCTGCTTCATGCGCTCGCGCGTGGCCTGCAGGCTTTCGGTCTTGTAATCCATGACCCAGGCCGAACCGTCGGCCGCGTTGTCGATGCGGTCGACGCGGCCGATCAGTTTCACGCCGGCCAATTCCACTTCGTGGTCGCTCTCGGCATGCGCGAACACCGCGCCCGCGGCTTCGTGTTTGGCGAACCAGGCTAGGTAGGCGTCGCGCACGCCCGGCCAGCCAGCGCCGAAGGGCAGGAATTCGCCTTCGTCGATGCGCTCGGCCTGCAGCGCGTCGCGCGCGGCTTCGTCCATCAGGCGCACGCGGCCCGGCCCCGGCGGCTCGCCGGTCTCGCGCAGCCGCTCGTGGAAGCCGCTCAGCACGGCATGCAGCCAGGTGCCGAAGTCGCGTTTGCCGAGTTCGCCGTCCAGCTCCTGGGCCTCTTTCAGCCCGAGCTGACGCATGGCGAAGAAGCGGTAGGGACAGCGGCGCAGGTCGTCGTACGCGCTGGCCGACAGCTGCGCCACCGGCAGCAGCGCGCCCACCGGCAGCGGCCGTTCGCTGGGTTTGGGTGACAGCCAGCGCGGGCGGCGTGGATCGTCCGCCGCCTTCCCGACGCCGCGCAGCTGCAGCAGCTGCACCAGCGGGCTGGGCAGCAGCGGCTCGCCGTTGCTGTCGCTGGCGCGCCAGAGCAGGTCGCAGCGCGGCACCTGCAGCGCCTGGCGCCACATGCTGCGCTGCACCGCCTCCAGCGTTTCGCGCGACGGAAGGCCCAGCCCGCGCCGCTGCGCCGAAGTCCAGGGGCCGGGCGGCTCGGGCGAGGCCGGCAACCGCATCTCGTCGCACCCGGGCATTACCAATGCCGCCAGCGCGCGGCCCAGCACCTGGCTGAACGGCAGGATCACCACTTCTTCGTCGCCGCTGTGTTCCGGCACGAAGCTCTCGGCCTCCAGCACCTCGTTCACCCAGTGCGTGAATTCCTGCAGCGGCAGGCGGCGGCCGGCCTCGCGCATCGCATTCGAGCCATCGCCCTCAGCGACGGCATCGAGCCGCAGCGAATCGATCACGCGCTCGCCTGCGGCGTCGTTCTGCAGCCGCTTCCATTGGCCGGCCTCCACCAGCAGCGCCTGCAGCCCGGCCAGCCATTGACCGAGCGGCCGGCTCTCGCCCATGCGATCGCGCCACTGAGCCACCTGCTGCGCGAGCTGTTGCACCGGTTCGGAGCCGTCCCAATCGAGAGCCTGCAGCGCCGCCCAGCGCCGCTGGCCGCTGCGCCGCACGCGCCGCTCCAGCGCCAGCACGCGC
>NZ_JACCWG010000156.1 GCF_013697775.1 Ramlibacter sp. | reverse complement strand
TCGCGCTGGTACTCACGGGCGCACGCCCTGCTGGCGCGCGCATGACGCCGCAGGCCGCGCGGCACCGGGTGGTGATTACCGTGGGCCGCATCCCGATCGCCGTGCGCACGGCCGACGCCGCGTTCGTGCGGATGCTGCAACAGCGCTACGACGGCTTCCTGGAGAGCGGGCCCGAGCTGCCCTGCGAATACGAGTTCGACGTCGAGCTGTCGCCGCCTGCCGGGGTGGACCCGGATGCCGACGTGCAGGTGTCTCGCCAGGGCAGGTCCTGGGTGATCGAGCGCGGCGACTTCCGCGCCGAGTGGGATCCGCACAGCCGGCACGGCCGCATCCGGCAGGCCCCGAATCCGTATTCCATCGATTCCGTGCTGCGCATCGTGCACACGCTGATCCTCGCCCTGCGCGGCGGCTGCCTGGTGCATTCGGCGAGCGCGGTGCGGGGCGGCAAGGCGTATCTCTTCTCCGGCGTGTCCGGCGCCGGCAAGACGACGATCTCGCGGCTCGCGCCGCGCGACGTGAAGGTGCTCACCGACGAGGTGTCCTACGTCTGCAAGGAGCCGGCCGGCTACCGTGCCTACGGCACGCCGTTCGCCGGCGAGCTGGGGCGCCCGGGCGCGAATGTGGATGCGCCGCTGGCAGCGGTGTTCCTGCTCGCGCAAGGCCGGGAGAACCGCATCGACGAGGTGCCGCCGGCGCAGGCCGCGCGCGCCATGCTCGGCAACACGCTGTTCTTCGCGCAGGATGCGGCGCTGGTGCGCGGCGTCTTCGCCGGCGCGCTGGACCTGGTGCAGTCGGTGCCGGTGCGGCAATTGACGTTCGTGCCCGACGCGCGGGTCTGGGACCTGGTGGGGAACGCGGTGTGACGGCGCGCAGGCGCGAGGAGGCGGCATGACGACCGGCAAGTGCTACGTGGCGCGATCGACCGACGTGGCGGCACGCATGATCGGCGGCGAGATGATGATCATGTCGGGGCGCGATGCCTCGCTGTTCTGCCTGAACGAGACGGCGTCACTGCTGTGGAGCGCCGCCGACGGGCAGGCCGACATCGACCAGATCGCGGCGCTGGTGTGTGCGCAGTACGACGTGGCGCCCGACACGGCGCGGGACGACCTGCTGCAGGTGGCGCGCGAGCTGGCCGCGCACCGGCTCATCGTCCTGTCCGAAACACCGGTCGGCGGGGCGGCACCATGAGCTCGCTCATGAACGAGCTGGGCGCGCGCGCGTTGGCGCTCGGCCTTCCGCTGGGCGTGCACCTGGACCTCACCTACCGCTGCAACGAGCGCTGCGTGCACTGCTACCTGGACCACGAGGACCACGGCGAGATGAGCACCGCGGAAATCCTGTCGGTGGTCGACCAGCTGGCCGAAGCGGGCGTGATGTTCCTCACGCTGAGCGGCGGCGAAATCTTCATGCGCAAGGACGCGCTCGAGATCGTGGCGCACGCGCGGCGGCTGCAGTTCAGCGTGAAGCTCAAGACCAACGCGGTGATGGTGGATGCCGGGAAGGCGCGCGCGGTCGCCGCGCTCGGCGTGGAGTCGGTGCAGATCAGCGTGTACTCCCACAAGCCGGACGTGCACGACGCCATCACCAAGGTCAAGGGATCGTTCAAGCGCACCGTCGAGGGCGCCAGGCTGCTGAAAGACAACGGCGTGCGCGTCAGTTTCGCCGGCGTGCTGATGCAGCAAAACGCGCACGACTACCGCGGCGTCCAGGCCCTGGCCGAGGAGATGGGCGTGGGCTTCACGCTGGACCCGACCATCACGCCGATGATGGACGGCGACCGCGGCATCCTGGACCTGAACATCGACCGCGCGTTGCTGGCGCAGGTGATGAACGACCCCGCACTGGGTGGCGAAGCCGCTGCCGCGCCCGCCGCGCAGCCCGTGTCGCACGAGGACGCGATGGAGACGATTCCCTGCAGCGCCGGCCACACCGCCTGCTACATCTCGCCCTACGGCGAGGTGTTCCCCTGCGTGCAGTTCCCGCTGCCCAGCGGCAACCTGCGGCAGACGAAGTTCATCGACATCTGGAACGACTCGCCGCAGCTGGCGCAAGTCCGCGCCATCCGCGTCTCCGACCTCGAAGGCTGCTCCTCCTGCGCGAACAGCGGCAGCTGCTCGCGCTGCCCGGGCCTGGCGTACATGGAAGGCAACATGCGCGGTCCGTCGATCCAGGACTGCGAGAAATCGCTCGCGCGCACCGGCGTCGCGTCGGAGAACCTGCGCCGGCGCGACGCCGGCGCGCGGCCGGTGGTGTGGATGACGGCGCAGTGATGCCGCCGCTCGCGCCGGAAGTCCGGCTGCTGCTGTGCGCCGGTCGCATGGCGCTGGACGAACGCGCGCAGGCCGAATTCGGCGAGCTGCTGCGCTCGCCGCTGGACTGGACCTTCCTGCTGGAGCTGGCCTCCGCGCACGGCCTGGTGCCGCTGCTGTACCAGCACGTGGAAGACACCGGCGCCGACGCGGTGCCGCCGCATGTGCTCACCATGCTGTGGGCCGCGCAGGAAGTCACGTCGCGGCGCAACCAGGCGATGTCGCGCGAGCTGCTGCGCGTGCTCGATCTGCTGGAGCACTACGGCATCGCCTGCCTTCCCTACAAGGGGCCGACGCTCGCGCAGGCCGTCTACGGCGACGTGGCGATGCGGCAGTTCAGCGACCTGGACATCCTGGTGCGCTGCAAGGACGTGCCCCGGGCAAGGCAGCTGCTGGCCAAGGCCGGCTACGCGCCGGCACACGTGCTCACGCGCCACGCCGAAGCGGCGCTGCTGCGCTCGCGCTTGCATTACCACACGATGCTGCTGCACGCGGGCACCGGCGTCGCCGTCGAATTGCACTGGCGCACCGACCCGGTCCGCGCGGTGGAGAGCTCCTGCCCGGACGTGTGGACGCGCGGCACGCGCACCGACTTCCGCGGCACCCGCATCCGCGCGTTCAGCCGCGACGAGCTGCTGCTGGTGCTGGCGTTGCACGGGAGCAAACACCACTGGTCGGGCCTCGGCTGGCTGGTCGACATCAGCGAGCTGGTCCGCCAGGGCGGCCACGACTGGAGCTGGATCTGGAAGGTGGCGCAGCGGCTGCGCGCGCGCCGGCGGCTGGCGCTGGGCCTGCATCTGGCGCAGGCGCTGCTGGGCTGCCCGCTGCCCGACGCCGCGCGGCAGCCCATCGCGGCGCTGGGGGTCGATGCCATGGCCGAGGCGATCTGCGCCGACCTGTCGCGCCCCGACGCGTATGCCGCGCGCGGCGCCGTGGCGCGCGCGCGCCTGGACTTCATGCTGTGCGACACGCGGCTGGAGGGCACGCGCGCGCTGGTGCATTCGCTGCTCGCGCCCACCATGGCCGAATTGACCCGCTGGCATTTGCCGCGCGCACTGCAGTTCCTGTATGTGCCGCTGCGCGTTGGGCGGCTGGTCGGCAAGCACCTGCGCGGCGGGTGACGCGGCGCGCAGGCCCGGCACATGCGCCGACGGCGAAAGCGGCCGCGTTTTCGCCTGCTGATCGCCCCGGCTGACATACTTGTGCCGATGCCCGGGCTCTACCAGATCGCCGACGCCGCTTTCCGCGGCCTCATCCTGTCCAACGCCGAGGTCGAGTGCCTGTACGACGGCGGCCGCTGGCTGGAAGGGCCGCTGTGGCTCGCCGACAGCGAGCAGCTGCTGTTCTCCGACATCCCCGAAGACTGCGTGCTGCGCTGGGCGCCCGGCATGGGCGTGGGCGTGTTCAGCCGCGGCGGCCACCAGAACGGCCGCACGCGCGACCGCTGGGGCCGTGTGGTGGCCTGCGAGCACGGCGGGCGGCGGCTGGTCGCGCGCGAGCCGGACGGGCGCCTGAGCGTCCTGGCGAGCCACCACCAGGGCAAGCGCCTGAACTCGCCCAACGACGTGGTGGCGCGGGCCGACGGCAGCCTGTGGTTCACCGACCCCGACTACGGCATCCTGACCGACTACGAAGGCGTGCGCAGCGCGCCAGAGCAGCCGGCCTGCCACGTGTTCCGGCTGGACGCCGGCGCGGGCGAGCCGCAGGCTGTGGTGGGCACCATGGTCAAGCCCAACGGGCTGGCCTTCTCGCCCGACGGCCAGTGGCTCTACGTCGCCGAAAGCGGCGGCTCGCACGTGGCCGCAACGCCGCCGGAGATCCGCCGCTTCGCCTGGCAGCCCGGCGGCGCGCTGCAGCCGGCCGGCGTGCTGGCCACGCTGGACTGCGGGCTTCCCGACGGCATGGCGGTGGACGAGCACGGCAACGTGTGGAGCAGCGCCGGCGACGGCGTGCATTGCTTCGCGCCCGACGGAACGCTGCTGGGCAAGCTGCACCTGGGCTGCGTGACCAGCAACCTGTGCTTCGGCGGCCCGCGCGGCAACCGGCTGTTCATCACCAGCGCCAAGCGGCTGTTCGCGCTGCACGTCGCGGTGCGCGGTGCCCCGGAAGCATGCGCGGCGGCCCCGCTGGAGACGCGGCAGGCGCCTCGCTAGCGACGCAGCGCGTCAGCCCGCGCCGAGCTGCCGCAGCGTCTCCATCGCCGCCGCCGGCGCGCGTTCCTTGGCGCCGCTGATGAAGTACATGAACACCTCATGGCGCGGGCTCTTCGCCGTCCAGGCCCGGGCGCCTGCAGCCCATTGCGCCAGCGTGTCCGCCGCATAGCCGGTGGGACAGCCGGACTCGGTGCGCATCAGGCGCAGGTAGGCCAGCTCGCTGCCGGCATCGGCGATTGCCGGATAGGTGTCCGAGTCGGCATGCACGGTGGCGCAGTCATGGCTGCGCGCGAGGTCCAGGTATTCCTCGCACAGGAAGCTGTCGTGCCGCGCATCCAGCACGTGGCGCAGCGGCCGGCCGGCGACCTCCGGGGGCAGCAGCGCGAGGAAGGCGCCGATGTTCTGCGCGTCGAACTTCGTGCTGGGCATCAGCTGCCAGACGACGGGGCCGAGCTTGTCGCCGAGTTCGGCGAGGCCGCTGTCCACGAAGCGCTGCACCGACTCGGCCGCCGTGGACAGGTCCTTGCGGTGCGTGGTGAAGCGGTGCGCCTTCATCGAGAACACGAAGCCCTCGGGCGTCTCGTCGCGCCACTTGGCGAAGGTGGCCGGCTTGAAGGTGCTGTAGAAGGTGCCGTTCACCTCGATGGCCGTGAGCTGCTGGCTCGCGTAGGCCAGCTCGCGCGCATGCGGCAGGCCCTTGGGATAGAAGTTGTCGCGCCAGGGCTCGTAGGTCCAGCCGCCCACGCCGACGCGAATGCGGCGGCTTTCGCTGTCCTCGACCTTGATGCGTGAGGAAGTTTCGTCGTGGCTCATCGTGCGCTCCGGCCAAAGGCCACACTCTAGCGCCCGCCGCGGGGGCATCGTACAGTGCGTCATGAACGCTCCGCTCCACCGCGAAATGCCCACGGCCGTGCTCGACAGCGCCGCGGCGCTGTCCCAGGTCACCGCCCAGTGGGACGGCGACATCGTGCGCCAGCTCACCGATTACATCGCCATCCCCGCCAAGTCGCCCGGCTTCGACAAGGACTGGTCGCAGCACGGCTACATCGACACCGTGGTGCGCAACGCCGCTGGCTGGGTCGAGGCGCAGAAGGTGCCGGGCCTGCAACTGGAAGTGGTGCGGCTGCCCGGGCGCACGCCGGTGCTGTTCTTCGAGGTGGCGGCGACCAAGGCCGGCTCAACCGGCACGGTGCTGATGTACGGCCACCTGGACAAGCAGCCTGAATTCAATGGCTGGCGCAGCGACCTCGGTCCCTGGACGCCCAAGTACGAGGACGGCAAGCTGTACGGCCGCGGCGGCGCCGACGACGGCTACGCGGTGTATGCAAGCATCGCCGCGGTGCAGGCGCTCAAGGCGCAGGGCAAGCCGCATCCGCGCATCGTCGGTTTGATCGAAACCTGCGAGGAATCCGGCTCCTACGACCTGCTGCCCTATGTCGATGCGCTGCGCACGCGGCTGGGCGAGGTGTCGCTGGTGGTCTGCCTGGATTCGGGCGCCGGCAACTACGACCAGCTGTGGCTCACCACCTCGCTGCGCGGCCTGGTCGGCGGCGTGCTGAAGGTGGAGATCCTCACCGAGGGCGTGCACTCCGGCGACGCCTCCGGCCTGGTGCCCTCGAGCTTTCGCATCATGCGGCAGGTGCTCGACCGGCTGGAGGACAGCGCCACCGGCCGCCTGCTGCCCGACATCTTCCATTGCGAGATCCCGCCCGAGCGGGTGACCCAGGCGCAGGCCACCGCTTCGATCCTGGGCGACGAGGTCTACAAGCGCTTTCCCTGGGCGCACCACGACTGCAACGGCTCGACCCTGGTGGCGCTGCCCACCACCACCGACCCGACGCAGGCGCTGCTCAACCGCACCTGGCTGCCCACGCTGTCGGTCACCGGCGCCGAGGGCTTTCCGTCGATGCAGGACGCGGGCAACGTGCTGCGCCCCTACACCGCTTTCAAGCTGTCGCTGCGCCTGCCGCCGCTGGTGGATGCGGGCCAGGCGGCGCAGCAACTGAAGGTGCTGCTGGAGGACAACGCGCCCTACCAGGCCAAGGTGACGTTCGAATCGGGCGGCGGCGCCTCCGGCTGGAACGCGCCGGGCACGGCGCCCTGGTTCGAGCGTGCGCTGAACGCCGCCTCGCTGGCGCACTTCGGTGCGCCGGTCGGCTACGTCGGCCAGGGCGGCAGCATTCCGCTGATGGGCATGCTGAGCAAGGGTTTTCCCACGGCGCAGATGATGGTCTGCGGTGTGCTCGGCCCGCGCAGCAACGCGCACGGGCCCAACGAATTCCTGCACGTGCCGTACGCCAAGAAACTGACCGCGTCGGTAGCCGAAGTGCTCGCGCAGATGCCGTGATTTAGTTCACAAAAGCTTCTGTTGCGGGCAGGCGGGATGCGCGGGATCATCCCGTCGAGATGAACGAGCACGCGAGGGAATCCACCCTTTCCACCTACACCGCAATGGACGGCGACAACCTCGCCGTGCAGGACTGGCCGCTGGCCCCTGAGCGGGCGCCGCGCGGCATGGTGCTCATCGTCCACGGGCTGGGCGAACACGCCGGGCGCTACGACCATGTGGCGCGGCAGCTGAACCACTGGGGCTTCGCGGTCCGCGGCTACGACCATTACGGGCATGGCGACTCCGGCGGCTTGCGGGGCGCCTTGCCGTCCGACATGCGGCTGATCGACGACCTGGCCGACCTGATGGACAGCACCCGGGCCCGCACGGAACCCGGCACGCCGCTGCTGCTGCTGGGCCACAGCATGGGCGGCCTGGTCGCCAGTTGCCTGGTGGCGCAGCGCGTGCGCCCGCTGGACGGGCTGATCCTATCGTCGCCGGCGTTCGATCCCGGCCTGGGCACCACCCGGAAGGTGCTGCTGGCCGTGCTGCACAAGCTGGCGCCGGGCATGGCGGTTGCCAACAGCGTGGACCCCGCGCTGCTGTCGCACGACGCCGGCGTGGTGGCCGCCTACAAGTCCGATCCGCTGGTGCACGACCGCGTGACCGCGCGGCTCGCGCGCTTCATCGTGGACCACAGCGCCGGCGTGCTGGCGCAGGCGCCGCACTGGCACGTGCCGACGCTGCTGATGTACGCGGGTGCGGACCGCGTGGTCAACCCCGAAGGCAGCCGCATGTTCGCGCAGGCGGCACCACGCGAGGTGGTGACGGTGCGCCGCTTCGAGGCGCTGTTCCACGAGATATTCAACGAGGCCGACGCCCAGCCGGTGTTCGGCGCGCTGGGCGCCTGGCTGGACGCGCACTTTCCGGAGCCCGCGTCCAGCGCGGTGGCGGTCTAGGAGCGCGCCTGCGCGGCCGCCGCGCCGCGGGCGGGGCGCAGCGCCAGCCACAGCAGGCCACCGCCGGCCAGCAAGAGCGGCGGGATCGATCCGTAGTTCAGCCAGTCCCAGCCGCGCGTGTTGACCAGCACGCCGGAGGCGAACGAGCTCAGGCCGAGCACGGCGAAGGTGAAGAAATTCAGCGCGCCCTGCGCGCGGTCGCGCTCCTGCGGCGTGTACGCCGACAGCGACAGCGTGGTGCTGCCGGTGAACAGGAAATTCCAGCCGACCCCCAGCAGCGTGAGGCCGACCAGGAACTGCTGCAGCTGGATGCCCGACAGCGCCACCGCGATGCACGCCAGGTTGAGCACCACACCCACGCCCATGACCGGCAGCGGGCCGAAGCGCTTGATCAGGTGCCCGGTGAAGAAGCCGGGCGCGAACATGCCGATCACGTGCCATTCCAGCACCAGCGCCGCGTCGGAGAACGGCAGGCCGCACTGCTGCATGACGATGGGCGTGGCCACCATCAGCAGGTTCATCACGCCGTAGCCGAGCGCGGCCGCGCCGGCCGCGACGATGAACACCGGCTGGCGCACGATTTGCGACAGCGGCCGGCCACCCGCGCCCGCCACCTTGGGCGGCACCGGCGGAAACCGGATGAAGGTCATGATGCCCAGGGCCAGCAGCGCCACCGCGGTCAGCGCGATGTACGCGCCGGCAAAGGGCACGCCGAACATGTCTCGGCTGCGCGCGGCCAGCGCCGGGCCGAACACGCCGCCCGCCAGGCCGGCGGCCAGCACCAGCGACACCGCCTTTTCGCGCGCCTCGGGGGACGCGAGTTCCGCCGCGGCGAAGCGGTACAGGCCGGCGTTCGCGTTGTAGTAGCCGGCCACCAGAGTGGAAAAGCACAGCAGCCAGAAATTGCGGCTCGCCGCCGCATAGGCGCACAGCAGGCACGACAGCATCGCCACCACCAGGCCGAGCTGGAACGACCGCTTGCGCCCGAAGGCCGCCTGCGTGCGCGCCACCGCGCCGGTGGACAGCGCGCTGCCCACCACGTAGCCCATCACCGGGATGGTGGCCATCCAGCCGTAGGGCGCCAGCGACAGGCCGACCAGCCCGTTGATCGCGATGAAGGTGACGTTGTTGGTGAGGAACAGGGCCTGCAGCGCGGCCAGCAGCCAGAGGTTGCGGTTCATGGAAGTCCCAGGGTCAGCAGGGCCAGCGCCGCCAGCGGCGCGGTGTCCGCGCGCAGCACGCGCGGACCCAGGTGCGCGGCGCGAAAGCCCGCCGCCACCGCAAGATCTTCCTCGGTGGCGCTGAAGCCGCCTTCCGGGCCGCTCAGCAACCACACCGGCGCATCGGGCTGCACCGCCTGCGGCAGTGCCAGTGCGGC
>NZ_JACCWG010000107.1 GCF_013697775.1 Ramlibacter sp. | reverse complement strand
GCGCAGCATCTCGGTCAGCGCGGCGCTCTCGCCGCGCTCGGCCGCTTCTATGCCCATGCGCGCAATGGCCGGCGCCGCGGCCATGGCCTCGACGCAGCCCAGGTTGCCGCAGTGGCAGCGCGGGCCGGCCTGGTCCACGCAGATGTGGCCGACGTCGCCGGCCGAGCCGGTGGCGCCGCGGTACACCTCGCCGTGGCAGACGATGCCGCAGCCGATGCCGGTGCCGATCTTGATGACCAGGAAATTCTGCAGGCTGCGCTGCAGCCGCCACAGCTCGCCCAGCGCCATCAGGTTCACGTCGTTGTCCACGAACACCGGCACATCGAAGGCGTCGCGCAGCGCGTCGCGGATGGAAAAGCTGTCCCAGTGCGGCATCAGCGGCGGGTTCACCAGTTGCCCGGCGTCGAAGTTCACCGGGCCGGGAACGCCCATGCCGATGGCGATGACCTGGCGCGGCGACGTGCCGGTGTCTGCGAGCAGCTTGCGCACCACCTCGATCACGCGCGCCATGACGACACCCGGGCCGCCGCGCACGTCGGCGTCTTCCGCATGCCGCGCCAGCACGCCCAGGTCGGGCCGCATCACCGCCGCTTCCAGGCTGGTGGCGCCCAGGTCGATGCCGATGACGACGCCGAGACTTCCGGCCAGCTGCAGTGTTTCGGGGCGGCGGCCGCCGGAGGAGGCTTGCAGGCCGGCCTCTTCGACCAGCCCCTGCTCCACCAGCCCGGCGATCAGGCCGTTGGCCTTGCTCTTGGAGAACGCCAGCCGGTCCGCCAGCTTGTGGCGCGACGTGGAAGCCGACCAGAACACGGTCTGCAGCACTTCCATCTCCGCGGTGGACAACCGATCCCAGCGTGGCACGCCATGTCTCCAGCCGCCCGTCGTGGTGCGGGCGTGGGCTGGATGGTAGGTTGGCCGACTTCAGCCAGGCAAGAGCAAACTTTGGACAAATCCTGGTTTATTGCTGCTTCTTGCTTCGGCGGATGAACATGTGGGTGGCACGCTCGCCCTGCACGACCTCGGCGCACTGGTAGCCCAGCGCGTGCAGGTCCAGCCCGGTCCACATGTGTTCGCCCTGGCCCATCAGCACCGGCCGCACGGCGAAATGCAGCGCGTCGACCAGTCCGGCCTGCAGGTACTGGCGCACCGTGGACACGCCGCCGCCGATGCGCACGTCGCGCTCGCCGGCCGCTTCCTTGGCTTGTTCCAGCGCGGCGTGGATGCCGCCGGTGACGAAGCGGAACTCGGTGCCGCCCTTCATCGCCAGCGGCTCCCGCGCATGGTGGGTGAGCACGAACACCGGCACATGGTACGGCGGCTCCTCGCCCCACCAGCCTTCCCAGCGCTCGTCGGGCCAGGGGCCGCGCACCGGGCCGAACATGTTGCGGCCGAGGATCCAGGCGCCGACGTTGTCGAAGCTGCGCTCCACCATGCCGTTGTCGACACCGGTTTCGCCGCCTTCCTCCTGGCCACCGTGCATGCGGGCGAAGCTGCGGGTGGGGAACACCCATTCCATCAGCTCCGGGCCGCGCACGCCGAGCGGGTTCTGGAGATCCTGCCTCGGACCGGCGCCGAAACCGTCGAGAGAGAGGCTGAAGCCGAGCACACGGACTGCCATTGCGTTTCCTTCGTTCGTCGTGGTGATGCTCCCACGACGAGCGGGCGTTGCGCAAATCGACAGCCGCGTGCAGCTTGTTTCTGCATCTCAGCCGTTGCGAAACAGGAAGCTGTAGGCGTTGAGCGCCGGCACGCCGCCCAGGTGCGCATACAGCACGCGCGAGCCTTCCGGGAATTCGCCGCGCCGCACCATGTCGATCATGCCGTGCATGGACTTGCCCTCGTACACCGGGTCGGTCAGCATGCCTTCCTGGCGCGCGCACAGGCGGATGGCCTCCAGCGTGCCTTCGTTGGGCAGGCCGTATTCGGGCGCGGCGTAGCGGGTGTCGAGGACCACGTCGTCTTCGGTCAGGTGCTGGCCCAGGTCAACGATCTCGGCCGTGTGGCGCGCGATGCGCAGGATCTGCGCCTTGGTCTTTTCCGGCGTGGCCGAGGCATCGATGCCGATCACGCGGCGGGCGCGCCCGTCGGCCGCGAAGCCGACCACCATGCCGGCCTGCGTGCTGCCGGTGACCGAACAGACCACGATGTAGTCGAACGCGAAGCCCAGTTCCTTTTCCTGCGCCCGCACTTCCTCGGCGAAGCCGACGAAGCCCAGGCCGCCCAGCGGATGCTCGGAGCAGCCAGCGGGAATCGGGAACGGCTTGCCGCCAGCCTTGCGCACGTCGTCCATGGCCTGTTCCCAGCTCGGGCGGATGCCGATGTCGAAGCCGGCCGCATCCAGCCGCACGTCGGCGCCCAGGATGCGCGACATCTCGATGTTGCCCACGCGGTCGTACACCGCGTCGGAGTAGTTGACCCAGTTCTCCTGCACCAGCACGCACTTGAGTCCCAAGTGCGCGGCCACCGCCGCGACCTGGCGCGTCTGGTTGGACTGGATGCCGCCGATGGACACCAGCGTGTCGCAGCCCTGCGCCAGCGCCTCGGGGATCAGGTATTCGAGCTTGCGCGTCTTGTTGCCGCCGAAGGCCAGGCCGCTGTTGCAGTCCTCGCGCTTGGCATAGAGCTGCACCTTGCCGCCCAGGTGCGCACTCAGGCGCTTGAGCGGATGGATGGGCGTGGGTCCGAAAGTGAGCGGATGGCGGGGGTGGCGTTGCAGGTTCATGGTGAAGGAATTCTAGGAAGCCACCGCGCTCACAGGGTTGCTTTGTGAGGCGCGGATTCGGAGAATGGAGGTATCCCAATTGCCTGATTCTTCACCGATATTTCGTGGCAACCTCCAAACGCACAACAAACGTTCACGCCACGCCGAAGGCGGCCACCGAGCTGCCGGCGCTGGACCGCATCGACCGCACCCTGCTGCGCGCGCTGCAAAAGGACGCCTCGGTCTCCAATGTGGCGCTGGCGCACAAGGTGCACCTGAGCCCGCCGGCCTGCCTGCGCCGGGTCGAGCGCTTGAAGCGCATGGGATTGGTCTCGCGCGTGGTGGCGCTGCTGAACCCGCAGGCGCTGGGCGCCGGCATGCTGGTGCTGATCGGCGTGGTGCTGGACCGCTCCACGCCGGAATCGTTCGCGCTGTTCGAGAAGGCCGTCGCCAAGGTGCCGGGCTGCATGGAGTGCCACGTGATCACCGGCGAATTCGACTACTTCATGCTGGTGCGCACCCAGGACAACGACAGCTTCAACGGGCTGTTCATGGAGCAGCTGCTGCAGCTGCCGGGCGTGCGGCAGGTGCGCTCGTTCATCGGGTTGAAGCAGGTGCTGTCGACGACCGAGCTGGCGGTGTAGCCGACAGCGTCAGCCCTGCTTCGGCCGGCCGGTCTTCAGCGTGGGGACGGCACCCATCGCGGCGCGGAAGGCGGCATCGTCCATTGCGGCCAGCGCCATGATGCCGGCGCGCAGCACCTCGCTCTTTTTGCCGGGCAGGCCCGCCTGCGTGGCGCGTTCCTTCAGGCCGTCGAGCGTGGCGTATTCGGCCTTGGGGATGGTGAAGGAATCGCGCACCAGCTTGACCTTACGCGCCTCGGTGCTTTTGGCGGCGGCCTTGTCGGCCTTGTCCGCCTTCTTCGCGGCGACCGGCTTGGTGGGGGCCTTCGGCCTGGCAGCCTTGATGGCTTTTGCAGCCTTGGCGGCCGGTGTTGTCTTGGCGGGGGTCGCCTTTTTCGCTGCGGAACGGGGCTGGGCCATGGAGCGGATCTCTGTTGAAACGGTATAAACAGTATATACCGTTGAGAAATGCAGCCGGGCGGGCGGGCGAACGCCCGGCCGGGCGCTCAGCGCGGCGGCGTCGT
>NZ_JACCWG010000088.1 GCF_013697775.1 Ramlibacter sp. | reverse complement strand
CCATGCCGCTTGAGGTCGAGGAGTGAGGTGTGCAGTAGTGTAGTGGAGTGTTGTGCTGTGCTGAGAAGGGGAAATTGACAGTGATGTTCGAGAGTCATGTGGTGAATTCCTGTGGCGAATTTACTGTAATAAAAGCGGACCAACCTATGTAGTGACAAAATTACCACAGTAAATTCGCCACAGGAAAAGAGAAATCATGTAGGAAGCTTCCTACAGGAAGTTGCCCATGTGGAAAATCTTTCCCTTACAGAAATTGTACAGGCAGAAAGATCGCTATGAAGGGGAAATTGACCGTGATCTTCTCTCATGATCTTCTCTCCTTCCTGTGGCAAATTTACTGTGATAATTTCGGACCAACCTATGTGGTGACAAAATTATCACAGTAAATTCGCCACAGGAAATGAGAAATCATGTAGGAAGCTCACCACGTCAATTTGCTGTAGAAATAATATCGTCCCTTGCACAACGAAAAAAAAAACTAGCTCAATTAAAAATACTATATTATAGAGAGTCATTTCAAAAATGCGATCGGGGAAAAATACAATTGATTGAGCTGTAGGGAAATGACTGAGGAATGCACTGCAATAGCGTGAGGAAGCAGTGAAAGAACGTAGCGTACCGTAGGGAAAGAGCTGTAATGCATGTTGCAAGCAGGTATGTGTCCGTAAGAGAAAGATGCGATGCTGTAGCAGTACGCTACGTACGTAACGAGAGAAAACGACGGCAATAGTGCCATATTGTGTAGGGAAACCGACAGTGATATGGATGGAAGGTCATCGAGCCTTCTTCCACAATATCACTGCCGTTTCTTTTACTGTAGATTCATTCTTCTGTGGTGGGTTTGGTGAGGCAGTAGCGTAGCGATGTGGGGAATGTGGGGAATGTGGGATGGGATCTCACGGCGGCGGCGATTATGATGCACCACATCACAGGAGAGGATACCTGAGGTGTAGCGATTTTCATTACTACTACCTACTACTACTATCTACCTACCTGTAGTACTCGTACTACTAGTAGGGAATATAGTAGCAGGCCAGTAATAATGGATTACTACTACCTATTGATGATCGATGTTGTATTGGTAGCTTCCAATATGCCTTGTTGGTAGTACTAGTATCAAGGAAAGCGAATGCAAATACATATCGTGCGGTATGGTTTTGGGTTGTTCTTTATGTACCTGAAGGATAGGGGATATTCTGATGGTACTGAAGAAGGGGAACATGTCAAGGAGCGTTGCGTTATGTGTGGCTCCACATCTATTATGGGGAAGGGTTAATAGCATGCCTAGGCATAATATTAATCCTGAAGATGTGGAGAGGAGCGGTTACATGCAGTAGGAGGAAGGCCATCTAGAGGATAACCAGCTAGCTATTAGCGAATTGGTTACCACTAGCGCAATAGGCACATCTTACTGGTATATGGGGGGGGGGAATATTCGATGGTAGTATCCAGTTAATGGGAAGAGAGATGAGAGCTAAACCAGCTTGCTGGGTTTCCTACTCGCTCTTTCTTATTGCTGGTAGCATAATAGGAGGGAAGAGAGATGAGAGGTAATCAGCTTGCTGGTTTCCTACTCGCTCTTCTTCTTATTACTGCTGCAGTTAATGGAAGAGAGATGAGAGCCAACCAGCTTGCTGGTTTCCTACTCGCTCTTCTTATTGCTGCTATTACATTTGTCTATTCAGTGAGCGAGTGTGGATGTCGATAAAACAGGGGTTGTTATATCGATGTGGGAAGGAAGGAAGGAAGAATACTTGTCAAGGGGAAAGCAGGTTAATACTGAGCATGTACAGAATTAACCTAGCTGTATTTTCCTTCTTCCCACGAGATAGATCATACGTTACTAGGCAAGATGAAAGAAGAGAGGGATGATGATAGAGAATGAGAGAGAGATAGAGAGTAATTTAATTACTCTCTCTCTCCTCTCCTCTTCTCTTTCACTCTCTCTCTCTTGAATCGAGAATAGTAACCTGGTTGATCCTGCCAGTAGTCATATGCTTGTCTTAAAGATTAAGCCATGCATGTCTAAGTATAAGCGATTATACAGCGAAACTGCGAATGGCTCATTAAATCAGTTATAGTTTATTTGATGGTAAATACTACTTGGATAACCGTAGTAATTCTAGAGCTAATACATGCTGAAAGACCCGACTTCTTGGAAGGGTTGCATTTATTAGATACAAAGCCAACCTAGTGGGGTAACTCACTAGTTTTTGGTGATTCATAAATAACTTAGCGGATCGCATAGTCTTGTACTGGCGACAGCTCATTCAAATATCTGCCCTATCAACTTTCGATGGTAGTGTAGTGGACTACCATGGTAGTAACGGGTAACGGGGAATTAGGGTTCGGTTCCGGAGAGGGGGCATGAGAATTGGCCACCACTTCCAA
>NZ_JACCWG010000067.1 GCF_013697775.1 Ramlibacter sp. | reverse complement strand
AGCAGGCCCACCAGCTGCTGCGCGAGCACCGTGAGTGGATGCGCATCGAGTGGCGCGGCGCCGAGCTGGAACTGCTGGCGGCGGCCGACTCGCCGCTGCGCGCGCCGGTGTTCGCGCAGTTCGGCCGCGAGAACACGCTGGGCGAGGTGCAGCAGGCCTGCGCCAACGCGCGGCGCACCAGCAGCCCGGCCTATGCGCGCAGCTACTTCGTGCCGCAGCCCGGTGGCATGGGCCTGGAGCTGATGGAGCTGTGCCTGCCGCAGGTGCGCGCCGGCCGCCTGAGCGGCTACACGGTGGCGACCTACGCTCTGGGCGACATGCTGTCGAGCCTGGTGGGGCCGCAGCTCACGCGCAGCCAGGAGGTCTCGTTCACCGAGCCGGACGGCACGCGCCTGGCCATGCATGGCGTCGCGCGCCGCGGCAACCGCGTGTTCAGCTCGCAGCAGCTGCTGGACATGCCGGGCAACACTGTCGTGCTGCGGCTGGACGCCTGGCGCGCCGCGCCCGACCTGTTCCCCAACGTGCTCACCGCGCTGGTGACGGCGATGTCGATCGCGCTGGTGGTGGTGCTGTTCCTGCTGGCGCGCGACATGCGACGGCGCATGCGCGCCGAGCAGGACCTGGCCGACGCGCTGGCGTTCCGCAAGGCGATGGAGGATTCGCTGGTGACCGGCCTGCGCGCGCGCGACCTGCAGGCGCGCACCACCTACGTCAATCCGGCCTTCTGCCAGATGGTGGGCTTCGCGGCCGACGAACTGCTGGGCCGTGGCGGCCCCGCGCCGTACTGGCCACCCGAGCAGGTGGACGAGTACAACCGGCGCCAGGAGGTGCGGCTGGCCGGCGGCGTGCCGCCGCGAGAAGGCTTCGAATCGGTCTTCATGCGCAAGGACGGCTCGCGCTTCCCGGTGCTGATCATCGAGGCGCCGCTGATCAACGCCCAGGGCGAGCAGACCGGCTGGATGAGCGCGGTGCTGGACATCAGCGAGCAGCGCCGCGTGGAGGAGCTCTCGCGCGCCAGCCAGGAGCGCCTGCAGGCCACGGCGCGCTTGGCCACCGTGGGCGAGATGGCTTCTCTGCTGAGCCATGAGCTGAACCAGCCGCTGGCGGCGATTTCCAGCTACGCCACGGGTTCGGTGAACCTGCTGCGCGGAACAACCGGCCCGCACGCGCTGGCCGACATCGAGGTTGCGATGCAGCGGATCTCGGAACAGGCCGAGCGCGCCGGCCGCGTGATCAAGAGCGTGCACGACTTCGTGCGCCGCCGCGACAAGGACCGCGAACCGGTGGCGCCGCAGGCGCTGCTGGACGCGATCTGGCCGCTGGTGAACCTGCAGGCGCGCAAGCTGGGCGTGCGCGTCGAGCTGCGCGTGCACGACGGCCTGCCGGCGGTGCTGTGCGACCGCACGATGGTCGAGCAGGTGTTGCTGAACCTGGCGCGCAACGCCATGCAGGCGATGAACGAGGCGCGCGTGCCCGAGCCCCGGCTGGTGGTGGCGGTCAAGCGCGCGGCGCGCGCGGCCGATGCGCCCGCCGCCAAGAGCTGGCTGGAGTTCTCTGTGGCCGACTGCGGGCCGGGCATTCTGCCGTCGGTGCAGCAGCAGCTGTTCACGCCCTTTTTCACCACCAAGGCCGAGGGCATGGGCCTGGGCCTGAGCCTGTGCCGCACGGTAGTGGAGCAGCACGGGGGCTTTCTCGAATACGAGCCCAACCGGCCCCAAGGTACGATCTTCCGCTTCACGCTGCCGGCTGAAGCCACGGCCGCGGCCCCCGCTTCCACCAACGCCGTGCTCTCCGCTTGATGCATCCCGCAGCCGACGCCACCGTGTTCATCGTCGACGACGACGCGGGCGTGCGCGATGCGCTGGCCTGGCTGCTGCGCACGCGCCACCTGCCCAGCGAAAGCCACGCCAGCGCCGACAGTTTCGAGGCGATGCTGGCCGCCGGCTTCGCGCCGTCGCAGCCCTGCTGCGTGCTGCTCGACGTTCGCATGCCGGGCATGAGCGGGCTGGTCCTGTTCGACAAGATCGCCGAGCGCGGCCTGCTGGAGCTGATGCCGGTGATCTTCCTTACCGGCCACGCCGACGTGCCGACCGCGGTGGACATGGTCAAGCGCGGCGCCTTCGATTTCTGCGAAAAGCCGTTTTCCGACAACGCGCTGGTCGACCGCATCGAGCAGGCGCTGCAGCGCTCGCGCGAGGTGCTGGGACGGCGCCAGCAAAGGCAAACGCTGCGCGCGCGGCTGGCCGAACTCACCGAGCGCGAGCGCGACGTGATGCGGCTGGTCGCCGTCGGCCTGCCCAACAAGCTGATCGCCGAGCGCCTGGCGATCAGCGTGCGCACGGTGGAAGTGCACCGCGCGCGGGTGTTCGACAAGATGAACGTGAAGTCGGCGGTGGAGCTCGCCAATCTTTTGCGCGACGAAGCTGCTTGACTTCCTCCCTCTCCCTCTCCCTCTGGGAGAGGGCCGGGGTGAGGGCTTCTCCTCAGCCTCACACGCCCACGTGCGGCTTTGCAGATCGATTGCTTTTCTTCGCCGGTCAGCGCCGGGAATCCTTGTGGTTCTCATCCTCCGGCGGCTCGCCCTTGTTGCGTCCGGCGAACATCGTCCACCACACGATGCCGACCAGCAGCAACATCGCACCCAGCGCTTCCAGCAGAATCAAGAGCATGAACCGTTTCCTGGCGAATATGGCGTTGGCCGCGATTGTAGGAATGCTGGCCGGCTGCGGCGGCGTGCCGCTGTATCCCGCGGATGAGGTACCACCCGCCGGCACGGTGCCCGGCGCCGCGCCCCCCCTGTCGGATGGAGCTGCCTTGCCGCCGGCGCTGGCCAACGGCAAGAGCCGCTGGCAGCCGGTGCGCTGGAGCGAACTGCCGGGCTGGAACGACGACGCGCTGCACGAGGCCTGGAACGCCTGGACCAAGAGCTGCGAGCGGCCCGGCTCCGCGCTGGCGTCGCTGTGCCCCGAGGTGCGCCGCCTGTCCATCGCGTCGGCCGACGAGCAGCGCGCCTGGATGGTGCGGCGGCTGCAGCCCTACCGGGTCGAGCCGCTGCAGGCTGTCGCGGCCGAGGGCCTGCTCACCGGCTACTACGAGCCGCTGCTTGACGCTTCGCGCCAGCCGAGCGCCGCCTACGGCGTTCCGCTGTACCGGCCGCCGGCCGACCTTGCCGTGCGCAAGCCCTGGTTCAGCCGCCAGGAGATCGACATGCTGCCGCAGGCGCGCGCCGCCTTGCGCGGGCGCGAGATCGCCTACGTCGCCGATCCGCTCGACGCGCTGGCCCTGCAGATCCAGGGCAGCGGCCGGCTGCGCATCACCGAGCCCGACGGCAGCCGGCGCCTGGTGCGCGTGGCTTATGCCGGCACCAACGACCAGCCGTACCGCAGCGTGGGCAGCTGGCTGCTGCAGCAGGGCGCGACCCGCGACGCGACGTGGCCCGGCATCAAGGCCTGGGCGGCGCAGAACCCGCAGCGGCTGCAGGAACTGCTGTGGACCAATCCGCGCGTGGTGTTCTTCCGCGAGGAGCCGTTGACCGAGCTGGACGCGGCGTTCGGCCCGCGCGGCGCGCAGGGCGTGCCGCTCACCCCGGGCCGCTCGATCGCGGTGGACAAGGACAGCATTCCCTACGGCACGCCGGTCTGGCTGGCCTCTTCCGGGCTGGTCAACCTGCAGCGCCTGGTGTTCGCGCAGGACACCGGCAGCGCCATCGTCGGCGCGGTGCGCGCCGATTACTTCGTGGGCTGGGGGCCGGAGGCCGGCGAGGTCGCGGGGCGGCTCAAGCAGCCGCTGCGCCTGTGGGTCCTCTGGCCCCGCCCCTGATCGCTTACTTGCCGATCAGCCCGCCGTCGTTGCGGGTGATCATGACGGTGGACGAGCGCGGGCGCGCCGACGCGCCGCCGGGCCCGTAGGCCGCCACGCCGGCGCCGTTGCCCGGCCAATGGCTCTCGAACTTCGTCGCGTCGCCGATGTTGGCTGCGGCCGTGTTCTCGCCCGGGTGCTGGATGTTGATGAACAGCGCGCGGCCGTCCGGCGATTCCGTGAGGCCCGTGACCTCGGCGCCGCTCGGCGCGGTGAGAAAGCGCTTGAAGGTGGCGTCGGTCATCTTGCGGCCCATGCGCGTGGCCACGCTCACGTCGGTGGTGACCGCCGCGTTCGGGCTGCCGTCGGCCTTGTTGACGATGGTGACCGGGCCGCCGTCGCCGTACTCGCCGGGGATCGCCGCCAGCAGCATGCAGTTGGTGACGTCGGTGTAGGTGTTGTCGTCGGTCTCGATCCACAGGATGCCGGTGACAGGCGAGAACCAGCAGCCGTCCGGCTTGGACAGGTCGTTGAACTCGCTCAGGCCCGACAGGTTGACGTTCTTCTGGTAGTTGGCGTCGTCCAGGCCGGCGTCGGCTTTCGCCTGCGCGCCGAACAGGAAGATGTCCCAGCTGAAGGTGGTGGCCGCCGCGTCGCTGGCGGTTTCACGCATGCGCACGATGTGGCCGTTGACGTTGCCCTTCTGGCTGGTGGTGCCGTTCTTCTTGTCCAGCCAGTAGCGCGGGTTCGCCGCGTCCGCCGGCGGGTTCGGGTTGTTGTTGCTGCTGGAGCCGGTGTTGCCGCGGTCGGGGTTCTCCGTCATGGTGAGGTAGACCTCGCCGTTCTTCGGGTTCACCGCGGACCACTCCGGGCGGTCCATCTTCGTCGCGCCCGCGGCGTCGGCCGCCAGCCGCGTGTTCACCAGCACGTCGGCCAAGTCGCTGAAGGCGTAGGCCGCGTTGCCGGTGATGGCGGCGTTGGTCATGTCCAGCTTCAGCCAGGTGCCCGAGCCGTCGGCGTTGTAGCGGGCGACATAGAGCGTGCCTTCGTCCAGGTACTTGTCGCCCATGGCGACGCCGCCGCGCGCCGCATCGGCCGTGTCCCACAGCGCCTTGCTGACGAACTTGTAGACGTATTCGCCGCGCGAGTCGTCGCCCATGTAGAAGGCCAGCGGCTTGCCGGCCACGGGCAGGCCGCAGGTCGCGCCTTCCTTGGCGAAGCGGCCCATGGCGGTGCGCTTGCGCGGTGTGGAATTGGGATCGTAGGGATCGATTTCCACGGTGAAGCCGAAGGTGTTGGGTGCGTTGCGGAAGTCGCCGGCGGCATCGGCGGCGGTCACGCTCGCATCCCAGCGGCTGAATTCCGTGCTGGCGGCGTCGGCGGGCACCACGCTGGTCCAGCGATTGTTGCCGGCCTGGCCGGGGCGCAGGCCCACGCGCAGCAGCGCGATGTTCTCCTTGGCGCTGCGCGCGGCGTCGTCGCCGGTGGCGCGGCGGAAGTAGCCGGCCCAGTTCTCTTCGCAGGTGAGGTAGGTGCCCCAGGGGGTGGGGCCGCCGGCGCAGTTGTTGATGGTGCCGCGCGTGGCCGTGCCCTCGGGCGAGTACTTCGTCTTCACCAGCGCCGAGCCGCGCACCGGGCCGCGCAGCTCGATGGGCGTGGCGGCCGTGATGCGGCGGTTGAAGCGCGAGGCCTTGTTCAGCGCGAACTTGCCGCTGTTCTTGGCCATCTCGACCACCGAGACGCCGTGCGCCTGGATTTCCTTGAGTGCCTCGGCTTCCGGGCGCGCGCCGCTGGCCGCGTTGGTCTGGCCGGCCGGGTGCATGAACGTCACCGTGCCGGCGATGTTCTCGTGGTTCATCGCCAGCAGGGCGCGCTGCGTGCCGCCAGCGTCGCGCGCCGTGCCGGCGTCGTTCAGGCCGAAGTAGGCAATGGCGTCGTGGTGGTCGCCGGCGCGGCGCGCGAAGTCGCCGTCGGTGCCGTCGTTCCTGTAGTCGGCCACGGCCGGGTCGATGGAGTCGCCGGTGGCGTAGAGCACCGTGGCGGTGTAGCCGCTGGCCACCACCAGGCGGTCGGCCAGGTCCTTGCTGACGGCCTGAAAGCCCAGCGCGGGTGCCGGAGCCGGGCCGGGAGCAGGTGCCGGCGCGGGGGCCGGCGCGTCGTCGCCGCCGCCGCAGGCCGCCAGCGGCAGCGCACCC
>NZ_JACCWG010000027.1 GCF_013697775.1 Ramlibacter sp. | reverse complement strand
CCGCTGGACCCGGAGCGCATCGCCGCGCTGGGCGCCGCGCAGGACGTGCTGGCAACGGCCTGGGAGCGCGCCGAGCGCGACGACGCGCACGACTTGGCGGGTCCGCGCCTGCCGGAGGACCTGAGTTTCGAGCGGGCGCAGCTGGTGCACCAGGCGCATGCGGCCACCGCGAAATTCAACGACGCGGTGGCGCGGTACAACGCCGCCATTGCCGAGTTTCCAGCCCTGCTGCTGGCATGGCTGTTCGGCTTCAAGCCCGCGCGCAGCCTGCGCCTGCCGGCATAAGATCATCACTTCGGGTGCGTTGACAGCCGCCGCGCGCGCGGCGCATCATGGCCGACCCACACTGACACCATCCAACAACAAGGAGCCCTCATGTCCCTGCGCATCAACGACATCGCGCCGAACTTCAAGGCGCAAACCACGCAAGGCCCGATCGACTTCCACCAGTGGATCGGCGACGGTTGGGCGGTGCTGTTCTCGCACCCCAAGGACTTCACGCCGGTGTGCACCACCGAGCTGGGTTACATGGCGCGCATCGAGCCCGAATTCACCAAGCGCAACACCAAGCTGATCGGCCTGTCGGTCGACCCGGTGGAGAACCACGGAAAGTGGATCGCGGACATCGAGGAGACGCAGGGCGCGGCGGTCAAGTACCCGATGATCGGCGACACCGACCTGGCCGTTGCCAAGCTCTACAACATGCTGCCCGCGGAAGAGGAAGGCACGTCCGACGGCCGGACCGCGGCCAACAACGCCACCGTGCGCTCGGTCTTCATCGTCGGCCCGGACAAGAAGATCAAGCTGATGCTGACCTACCCGATGACCACCGGCCGCAACTTCGACGAAATCCTGCGCGTGCTCGACTCGATGCAGCTGACGGCCAAGTACAAGGTGGCCACCCCGGTGAACTGGAAGAACGGCGACGACGTGATCATCACGCCGGCGGTGAGCGACGAGGAAGCCAAGACCGCGTTCCCCGGCTTCAAGACGATCAAGCCCTATCTGCGCACCACCAAGCAGCCGGGGCAGTAAGAGCCTGCAGCGACGCGCTGAGCTGGCGCGCAACACCCGGGGTGATATGCTTGCCCGACACATGGCAGGGCAAGACATTCCGTTATGGCGGCAGCTACAGGCTGCCGCTTCTGTTTTGGCGGCCGTGCGCGCGGGCGAATCGGCCACGCCTGCGATCGCGCGCATTCCGGGCGAATTGCGCCCCGGCGCCCAGGCCCTGGCGTTCCACGCGCTGCGCCAGCTCGGCCGTGCCGAGGCGCTGCGCAAGCTGCTCGCCAATCGCCCGCCGCCGCCGCAGCCTGATGCGCTGCTGTGCACCGCGCTCGCCCTGGCATGGGACGAAGCCCATGCGCCGTACGCCCCGTTCACGCTGGTGGACCAGGCCGTGGAAGCGGCCAAGCGCGACGCCGGGACGCGCCCGCAGGCCAACTTCATCAATGCGTGCCTGCGGCGCTTCTTGCGCGAGCGCGAGGCGCTGGTCGCCGCGACCGGCCGCGAGCCGGCGGCACAGTGGAACCATCCGCGCTGGTGGACCGAGCGGCTGAAAGCCGACCATCCCGCGCAGTGGCAGGCCATCCTGCAGGCCAGCAACCAGGCTGCGCCGATGACCTTGCGCGTGAACCTGCGCAAGACCTCGCGCGAGGCGATGCAGGCCACCCTGGCCGCCGCCGGCATGGAGGCCGCGCCGGTCGGCGCGCAGGGCCTGGTGCTGGCACAGGCGCGCCCGGTGCACGACATCCCCGGCTTCGCCGATGGCCTGCTCTCGGTGCAGGACGCGGCGGCGCAACTGGCCGCGCCGCTGCTGCTGCAGGACGTGCTGCAGGACCTCGCGGAAACCCCGCGCCCGCGCATCCTGGACGCCTGCGCCGCGCCCGGCGGCAAGACCGCCCACATCCTGGAACTGTGCGACGCCGACCTGCTGGCGCTGGACATGGACCCGGCGCGCTGCACCCGCATCGCGGACAACCTGGCGCGGCTGGGCCTGCAGGCCCAGGTGCGCGCGGGCGACGCCGAGCGGCCGGCCGGCTGGTGGGACGGCGTGCCGTTCGACGCCATCCTGCTCGATGCGCCGTGCACGGCCTCGGGCATCGTGCGCCGGCATCCCGACGTGCGCTGGCTGCGCCGCGAGAGCGACATCGCGCAGCTGGCCGCGCAGCAGCAGCGGATGCTGCAAGCGCTCTGGCCGCTGCTGCGCCCGGGCGGGCGGCTGGTGTACTGCACCTGCTCGGTGTTCCGGGCCGAGGGCGAGGCGCGCGTGGCGGCGTTTGTTGCGCACCACAAAGAAGCCGTTTTGCTGCCTTCGCCCGGGCATTTGCTGCCCCAAAGCGCGGGGAATGCGGAAGGGCTCCGGGACAATCTCCCGGGTGACCACGACGGCTTCTTCTACGCCGCGCTGCAAAAGCACCCGGCCCGCCAGCCAGCTCCCGATCCGGCTCAGCCCGATGCTTGAGCGCGCCGCCTGGCTGCTGTGCGCGTGGTTCGCGCTGGCCTGGCTGTCGCCGGCCGCCGCGCAGAGCGCCGTCCATCCCGAGGTGGCGCAGCTGCGCCTGGAGCGCGGCGACGACGGCGTGCTGCTGTCGGCCAGCGTGCAGTTCGAGCTGCCGCAGGCGGTGGAGGATGCGCTTGCCAAGGGCATCCCCATGTTCTTCGTGGCCGAGGCCACGCTGTTTCGCGACCGCTGGTACTGGTACGACAAGCGCCAGGCCACCGCCATGCGCCACATGCGCCTGTCCTTCCAGCCATTGACGCGGCGCTGGCGCCTGCAGGTGTCGGCCACGCAGATCGGCGGCGCCGGCCTGTCGCTGGGCCAGAACTTCGAGTCGCGCGACGAAGCGCTGGCCGCGGTGCAGCGCATCTCGCGCTGGAAGATCGCCGAGCTGAGCGAGCTGGAGCCCGATGCGCGCTACAACGTGGACTTCGCCTTCCGGCTGGACGTGTCGCAGCTGCCGCGCCCGTTCCAGATCGGCGCCGTCGGCCAGGCCGACTGGAACATCAGCATCACGCGCAACCAGCGCCTGGTGCTCGAGCCGCCGCGGTGACCCAGCTCTCGCCCCGCGACATGGCGCCGCGCGCGCTGCTGGACAACGCGCGCGCGGTGCGCTGGGCGGTGGGCGTGGGCGCGGCGGTGCTGGTGGCGCTGGGCATCGTGCTGCTGTTCCTGCTGGCGCAGGCCACCAACAACCGCGAGCTGTACGAGCAGAACTACGGCCGCCTGTTCGTGCTGAACGTGCTGGTGGCAGGCTTCCTGCTCGCCGTCATCCTGTGGATCGGCCTTCGGCTGGCCTCGCGCCTGCGGCGCGGCAAGTTCGGCAGCCGGCTGCTGGTGAAGCTGGCGGCCATCTTCGCGCTGGTCGGCATCATTCCGGGCATGCTGATCTACGTGGTGTCCTACCAGTTCGTCTCGCGTTCCATCGAAAGCTGGTTCGACGTGAAGGTGGAAGGCGCGCTCGACGCCGGCCTGAGCCTGGGCCGCACCACGCTCGACACGTTGTCCAACGACTTCGCCAACAAGACCCGCGCCGCCGCCGCGCAGCTGGCCGACCTGCCGGATAGCACCGCGCCGCTGGCGCTGGAGCGCCTGCGCGAACAGCTCTCGGCCGTCGACGTTGTGCTGTGGAGCAACTCGGGCCAGGTGATCGCCAGCGCCGGCCAGTCGCGCTTCCAGCTCAGCCCCGAGCGGCCCACCGCGCAGCAGCTGCGCACCGCGCGCATGCAGCGCAGCATGGCGCTGGTCGAAGGCCTGGAAGACCTCACCCCGGCCGGCACGACCCATGCGCGCGTGAAGGCGCTGGCCGTGGTGCCGGCCGCCAGCGTCGGCCTGCTGGCCGAGCCTCGCTTCCTGCAGGCGGTGCAGCCGCTGCCGGCGGCGCTGGTGGCCAACGCGCTGGCAGTGCAGGAAGCGAATCGCGAATACCAGGAGCGCGCCTTGGGCCGCCAGGGCCTGCGACGCATGTACATCGGCACGCTCACGCTCAGCCTGTTCCTGGCGGTGTTCGGCGCGGTGCTGCTGGCCATCGTGCTGGGCAATCAGCTCGCGCGGCCGCTGCTGCTGCTGGCCGCCGGCGTGCGCGAAGTGGCCGAGGGCGACCTGAGCCCGAAGCCGGTGCTGCAGGGCAAGGACGAACTGGGCGGCCTCACGCGCTCGTTCGCCGATATGACGCAGCAGCTGGCCGATGCGCGCAGCGCCGTGGAAAAAAGCATGGACCAGGTGGACGCCGCGCGCGCCAACCTGCAGACGATTCTGGACAACCTCACGGCCGGCGTGATCGTGCTGGATGCGCAGGGCCGCATCCAGGCCTCCAACCCAGGCGCCTCGCGCATCCTGCACGCGCAGCTGGCCGACCACGAAGGCCAGCCGCTGGCGGGGCTGCGCGGCATGGACAGCTTCGCGCAGGCGGTGCAGCAGCAGTTCGACGACTTCATGGGCGAGCGGCGGCGCCAGGGCGCGGACCACTGGCAGCAATCGTTCGAACTCAACGTGGCGGCGGCGGGCAACACCGGCACCGCGCAGGCGCACATCCTCACGCTGGTCGCGCGCGGGGCCGCGATGCCGGGCGGCGCGCGCCTGCTGGTGCTGGACGACATTTCCGAGATCGTATCGGCGCAGCGCGCGCAGGCCTGGGGCGAAGTGGCGCGGCGGCTCGCGCACGAAATCAAGAACCCGCTCACGCCGATCCAGCTGTCGGCCGAGCGGCTGGAAATGAAGCTCGCCGGCAAGCTGCAAGCGCCCGAACAGGCACTGCTCACCAAAGCCGTGCACACCATCGTCGACCAGGTCGATGCGATGAAGCGGCTGGTCAACGAATTCCGCGACTACGCGCGCCTGCCGGCCGCGCAACTGCAGCCGGTGGACCTGAACGCGTTGATCGGCGAGGTGCTGCAGCTGTATGCGCGAGAGGGCGACGCCACTTCCGGCGCGGCGCAGATCCCGGTGCAGACGGAGCTGGAGGCGCGCTGCCCGCCCATCCTGGGCGACGTGCAGCAGCTGCGCCAGGTCATCCACAACCTGTTGCAAAACGCGCAGGACGCGACTGAGGGACGCGCCCACCGCGAGGTGGTCGTGAAGACGCAGTGGAACGAAGCCGGGCGGCGCGTGCGCCTGATCGTGCAGGACAGCGGCAGCGGATTTCCCGACAACATCTTGAAACGTGCGTTCGAGCCATACGTGACGACCAAGCCCAAGGGAACCGGCCTGGGCCTCGCAGTCGTGAAAAAAATCTCGGATGAGCATGGCGCGCGCATCGATCTGCAGAACCGCAGCGAAAACGGTGTCATCCAAGGCGCGCAAGTCTCGTTATCATTCGGAGTTGCGGCTTAGCAACGCCCTCACAAGCAGACAGGTTCGATGGCAAACATACTGGTGGTCGACGATGAACTCGGGATTCGCGACCTGCTGTCGGAAATCCTGAACGACGAGGGCCACACGGTCGATCTGGCGGAAAACGCGGCCCAGGCGCGCGCCGCGCGCCTGCGCATCCGGCCCGACCTGGTGCTGCTGGACATCTGGATGCCCGATACCGACGGCGTCACGCTGCTCAAGGAGTGGTCCACCGGCGGCCTGCTCAGCATGCCGGTGATCATGATGAGCGGCCACGCGACCATCGAGACCGCGGTGGAAGCCACCAAGATCGGCGCGCACTCGTTCCTGGAAAAACCCATCACCATGCAGAAGCTGCTCAAGGCGGTGGAAGCGGGTCTGTCGCGCAACAGCGGCGGCGGCAACGGGATTGGCGCGGCGGCCACTGCGCTGCCCGTGCGCAAGCCCGGCATGGCCGGCGTCATGCCCCCCATGCTGCAGCAGCCGACCGAGCTGACGGTGGAAGCCGCCATGACCGGCGGCCAGAGCATGCCGGCGCCGGTGGACATGGGCCCGCAGGCGCGCCAGGTGTTCGAGCTGGACAAGCCGCTGCGCGACGCGCGCGACGACTTCGAGAAATGCTATTTTGAATTCCACCTGGCCAAGGAAGGCGGCTCGATGACGCGCGTGGCCGAGAAGACAGGCCTGGAGCGCACGCACCTGTACCGCAAGCTCAAGCAGCTGGGCGTGGACTTGTCGCGCGGCAAGCGCAGCAGCGCAGCCTGACTTCGGTTTTCGCGGAGAGCCAGAAGGCCCTCTGGTATAATTTTCGACTCTGGCCCGGTAGCTCAGTTGGTAGAGCAGCGGATTGAAAATCCGCGTGTCGGTGGTTCGATTCCGCCCCAGGCCACCAGATTCAAGAAGCCCATCTCCGGTGGGCTTTCTCTTGAGGCAAATGCGGGATTAGCTCAGTTGGTAGAGCGATACCTTGCCAAGGTATAGGTCGAGAGTTCGAGTCTCTTATCCCGCTCCAATTTCCCCCTTCAGCATCTCGTCAAGGGCTTCATGCCCGCCATGGGCATACCGCAACGCATCGAAGGCGACATGGACGACAACGACGACCGCGCGATGAAAGACCGGCACAGCCGGGACGAGGCGGAGATGCGCCGCCTGCAGCAGGAGGCGGCGGGAGAAGGGCACGCGCCGGTGGAGCCCTATCCGCAGCACGGCGCGCAGCCGGGGTCGTCGCGGCCCGCCGATGCATTGATCCGCGACTACGAGAGAACGCTGGGGCTTGAGCGCTCCGCGTGGGACAGCGTCAAGAGCGCCTCGGACGAGGCCATGTTCGCCGCCGCGTGGCAGGCGTGGCGAGCGGCAGTGGAAGAGCGCGACAAGTCCACACGCCTGCTGATCAACCAGGCGATCAGCTAGCCGTTCTCCGGCTGCAACAACACCCCAGGGCTGCTCCGCAGGCACGCATGCGATCGCTAGACCATCACGGCTCCGCCGCTAACATCCATGATGAGTCCGGTGATCCAGGCTGAATGGTCGGAGGCCAGAAAAAGAGCGGCATCGGCGACGTCATCGGGCGTTCCGAGTCGCTGCAGGGGATGCTGCTCGACGAGCGCCGTCTTCTGCGCATCGGGAATCCGCTGCTGGTTTCGTTCGGTGAGGATGGTCTCCGGCGCGATGCAATTCACGCGGATCCCGCAGCGCCCGACCTGCGCTGCGAGATGCTGCGTCAGCATCTGGATTCCCGCCTTCGCCGCCGCGTAAGGAACCGGGGAATGTGGATGGGACGCCTGGCAGCCGATGACGACACGGTGATGATGTTCCCGCTTGCGCGACGTTTCATCGCGGGCAGAAAGCATTTGATCGTCAAGAAGGTGGCCGTGAGGTTGCCGTCGATTGATGCGCGCCAGGACGCCTCGTCGACGTCCTCGAGCGGGCCGGGGGGACTGAAGCTGCCACCCGCGTTCGCCACGAGGATGTCGACCTCGCCCAACTGTCGTTCGACGTCGCGGCGTATCCGCTCCAGGTCCTCGAGCTTCGTCACGTCTCCCATGAAGTACGCGGCCATCCGTCCTTGCGCGCAGAGTTCGTTGCATATGCCCGAGAGGGCGTGCTCATCGCGTCCATGAAGCGCCAGCCGGGCACCTTCCGCTGCGAATCTGCGGGTGATCGCGGCGCCGATGCCGCGCGAGCTTCCTGTGACCAGCGCGACTTTTCCGCCGAGGGAACTCATGCCACCACCCTGGCTTGGCGCCGGGAAACCGCCCCCCGCCGGCGGTGGGCGAGTGCGGTGAAGATGCCGCCGGCAAGCGATGCGACGAGCAGCACGGTGATGATCGCCCCCGGCCAATCGATCTTGGTGGTCATCACGAACAGCACAGCGAGAGACGCACCGTTCAGAGCTCCCATCATGCCCCAGCGGGTGGGAGCGAGGATCGTCCGCACGGGCTCGGCGCCCAGCGCGTCATCGCCGTCTCCGACCGCGGCACGCATGGCACGCAGATGCCGCGCGCCAACGACAACCCAGATCAGCCAGATGGCCAGTAGCGTCACGAGGCCGATGACGATGAACGGATAGACGCCGCGCCACCGCAGCGCGGCCATTGCGCCACCGCTCAGTAGCAGCATTCCAGCACCGCCGAGCAGCATCCCGCGCGTTGCCTCCAGCAGACCGAGCCAGGTCCGCGCTTCGGCGCGGGTGGTCGCCGCCCGCAGCTGTATTCCAGCCCGCGCGTAGACGACGAAGAATCCGAACAGCGGGATCAGTCCGATGAAGTGAACTACTTTGGCGATCTCGTACCAGCCCATCGCTATCTCCAGTTGATTGCCATCAATGCTAGCAGATACTTTAAGTACTTCAAGTATCTGCGGGACAACCTGAAACTGAAGACGCTCTGTGCAGCGATAATTTCGGCCGATGAGCACGGTACTCTCTCAGAGCAAACGCGCGCTGGCGGCCGAGGTCTGGCGCCGCATGTTTGACTACTTCATGTCGACGAGCGGGGAACGGCTGCGCATACTTGCGGAGCTCGATCTCACGCCGAACGACTCGCGCGCGCTGCACACGCTGGACGGCCTCGCGGGCCGGACGATGCGCTCGCTCGCCGAGGAATGGTCCTGCGATGCTTCGAACGCGACCTGGATCGTCAATCGCCTGGAGACGCGCGGTCTCGTCGAGCGGCGCGCCAAGCCTGGCGACGGCCGGGTCAAGCTCGTCGTGCTTACCGCTTTTGGGGAAAAGACGCGCGACCGATTGAAGGACGCGATGTACTTCCCCCCTCAGGACTTGCTCGAGATGCCGACCGCGGCGCTTCAGGCGCTCAAGGCGGCGATGCTGAAGCTTCCACGGTGAGGGGCTACTTCGCGGGCACCGTGAGCTCGTGCAAAACGCCGCCGGTCTGCGCGCTGCCGCTGGTCGTTCCCTGGTTCATGCGCGCCGCGCAGTCTTCGCGCTCCTGCGCCGGCAAGGTCTCGCAGCGCTTCAAGCGGTTTTGGGCGAGTTCGCCGCCACCGCTGCCGGCCGCGGCCGTCGTGCGCTTCTTCGATTCCTGCAACGCGGCGCCGGCTTCCTTGAGGCACGTGGCGCGGTCCTGGTTGGACTCGCCGCGCATGCACTTCGCCCGCTCCTGCTTGTAGCGCAGTTGCGCTTCGGATGGCTTCGCGCCGGCGGCCGATGCGGTGCCCGCGGCCAGCAGCCCTGCGAGCGCGAGGCCTGTTGCGGCCAGGACGAAAGAGAAGGCCCGCGGGCGTGTTGTCATGGAAGTCTTTCGCGGTAGGTTGTTCGTCATCGGGCGGCCTTTAGGACGCATGCCGCAGCTTCGGGCACAATATTTCCCGCGTCTGTACGGTTTCGCACGAAAGCAGTTGCCGACGCAGCGACCGCTGGACGCACAATGATCTAGGCAGTCCTCGGCCATTCCTGGCCTTCTTTCGCCGAAAGCCTGCATGCCCGCTCCCCACAGCACGACCCAGAATCACCTTCTCGCGGCCGTGCCAGCCACCGAATTCGACCGGCTGTCGGCGCACCTCGAACTGGTGCCGATGCCCCTGGGCCAGGTGCTGTACGAATCGGGCGGGCGCCTGGACCACGTCTATTTCCCCACCACCTGCATCGTCTCGCACATGTATTTGCTGCGCGACGGCGCGTCGGCGGAAATCGCGGTGGTCGGCAACGAGGGCATCGTGGGCACGTCGATCTTCATGGGCGGCGAGACCACCCCCAGCCGTGCCGTCGTGCGCGGCGCGGGCCACGGATACCGCCTCAAGGCGCATCTGCTGAAGGAGGAGTTCGACCGGGGCGGGCCGGTGCTGCGCCTCTTGCTTCGCTACACGCAGGCGCTGATGACGCAAATGACCCAGACGGCCGTGTGCAACCGCCACCACTCGGTCGAACAGCAGGTCTGCCGGACACTGCTTCTGAGCCTGGACCGCTCTTCGGGCGCGGGCCTCACCCTGACGCAGGAACTGATGGCGAGCCTGCTGGGCGTGCGGCGCGAGGGCGTGACCGAAGCGGCCGGCAACCTGCAGCGCGCGGGGTTGATCCGCTACAGCCGCGGCCACATCGAAGTGCTGGACCGGCCGGGGCTGGAGCAGGCCGTCTGCGAATGCTACGGCTGCGTGCAGCTCGAATTCGGCCGCCTGCTTTGCGACGTGCCACGCGTGCAACCGGCGGCGCTGGCCGCCTGACCCTGCGTATGTGGACCACCGCACATACGGCGGCGGGGCACAACGGTAGAGTTACAGGGCATCCAGAGGAATCCATGCCCGAAGCCAGAGCCGAGTCCACGCAGCCAACCCAGGCGCATCCGACGCAGGAGGCAAGCGGCGAAGCCGCGGCCATGCAGGCGCTGCTGAAGGCGGGGGCCTTGCAGAAGGCCATTCTCACGAGCCCCAATTTCTCGATCATCGCCACCGACGAGCGGGGGATCATCCAGCTGTTCAACGTCGGCGCCGAGCGGATGCTGGGGTACGCCGCCGGCGACGTGGTCAACCGCATCAGCCCCAGCGACATCCATGATCCGCAGGAGGTCGCGGCGCGCGCCCGCGCGCTCACTGCGGAACTGGGCACGCCGATCGCGGCGGGCTTCGAAGCGCTGGCCTACAAGGCGTCGCGCGACATCGAGGACATCTACGAGCTCACCTACATCTGCAAGGATGGCAGCCGCTTCCCGGCCATCGTGTCGGTCACCTCGCTGCGCAACGACGATGGCCTGCTGATCGGCTACCTGCTGATCGGCACCGACAACTCCGCGCGCAAGAACACCGAGCTGGCCCTGAAGGAAGCGCTTTCGGCTGCCGACAAGGCCAACCGCGCCAAGTCGGACTTTCTCTCCAGCATGAGCCACGAGCTGCGAACGCCGCTCAATGCGATCCTCGGCTTCGCGCAGCTGCTCGCATCGGCGTCGCCGCCGCCCAGCGTGCCGCAAAAACGCAGCATCGACCAGATTCTGAAAGCCGGCTGGTACCTGCTGGAGTTGATCAACGAGATCCTCGACCTCGCGCTGATCGAGTCGGGCAACGTCACCATGTCCAACGAGCCGGTGTCGCTGTCCGAGGTGCTGTCCGAATGCCGCGCGATGATCGAGCCGCAGGCGCGCTCGCGCAACATTTCCATGCGCTTCCCGGAGTTCGACGCGCCCAGCTTCGTGACCGCCGACCGCACCCGCGTCAAGCAGGTGCTGATCAACCTGCTGTTCAACGCCATCAAGTACAACCGGCCGGAAGGCACCGTCACGGTGGAGTGCCAGCGCGTGCCTTCCGGCGCGGTGCGCATCAGCGTGCGCGACACCGGCCATGGCCTGTCGCCCGAGCAGCTCGACCAGCTGTTCAAGCCGTTCAACCGGCTCGGTCGGGAATCCGGTGGCGAGGAGGGCACGGGCATCGGCCTGGTCGTGACCAAGCGCCTGGTCGAACTCATGGGCGGGCGCATCGGGGTGGAAAGCGCCGTCGGCGTCGGCAGCGTGTTCTGGGCCGAACTGGCGCTGGCGCAGGCGCCCAGCTTCGCCGCGCTCGAACACCGCGACCATGCCACGGCGCAGCCCGGCATGGTGGACGGCGCGCCCGTGCGCACCATCCTCTACGTGGAGGACAACCCCGCCAACCTGGAGCTGGTCGAGCAGCTGATCGCGCGCCGCCCGGACCTGCGGCTGCTCAGCGCCGCGGACGGCAAGCTGGGCATCGAATACGCGCGCGCCTACATGCCCGACGTGATCCTGATGGACATCAACCTGCCGGGCTTGAGCGGCATCGATGCGATGGCCTTCCTGCACGGCGATCCGCTCACGGCCCACATCCCGATCATCGCGCTCAGCGCGAACGCGGTGCCGCGCGACATCCAGAAGGGCCTGGACGCGGGCTTCTTCAACTACATCACCAAGCCCATCATGGTCCACAAATTCATGGAAGCACTGGACGGCGCGCTGCTGCATGCGGAACAGCCGCGCGCCGCCAGGGAGAAGAAAGCATGATCGCCGCCGCGGAGTCCCCCATCGCGTTGCCCTTCAGGGATGCGCGCATCCTGATCGTCGACGATCAGCCGACGAACATTGCCCTTCTCGAGGAAACGCTGCACCAGGCCGGCTACACGCAGGTCACGTCGACGATGGATCCGACGCAGGTGTGCGCGCTGCACCAGCGCAACGACTACGACCTCATCCTGCTGGACCTGCAGATGCCCGGCATGGATGGTTTCCAGGTGATCGAGGCGCTGAAGACGAACGAGCGCGACGCCTATCTCCCCGTCCTCGTCATCACCGCGCAGCCCGGGCACAAGGTGCGCGCGCTGCAGGCCGGCGCCAAGGACTTCCTCAGCAAGCCCTTCGACCTGGTGGAGGCGAAGACGCGCGTGCACAACATGCTGGAAGTCCGGCTGCTGTACAAGCGCCTGGAGAGCCACAACCGCGAACTGGAAGAAGCCGTGCGCGAACGCACCGCCGAACTGCGCGAGAGCGAAGCGCGCTACCGCAGCCTGACCGAACTCGCGTCCGACTGGTACTGGGAACAGGACGAGCACGGCAACTTCACCAAGGTGTCGGGACCGGTGCTGGAAATGCTGGGCCTGCGGGTGGAGGAGTTCAAGGACCACGGCCCCGGGCAGGACTCCGGCTGGAACGCTGCCGAGCGGGCAGCGCTGCAGGCGGCCCTCGAGGCGCGCGAGCCGTTCCTGGATTTCGTCCTGAGCCGCACCAACCCGGACGGCACGCAGCAGATGTTCCAGGTGAGCGGCGAGCCCATGTTCGGCTCCGCATGCCGCTTCCTCGGCTACCGCGGCATCGGTCTCGAAATCACGCGACGAAGAGTCAGCACATGAACGCAGGCTTGTCCCACCGCGCCGAGATGCACGCGCTGCAGGTCGAGCTGGCTCGCACCCGCGCGCTCGCGCTCGCGCTCGCGCTCGGCGACGAAAACCGCAAGCTGCTCATTGCCGCCGGGGCCTCGCAATCGCGCGAAGCCGAGGCGCAGGATGCGCAGAAGCGGCAGACGGCGCTGCTGGTGATGGTCGCGCACGAACTGCGCAATCCGCTGATGCCGCTGCGGCTGGCCGCGCACATGCTCGACGGCGCGCGCGGCGACGACGCGGGCCACGCCCGCCTGCAGGCGACCATCAAGGGCCAGGTCGCACAGATGTCGCGGCTGATCAACGACCTGGTGGACGGCTCGCGCATGGGCGCCGGCAATTTCCGGCTGGAGCGCACCCTGGTCGAACTGGTTCCGCTGCTGGATCTCGCCATCGAAACCAGCCGGCCGCGCATCGACGCGCGCCGGCAGCGGTTCAGCTGCGCCATGCCTTCGGGGACCTTGAAGGTGCTCGGCGATGCGGTGCGCCTGGTGCAGGTGTTCGGCAACCTGCTGGACAACGCGTCCAAGTACACCCAGGAGGGCGGCGACATCGCGCTCGAAGTGACGCGCGGCGCCGGTGTCGTCATGGTGTGCGTGCGCGACAACGGCATCGGCATCACGCAGGAGGCGCTTCCCCTGGTGTTCGGGATGTTCGTGCGCGACGCCCATGCGGCCGCCTCCGACAGCGCGGGCCTGGGCATCGGCCTGGCCGTCGTGCAGCAGCTGGTGAAGGCCCATGAAGGAACGGTGATCGCGCGCAGCCCCGGCAAGAACCTGGGCAGCGAATTCGTCGTGACGCTCCACGCCTACGCATCCGGCCCGGTCTGACCCATTTGTGGCCCGTCGCACAGACAGCTCCCGGCCAGGCGGAGGATGCTCGGGTCCAGTCGGCACCACGCCGGCGAAAAGGACATTCAATGAGCATCCATGACGACACACGCGCACTGCAAGCCGGTGGCGAAAAGCTTTCCCACGACCTGAGCTCCGCCGGCCGAGAGGCGGCCACCCTGGTGCGCAACCTGGGCACCCAGGCGATGGACGGCGCGCGAGAGGCGCTGGCGGATGCAACGGCAAGGGCCAAGGGCGGCGCGGCCGAACTGCGCGGCAACGCGCGGGGCTATGTGCGCCGCTCTCCGTGGCAGGTCATCGGCGCCGCCGCCGCAGTCGGCCTGGTCGTCGGCTGGCTCGTGTCGCGCGGGTGAAGCCGCTTCTGCCCCTCGCGCTGCTGGCGTTCGCTCATCCGCTGCTCGCGCAGCAGCCGCCCACCGCCGGCGGGCAGCTGCTGCAGATTCCGGTGCCGCAGGCGCCGCCGCGCGCACTGCCCGAGATGCGCATCGAGCCGCTCGCGGCACCGCCACCGGCAGTGGCCGGCGAGACCCGCGTGCTGGTCAGGCGCGTGCGCGTCACCGGCGCGAGCCTGTACCAGGAGCCGCAGCTGCTTGCGGTCGCCGGCTTCGTGCCGGGCAGCGAGCTGACGCTGTCGCAGCTGCAGGCGATGGCGGGGCGGATCACCGCGCACTACCGGGCCAACGGCTACTTCGTGGCGATGGCCTATCTGCCGGCGCAGGACATCCAGGACAACGCGGTCACCATCGCGGTGAACGAGGGCCGCTACGGCAACATCGAACTGCGCAACAACGCCAACCTGTCCGACGGCACGATGCGCGGCAGGCTCGCGGGGCTGGCGGGCGGCGACGTGATCGCGCTCGGGCCGCTCGAAGAGCGCCTGCTGCTGCTGTCGGACCTGCCGGGCATCAACGTGAAGTCGACGCTGGCGCCGGGCTTGCAGCCCGGCACGTCCGACCTGCTGGTGGACGTGACGCCGGGACAGCGCGTGACCGGCAGCATCGACGCCGACAACGCCGGCAACCGCTACACGGGCGCGTACCGCCTGGGCGCCACGGTCAACGTCAACGAGCCGCTGGGGTTGGGCGACGTGGCGACGCTGCGCGTGCTCAGCTCCGGCTCCGGCCTGCAGTACGCGCGCATCTCCTACCAGATGCAGGCGGGCCGCGCGCAGGTCGGCGTCGCCTACAGCGCGCTGCACTACAAGCTGGGCCACGAGTTCGCCGCCCTGGGCGCGCACGGCACCGCCGGCGTGGCCAGCGCGTTCGCGCGCGTGCCGCTGGTGCGCTCGCGCCAGAGCAACCTCTTCGCGCAGCTGTCGCTGGACGCCAAGACCTTCCGCGACGAGATCGACACGGTGCCCTCGGTGGTCGACCGGCGCACCCACGTGCTGGCCGCGAGCCTGTACGGCGACCACAGCGATTCGCTGGGCGGCGGGGGCCTCACCTCCTACGCGGTGACCCTGGCCGGCGGCGATCTGGACATCCGCACGCCCGCCGCGCGCGCGCTGGACGCGGCCACCGCGCGCAGCAACGGAGGTTTCGGCAAGCTGTCGTTCAACCTGATGCGGCTGCAAAGCCTGGGCGGCCCGTTCTCCTTGTTCGCATCCCTCAACGGCCAGGCGGCGGGGAAGAACCTCGACGTCTCCGAGAAGATGGAACTGGGCGGCATGAATGCCGTGCGCGCCTACCCCGAGGGCGAGTCGTTCGCCGACCAGGGCCTGCTGGCCACGCTGGAGGCGCGCATGGACCTGCCGCGATCCACGTCCATCCCCGGCCTGGTGCAGCTGGCCGCGTTCGTCGATGCGGGCACGGTCACCATCAACCACGACCCGTGGGCGGCCGGCGACAACCACCGCAATCTGCGCGGCGCGGGCCTCGGCGTGAACTGGTCCGAGCCCGGCAACTTCATGGTGCGCGCGTACTACGCGCACAAGCTGGGCCACGAGCGCGCCCTGTCGGCGCCGGACCGCTCCGGCCGGTTCTGGATCCAGGCCATCAAGTATTTCTGAACGGAAAGCCATCATGAACTCCAATGCCCGCACCTCTGCGCGCGACAAGAGCTGCGGCAGGTTCGCGCTGCACGCCCTGGCCGCCGCGCTGGCCGCCGCGTTCTCCGGCGCCAGCCAGGCCGCGCCGGTGGGCGGGGAGGTGACTGCGGGCGCGGCCACGATCTCCAGCACCGGCGGCGCCACCACCGTCACGCAGACGTCGCCGCGCGCGGCGATCAACTGGCAAAGCTTCGGCGTCGCCGCGGGCGAAGCCGTGCGGTTCGTCCAGCCCGGCACGAGTTCGGTGGTGCTCAACCGGGTGGTGGGCGCCGATCCCTCGGCGATCTTCGGCACGCTGTCGTCCAACGGCAAGGTGTTCCTGGTCAACCCGAACGGCATCCTGTTCGGCAGCGGCGCCTCGGTCAACGTGGGATCGCTGGTCGCCTCGACGCTGTCGCTCGGCGACGCGGCCTTCATGGCGGGCGGCACGTCGTTCTCCGGCGCCGGCACCGGCAAGGTGACCAACCAGGGCGAGATCAAGGCGGACGGCGGCTACGTCGTCCTCATGGGCCGCGAAGTGAGCAACCAGGGCACGATCTCCGCGCGGCTGGGCATGGTCGCGCTGGCAGCCGGCAATGCCGTCACGCTCGACGTGGCGGGCGACAACCTGCTGAACGTGGTGGTGGACCAGGGCGCGATGGGCGCACTGGCGAACAACGGCGGGCTGATCCAGGCCGACGGCGGCCAGGTGCTGCTCACCGCGCAGGCCGCGGCGGGCCTGATGTCCACCGCGGTGAACAACACCGGCGTGATCCAGGCGCGCACGCTGTCCACGCGCAACGGCGTCATCCGGTTGATGGGCGACATGCAGGCCGGCGTCGTGAATGTCGGTGGCACGCTCGATGCCAGCGCGCCGAACGGCGGCGACGGCGGCTTCATCGAAACTTCCGCCGCGCATGTGCGCGTGCAGGACGGCGCGCGGGTCACGACCAGCGCCGCGCGGGGCAAGACCGGCGAGTGGCTGATCGATCCGGTGGACTACACGATCGCCGCGGCCAACGGCGACATCACCGGCACGCTGCTGGGCGCGCAGCTGGCCACATCCAACGTGACCATCCTGAGCAGCGCGGGCGCCGCCGGCGTGAGCGGCGACATCAACGTCAGCGACACGGTCGCCTGGTCGGCCAACCGGCTGACCCTGAATGCGCAGAACAACATCAACATCGACGCCGCGCTGACGGGCACCGTGACCGCCAGCCTGGCGCTGGTGTACGGCCAGGCGGCAGTGGCCGCCGGCAACACCAGCGGCTACCGCGTGCTGGCCCCGGTGAACCTTCCGGCCGGCCAGAACTTCAGCACCAGGCAGGGTTCGGACGGCGTGACCACCCACTACACCGTGATCACCACGCTCGGCGCGCAAGGCAGCGTCAGCGCGACCGACCTGCAGGGCATGAGCGGCAACCTGGCCGGCAACTATGCGCTGGGCGGCAACATCAACGCTGGCCCGACGGCCGCATGGAATGCCGGCGCGGGCTTCGACCCGATCGGCCGGATCGCGGCGCTGGACAACTTCACCGGCAACTTCGACGGCCTGGGCCACACCATCAACAACTTGGCCATCGCGCGGCCGCTGACGGACAACGTCGGCCTGTTCGGGTACGCGGTCGGTGCGCCGGGCGCGACGCTGCGCAACGTGACCCTGGCCGGCGGAAGCGTCTCGGGCGGCAACTACGTGGGCAACCTGGTCGGCCACAACACGGGCGAGATCGTGAACGTGCGTTCCACCCAGGGCGTCAGCGGCAGCAACTATGTCGGAAACGTGGTGGGCTGGAACACCGGGGACATCAGCTACGCCAGCGCCAGCGGTCCGGTGGCCGCCACGGGCAGCTACGTCGGAGGCATGGCCGGCTGGGTCACCGGAGACATCCTGTGCTGCTCCGCCAGCGGCTCCGTGACTTCCGCGGGCAGCTACGTGGGCGGGCTGGTCGGCTGGATCACGGGCGACATCAGCCGCAGCTCCGCCTCCGGGAAGGTCTCCACCGCGGCGCTCTATGTGGGCGGGCTGGCGGGATGGGTGACGGGCAACACCGCCAACAGCTACGCGCAGGGCAAAGTGGCCACCGCGGGTGGCAACGTGGGCGGCCTCATCGGATGGAACGACGGGCTCATCAGCAACAGCTATTCGTCCGGCGCCGTGACTGGCGCCGTGCCGGTGGGCGGGCTGGTGGGGTTCATGAACGGCGGCAGCGTCACCAACAGCTTCTGGGACACCACCCTGTCCGGCCAGGCACTCAGCGCGGGAGGTGCGGGTGCCAGGGGCATGCCCACCGCCAATATGCGCAAGCAGGCGAACTTCACCACGGCAACGCCGGACAACACCCCTTTGGCCCCCAACTGGAATTTCGCGAGTGTCTGGACCATGAGCGAAGGCGTGAGCTCGCCGACGCTGCAGATGTGCCTGGCGCCGGTGGTCTTTGCACAAGTGCCGGCCCCGCCGCCACCGCCGCCACCGCCACCGCCACCGCCACCGCCACCGCCGCC
>NZ_JACCWG010000021.1 GCF_013697775.1 Ramlibacter sp. | reverse complement strand
GCCGCAGGCTGCCAGCAGGGCCGACGCCGCGAGGGCGGCCGCCAGGGCGGAGGACGGCGCCTGCAGTGCCTCGGCCGTTGAGGCAACGGCATCGTCTGCCGGCGCGGGCGCGTCGGCGCGTGTGGGGATCTGGATCAAAACGGGCTCCTCTGCTCGACAGCCATTCAACAGCAGAGCTGGAGGAAATCCCGCTTCAAGGTGTCAGCATCCGTAATGCGCAACAGATTCATGAAAAAAAACCGCTGCACGGGCAGCGGTTTTGGCGGATGTGAGATTCGCGCGCCGGGTTTCAGCGCCAGTGGTGGCGGTGCCCGCCGCCCCAGTAGCCGCCCAGGCCGATCGACAGGCTGACCGGCGGATAGTAGTAGCGAGGCGCATAGGCCGGGTACACCACCGTGGTTGCCGGATAGACGTAGGTGCTGGGCACCTGCACGATGGCCGGCGTGGCCTCCACGAACTGCTGCTCGTAACCGCTCGGGGGCGCGCTCACCATCGGCGGCGCGCTCACAGTGCCGGGCATCGGCTGCGCGGCCGGATACGCCGGCGCCGGGCCGCTGCCCATCGGCGTGACCTGCAACCGCACGGTCGGGCCCGGGTCGTACGGCATCTGCGTGGTGTACTGGCGCCCGCCGAATTCGTACGTGACGTTGTAGCCCACGGTGCGGTTCTCATAGCTGTTCTGGGTGGCGCACTGCTGCACCGCCTGCGGATAGCCGTCGCGCGTCTCGATGCTGTTGCCCACGCCGGCGCCGACCACCGCGCCCACGCCCGTGGCCGCCGCGCGGCCAAAGCCGTGGCCGATGGTGTTGCCCAGCAGGCCGCCCACCACCGCGCCGATCAGGGCGCCGCCGCCCGAGCTCTGCTGCTGCACCACCTGCTGCTGGCTGCAATACTGGCGCGGCACGGCCACCTGCTGCACGAGCGGCACCGTGGAGACCACGCGCCCGACTTCCTGCGCGCCCGCGGCCACAGCCACAAGTCCCATCATCGACAGAACTGCTTTTTTCATGATGTTCCTTCTCTTTGGCTGAGATGCTCAAATTCTAGGCACGCGCCCCGCGCGCGCGCCCTGAACAGGGCGTAAAGCTGCTGTAAAAGTTCCCGCTCAGCGGCATACGAGCAACGCCCAGGCGGCCGGATCGAACCCCACCGTGGTCTCGCCGCCGGGCCACTCCACCACCGGGCGCTTGATGACGCTGGGCTGCGCCAGCATGACGGCGCGGGCGCTGTCGGCATCGGTCACACCCTCGCGCGTGGCGTCGTCGAGCTTGCGCCACATGGTGCCCTTGCGATTGAGCAGTTTTTCCCAACCCACCTGCTGCATCCATGCGGCCAAGCGCGGCCGCGGCACGCCCTGCTTCTTGAAATCGTGGAACTGGTGGTCCACGCCCTGCTCAGCCAGCCAGGCGCGGGCCTTCCTGACGGTGTCGCAGTTGGGAATGCCGTAGAGCGTCGCAGCCATGGGGCCATGATGCCATGCGTGCGCGCCGCTGGTTCATGGCTGAGCCAGCGCGGCGCGGATGTGCGCAATCGCCTCGCCTGCCTGGTTGCCGCCGCGCGTGTCGCGCGCCGCGCGCAGCGCCAGCAGCCGCTCCAGCATCGCGACCACCTCCTGAAGCGGCGGCCCGCTGGAAGTGATGCCGGCGGAATGCGCCGAGGCGGCCCTGCCGGCGGGCTGCACCAGGAACGGCTTGACCAGCCGCTGGTGATGAAAAGCGTATGCGCCGGCATGGGCCTTGCACACGTCGAGCAGCCTGGCGGCGTTGGCGCGCCACTGCGGTGTGGCGCCATGCCGATCCAGCTCGCCGCAAAACTCCAGCAGCAGCGATGGCCGACGGCCCAAATCACGCAGCGCCCGCTGGTCCCCCGGCGGCACGTGCCCGAGCTTCTGGTGCACCACACCCTGGTAGAACGGGTCGCGCATGCTGCACAGGCCCAGCGCCACGTCGATTTCGTTGACGGCGGCGAAGTCGCCCGCATTGGCGCCGCGGTAGTCGGCGTGGCCGACGGGATGGCTCTTGAAGTATGGCCGGATGCTGAAGTAGAAGCGCTCCACGTCCAGCTGGTCGGACAATTCCCGGTTGAACCGCAGCACGTCCCCGAGCGCGGCATGGGCGTGTTCCAGCGGATACGCCGCCACCGGGTTCGAAGGCCCCATGCGCGTGACCTCGCGCAGCGCGTCGGCGGCGCGCCGGTAGGCCAGGACAGCCAGCGTATTGAACTCGATCCAGGTCTGCTCGTCGCGCAGCGCGGTGAACGTGTGGTAGCGCCCGCCCACGGCCTCGTTGAACAGCGCCTGGTGCGCGAAGACGAAGCGCGGCACCACGCTCAGGCTGCCGCCGATCTGCATGGCGACGGTCCATGCTGCTTCTTGCCCGCCCATCGCGTCACCCAGAGCCGCTTCGTGCCGCCGGCAGGCCGCCAGGTAGAAGCCCACCATGCCCAGCAGCGCATAGCGCGCTTCGGGCTGCATCCGGGCCGTGTCCACCGCGCGCAGCGCCTCCATGCGCAGCCCGCCTTCGCGCAGCAGGTTGAGCTTGAGCGTGTCGAGCGCCGGGCGCCCGGTGATCACGTCCACGCGTTCGCTGAAATAGGCATTCTCGAGTTCCGTGTTGATCCGCACGAATTCGCCGCGCAGCCACGCGTCCAGCCCGGCCACAGGATCGTTCATGCCTCGCTCCCTGTGAGGACATCGCGCAGCGCTTCCAGCAGGGCGTGCACCTCGTCCATGGTGTTGTAGTGCAGCACCCCGGCGCGCAGGCACGCGTCGTAGGGGCAGCCTGCGAAAAAGCTCCACGGCGTAGCAGTTGCCGTGGTTCACCGCGATCCTGCGCCGCGCCAGCGCCTGCGCGACTTGCGCGGGCGCGCGCCCGGCAACCACGAAGGCCACTGTCGCGGTGCGGCGCCGGGGCGCGCCGAGCAGCGTCACGCCATCGAGCCGCTGCAGCCCCTCGAGCAGGACGGCGAGCAGGACGGCCTCGTGCCGCTCGACCCCGGCCCAATCCAGCGCGTGGAGATAGCCGCAAGCCTCCTGCAGGCCGGGCAACAGCTCGAACGGCAATGCGCCGTGCTCCCAGGCCCGTGGCGCCTCGGCCGGTGCCGGCCGGATCTTCTCGGGCTGCAGCCCGTCGAGTGTCCGAGGCTGCACGCACAGCGCGCTGAGGTGCGGCCCGAACCACTTGTAGCCCGAGCACACCACCGCGTCGGCCCCGCACGCGCGCAGCGTGCCGGGGCCATGGGGCAGCGCATGAACGCCGTCCAGGAACAGGCGCGCGCCTCGCGCATGCACCGCGTCGGCGATGGCCGCCACGTCCGGCATGGTGCCCGTGACGTTGGAAGCGGCGGTCAGCGCGACCCAGCGCGTGCGCGGCGTGAGCAGCCGCGCGACCGCGTCCGTTTCCAGGTCCAGCGTGCGGCCGTCCACCTGGGCGATGCGGACGGTGGCGCCGCTGCGCGCGGCCGCGGCGAGCCAAGGACTGACGTTGGCGTCGTGGTCCAGTTCGCTGCAGACGATCTCGTCGCCTGGGCGCAGCTGCGCCGCGACGGCCCGCGCGAGCATGGCGGTGAGCGCCGTGGCCGAGGCACCGAGGATCACGCCGTCGGGCGCGACTCCCAGCAGCGAAGCCATCGCCTCGCGACAGCGCGCGAGGCGATGCGCCGTGGCCTCGGAAGCCGCCGAGGTGGCGTCCAGGTTGGCCACGTCCGGTCCGCCAAGGTGGTCGTGCACGGCCTTGGCGACCGTGTCGAGCACCAGGCTGCCGGAAGGGCCGTCCAGGCGGATCCATGGGGAAGCCGCAAGGGCGGGAAAACGATCTCGGTTCATAGCAGGCCTGTTGCTGGAGTTCGTGCAGGATGGCCGAGGCCGCCCGCCGGGTCTTGAACGGAATTGCATGAATCGCTGAACCTTGTTCGCGGTTGGCCGCGCGGCCTGTGACAATCGCGCCCATGGATTCCCTGCAAGACTGGCTGGCACACTGCGAGCGCCTGCATCCCAAGACCATCGCGCTCGGCCTGGAGCGTGTGCAGGCCGTGGCCGCGACCATGGCCTTGCGCTTCGACTGCCCGGTGATCACCGTGGCCGGCACCAACGGCAAGGGCTCCACCTGCGCCATGCTGGAAGCCATCCTGCTGCAGGCGGGCTACCGTACCGGCGTCTACACCTCGCCGCACCTGGTGCATTTCGAGGAACGCTGCCGCGTCGCGGGCGACATTGCCACCGCCGACGCGCTGGTGCCGCACTTCGAGCGTGTGGAGGCCGCGCGCGGCGACACCACGCTCACGTACTTCGAATTCACCACCCTGGCCATCCTGAGCCTGATGGCGGCATCCGGGCTGGACGCCGCCATCCTCGAGGTCGGCCTGGGCGGCCGGCTCGACGCAGTCAATGCCGTCGACGCCGACTGCGCCATCGTCACCAGCATCGACCTGGACCACATGGAATTCCTGGGGCCGGACCGCGAGAGCATCGGCCGCGAGAAGGCCGGCATCCTGCGCGAAGGCAGGCCCGCCATCGTGAGCGACCCGATGCCGCCGCACAGCGTGGTGGCGTACGCCCAGGCGCTGGGCGCCGACCTGTGGCTGCTGGGGCGCGACTTCAACTTTTCAGGCGACAAGCAGCAATGGTCCTGGGCCGGGCGCGGGCGGCGCTACGCGGGCCTGGCCTATCCGGCGCTGCGCGGCGCCAACCAGCTGGTCAACGCATCGGGCGTGCTGGCCGCGCTGGAAGCCTTGCGCCCGCGCCTGCCGGTGCCGGCGCAGGCGGTGCGCAACGGGCTGGCGATGGTGGAGTTGCCGGCGCGCTTCCAGATCGTGCCCGGCGAGCCGGTGCTGGTGCTGGACGTGGCGCACAACACGCATTCGGTGGCCGCGCTGGCGGCCAACCTGGACGCCATGGGGTTCTATCCGGCCACGCACATGGTGTTCGGCGCGATGGCCGACAAGGACCTCGCCCCGATGTTCGCGAAGATCGCGCCGCTGGCCGACCGCTGGTACTTCACCGACCTGCCCACGCCGCGCGCCGCCGCCGCCGCCGACCTGGCCGAGCGCTGGAAGCAGATGCGGATTCCGCGCGAGGTGCCGGTGAGCCTGCACGCGGACCCCGCGCAGGCGCTCGCCGCCGCGGTGGCCGCCGCGAACCCCGCTGATAGAATCGTGGTCTTCGGATCGTTCTACACGGTAGGGGGCGTCCTGAAGGACGGCACACCCCGTCTGCAAGCCAGGCATCTGGGCGCGTGAACACTCCGCGATCCCGCCACACATCTGATTCCGGCGCGACACGTTCATGGCCTTGTTCAAATTCCGCAAAGGTGGCGACGAGCCGATGGCTGCGGGTTCGTCGCAGCCCGAAAGCGTGGAAGCGCTGCGCCGCCGCGCGCGGCATCGCCTGATCGGCGCCGTGGTGCTGGTGCTGGCCGGCGTGGCGGGTTTCCCGCTGCTGTTCGACACGCAGCCGCGCCCGATTCCCGTCGACATCCCCATCGAGATTCCCGACCGCAACAAGGTCAAGCCGCTGCCCGTGCCGGTGGCGCCTGCCGCGCGGCCCGTCGCATCGGCCGCCGTCGCGCCGCCCGCACCGGCGC
>NZ_JACCWG010000008.1 GCF_013697775.1 Ramlibacter sp. | reverse complement strand
CGCCGAGCCGCTCTGCAGCCCTTCGTTGACCACTACAACTGGCTTCGGCCACACTCCGCTCTGAACCACCAGCCGCCCATGAGCCGCATTCCGGCTATGAACAACCTAGTGAAACTCGACACCTAGCCCGCCGAGATGTTGTTCTGCCGGATCAGTGCGCCCAGCCGGTCCGACTCGCGCCGGATCCACGCGGCGAGCTGCGCCGGCGTCGAGCCTTCCACCGAGAAGCCGCGCTCGGCCAGCTGCGCGTGCACGCCAGCGTCCTGCAGGACGGCCACCACGTCCTGGTGAAGCCGGTCCAGCACGGGCTTGGGAACGCCCGCGGGGGCCACCATGCCGATCCATGAGGTGCTTTCGAAGCCGGCGAAGGTTTCGGCCAGCGCGGGCAGCTGCGGGGCTTGCGGCATGCGTGCGGCGGATGCCACGCCCAGCCCGGCGACGTGCCCCGACTGGATGGCGCCCAGCACCACCGGCAAGGCAATGAAGGCGGCGTCCACGTGCCCGCCCATCAGGTCGGCCAGCAAGGGCCCCGCTCCCTTGTACGCGACCTCGGTGAACGCGGCGCCCGCCGCCTGGCCGAATTTCAGCGCCGACAGCTGGTTGGAACTGCCGACACCGGTGTGCCCCATGGACACCGCGCGCGGCGCCGCCTTGGCTTTGGCCACCAGGTCCGCCACGCTCCTGACGCCCAGCTTGGCGGAGGCCACCAGCGTCATCGGCGTGGTCGTCAGCAGGCTGATGGGCGCGAACGCCTTGAAGGTGTCGAACGCGATGTTGCGGTACAGGTGGTGGTTCACGGCATGGGTGTCGAACACCATCAGCACCGTGTAGCCATCGGGCTGGGCGCGAGCCACTTCGGCGGTGCCCACCAGCCCGCCGGCGCCGGGCTTGCTCTCCACCACCATCGGCTGGCCCAGCCGCTCCGACAGCCGGGGCGCGACGATCCGCGCGACCGTGTCCAGCGTTCCGCCCGGCGGGAACGGAATCACCAGGCGGACCGGGCGCGCGGGCCAGACGCCCTGCGCATGCACGCGGGCCAGCTCGCCCGTGCAGGCCAGGAGGGCGGCACTGCCGGCGCCGAGAACTGCGAGTCTGCGATTCATGGACAACTCCCTTTGAAACTCGACACAAATGGAGCTGATAGTAATTAATTTTGCAAATTAATTAAGCTATCATTGTTTGCGACATTGTCACTATTCGGCATCCAACTATTGCTTTGAGGCATGGCCTATATCGTCCCTTCCGAGTTCGTCGCCAAGATGGTCGACGCCGGCGAATCCAAGATCATGATGTCCACCCGCGACACGCTGGTGCGCTCCTTCATGGCCGGCGCCATCCTGGCACTGGCCGCCTGGTTCGCGGTGACCATCAACGTGCAGACCGGGCAGCCGCTGGCCGGCGCCGTGCTGTTCCCGGTGGGCTTCTGCATCCTGTACCTGCTGGGCTTCGACCTGCTCACCGGCGTGTTCGTGCTGGCGCCGCTGGCGCTGATCGACAAGCGCCCCGGCGCCACCTGGAACGGCGTGCTGCGCAACTGGGGACTGGTGTTCACGGGCAATTTCGGCGGCGCCTTCACGGTGGCCGTGATGATGGCGATCGTCACCACCTTCGGCTTTTCCACCGCGCCCAACGCGGTGGGCAAGGCCATCGCCGTGATCGGCGAGACCCGCACCGTGGGCTACGCGCACTACGGCGCGGCCGGCATGCTGACGCTGTTCGTGCGCGCCATGCTGTGCAACTGGATGGTGTCCACCGGCGTCGTCGGCGCGATGCTCTCCACCACCGTCGGCGGCAAGGTGATCGCCATGTGGATGCCCATCATGCTGTTCTTCTACATGACCTTCGAACACTCGATCGTCAACATGTTCCTGTTCCCCTCCGCCCTGCTGCTGGGGGGCCACTTCACGTGGATGGACTACCTGCTGTGGAACGAGATCCCGACCGTGCTGGGTAACCTGGTCGGCGGCCTGTCGTTCACGGGCCTGACGCTCTACGTCACGCACCGGAGGACCGCGCCCCGGCGCGCCATTGCCGCGGGCACAGCGCCACAAGCCCGCTGAATCACTCCGGCCTGCTCAGGCCGCGCCGGTGGCGCAGCCTTGCAAGGGACGCCGCGGGCAGCCCGAAGAAGTTGATCGACAGGCCGAGGACCAGGGTCAGGCCGCCGTAGACGTGAAGCGGCACCAAAGTTTCGCCGAACGCGATCCATCCCACCGCTAGCCCGATGAAGGGCACCAGCAGGGACAGCGGCGCGACGCTGCCGGCGCGGTAGCGCGAGAGCAGCCTGCTCCAGATCGCGTACCCCAGCAGCGTTGCCGCCCACGAGAGAAACAGCACGGCCGCGGCTGACGTCCAGCTGATCGCACGCAGGCTGCTGGCAATGGCGGCCGGGCCCTCGAACATGTACGACAGAAGCAGGAACGGCGGGATGGGCACCAGGCTCGACCAGGCCACGAAGCCCAGCGGATCGACCGGCGCGCCATGGCGCGCGAGGATGCGCGTGACCACGTTGCCCGCCGCCCACATCGCCGCCGCCAGCGCCGTGAGGATGAAGCCGGCCAGCGGCATGGAGACGCCATGCCCGCCCCCGATCAGGGCCATGCCCACGGCGGCAAGGGCCAGGCCCGTCCACTGCGTGGGGCGGCAGGGTTCCTTCAGCCACGCGCTGACGAACACCAGGGTGAACATGGCTTGCGACTGCAGCACCAGCGAGGCCAGGCCGGACGGCATGCCCCACTTGATCGCCAGGTACAGCAGCGCCGGCTGGCCGAAGGAAAGCGTCAGCCCGTACAGCACGTAGAACTTCAGCTGCACCGCGGGCGCGCGAACGAAGAAGATGGCCGGCAGCGCGACCAGGATGAAGCGCAAGGCGCCCAGCAGCATAGGCGGAATGCCTTCGATGCAGTACTTCATGACCGCGAAATTCACGCCCCAGATCACCACCACCAGGAAGCCCAGCGCGATGTCGGCGGGACTCATGCGGGCACTGTTCGATGCGTTCAATCGGGGGCCTCAATCTGCGCGAACACTTCTTTGGCCAGGGACAAGCCGTTGAGCGCCGCCGGGAAGCCGGCGTAGAAGGCCATCTGCAGGATGGCTTCGGTCACTTCCGTGCGGCTGACGCCCAGTCTAAGGCACGCCGCCACGTGAACTTTCAGCTGTGCCGGCGCCGTTCCCATCGCGGCCAGCGCGGCCACGGTGATCAGCTCGCGCTGCTGCAGCGTGAGCCCCGGGCGCGACAGGATCTCGCCGAAGCCGAACTCGACCACGTAGCGCGCGGCATCCGGGTGCAGCTCGGCCAGGCGGGCGACGCGGCCCTCGACGTCGGGCTCGATGCGGGCGAGCAGGTCGAGCCCGCGCTGGTGGTTGCTCATGCGCACTCCTTGGGCAGCGGCGGCCGCGCGATGGGCCGGATGCGTTCGTAGGCGCATGCGGCACGCAGCACCAAAGCGTCGCCGAACATCGGGCCGACCAGCTGCAGGCCGATGGGCAGCCCGCGGCGCGTGAGGCCGCAGGGAATGCTGGCCGCGGGCTGCTGGGTCAGGTTGAACGGATAGGTGAACGGGGCCCAGCCGACCAGCGATTCGAGATCCACCGGACGGCTGCCCGCGGCTTGCGCCTCGAAGGCCGCGATGGGAACCGTCGGCGTCACGAGCAGGTCGTGCTCGCCCATGAACTGCTTCATGCGCGAGCCGAGCATGGCGCGCTGCTGCGAGGCGCGGTGGACGTCCACCGCCGACACCGCGCGTCCCTGCAGCGCCTGGTCGCGGAAGTCCGGATCGCACACGGCCTGCTGCGCTTCGCTCAAGCCTTGCCACACGTACCACGACGCCGACAGCCACAGCGGGCCGATCGTGTCCATCGCACCCTCGACGGGAAAGTCCACTTCCTGCACCCGCGCCCCCATATCCTTGAAGGCATCCACCGCGCGCGCCACGGCGTCGGCGACTTCGGCGTCCACCGCGCCGCCGGGAGCCGCCCGCGGCGCATACGCAATGCGCAGCCCGGCAACACCTTGGCCCAGGTCCGCCAGGAAGTCCGTCGCATCCGGCGGTAGCGCGGTCCAGTCGCGCGCGTCGGGCTGCACGAGGAGATTCAGCGCCAGGGCCGCATCCTGCACGCTCATCGTCAGGATGCCGACGTGCGACAGCGAGCCGAATGCCGAAGGCGGAAAGGCCGGGACGCGGCCGAAGCTCGGCTTGAGGCCGAACGCGCCGCAGAACGCCGCCGGAACGCGGGCGCTGCCTGCGCCGTCCGTTCCCACCGAGATTGGCCCCATGCCGGCGGCCACCGCCGCGGCCGATCCGCCCGACGATCCGCCGGGGCTCCTGCGCGGATCCCATGGGTTGCGGCTCAGGCCGGTGGCCGGCGAGTTGGTGTCGCACTTGCAGCCGAACTCCGCGGTGCAGGTCTTGCCCAGCAACACCGCCCCCGATGCGCGCAGCCGCGCGACCGCCGGCGCGTCCTCCTCTCACGGCCCGGCGGGGTCGATCAGCGTCGAGCCGCGCACCGTCGGCCAGCCCCGGGTCCAGAACATGTCCTTGATCGTCGCCGGCACCCCGTCACAGCGGCTGTACGGCGTCCCGGCGCGCCAGCGCTGCTCGGAGGCCCGCGCCTGCGCGAGCGCCCCGTCTGGGGTCGGTGAAGAGCATCGCATTGACGGCGCCGTCGTACCGTTCGATCGCGGCCAGCGCGTCGT
>NZ_JACCWG010000462.1 GCF_013697775.1 Ramlibacter sp. | reverse complement strand
GGCGCCGGGCCGCACGCTGGGCCTGGTCGGCCCCACCGGCGCCGGCAAGTCCAGCCTGCTGCGGCTGCTGCTGCGCCAGCGCACGCCCGACGCCGGGCGGCTGCGCTGGAACGGCATCGACCTGCGCGACTACACGCTGGACGCGCTGCGCTCGGCCGTCGCCTGGGTGCCGCAGGAGCCGTTCCTGTTCTCCGCCTCGGTGGCCGAGAACATCGCGCTGGCCAAGCCGGGCGCCACCCGCGCCGAGGTGGAAAACGCAGCGCGGCTGGCCGCCGTGCACGACGACATCCAGCGCCTGCCCAAAGGCTACGACACGCCGGTCGGCGAGCGCGGCGTCACGCTGTCGGGCGGGCAGCGCCAGCGCGTGGCCATCGCGCGGGCGCTGCTGGCCGATGCGCCGCTCTTGCTGCTGGACGACGCGCTGTCGGCGGTGGATACCGAGACCGAGGCGCGCATCCTGGCGCACCTGCGGCAGGCGCGCGTCGGCCGCACGGTGGTGATCGTGAGCCACCGGCTGAGCGCGGTGGCCGACGCCGACCACATCGTGGCGCTGCAGAGCGGCCACCTGGCCGAACAGGGAACGCATGCGGACCTGGTGTCCGCCAACGGCTGGTATGCGCGCCAATGGCGCTACCAGCAACTGCAGGCGAGCCTCGATGCCGACTGAATCGCTCCACGCCTCGGTCCCGCCCCCGACCGCGCGGCCCAGCCGCAAGCTGGTCGGCGCCGCCGCCACGCTGCTGCTGCGCGCCGCCGCGCCCGACCGCGCCCTCGTGCTGCGCGGCGTTGTCTGGCTGGTGCTGGCCGCCGGCCTGGAGGCGCTGTCGCCGCTGGCCGGCAAGTTCCTGATCGACAACTACCTGCTGCCGCGCAATGCCGCGGTGCCGGAAATGGCCGGCCTGCTGCTGGGCGCGCTGGCCGCCGGCTGCCTGGCGAGCTGGCTGCGCTACCGTCAGCTGGTGCGCCTGGGCGGCGTGGCGATGCGCTCGGTGCAGCGCATCCGCGAAGCCGTGTACCGCCACGTGCTGCGCCTGCCCATGGCCTTCTTCGACCACGCCATCACCGGCCAGCTGGTCAGCCGCGTGACCAACGACACCGAGGCGGTGAAGACGCTCTACGTGCAGGTGCTGTTCGTCATCCTGGACAGCCTGATCATCCTGGGCGGCGCCATGGTCGCCATGCTGCTGCTGGATTGGCGGCTGATGCTGGTGGTGGCCACCCTGCTGCCGCTGGTGGCGCTGCTCATCGTGGTCTACCAGCGCCTGTCGGGCTCGGCGGTGGCGCGCGCGCGCGAGCTGCGCGGCGAGCTCAACGCGCAGATGGCGGAATCGATTGCCGGCATGCCGGTGCTGCAGGCGGCCAACGCGACCACGCGCTTTCGCGAGCGCTTCACCGCGCTGAACGAGGCGCACTACCGCTCGCGCCGCAGCGCCCTGCGCGCCAACGCCTGGCTGCTGCGGCCGGTGCTGGACTTCCTCAACGTGCTGATCCTGGCCGGCGTGCTGTGGCTGTTCGGCACGCGTGGAGGCAGCGGCGTGGGCGCGCTGGAGGTCGGCGTGCTGTACGCCTTCATCAGCTACATCTCACGCGTGGTGGAGCCGCTGACGCAGATCACCGTGCAGTTCTCCCAGCTGCAACAGGCGCTGGTCGGCGCCTCGCGGGTGCAGGCGCTGCTGGCCGAGGCCGAGGCGCCGCCGGCCGGCGAACAGGGCGAGGTGGGCCGCGGCGACATCGCCATCGACCACCTGACCTTCGCCTACCAGCCCGGCCGGCCGGTGCTGCACGACGTGTCGCTGCACATTCCCGCCGGCAGCTTCCACGGCATCGTCGGCCACACCGGCAGCGGCAAGACCACCCTGCTGTCGCTGCTGCTGCGCTTCTACGGCACCGACACCGGCCGCATCCGCATCGACGGCGCACCGCTGGAGTCCATCGGCGAGGACAGCTTCCGTGCCAGCGTGGGCCTGGTGCCGCAGGAGCCGTTCCTGCTGGCCGCCACGGTACGCGAGAACATCGCCGTGGGCCGCGCGCTCAGCGATGCGCAGGTGGAGGCCGCTGCGCACGCGGCCCATGCGCACGGCTTCATCGCGGCGCTGGAACGCGGCTACGACACGCCGCTGGGCGAAGGCGGCGCGCGGCTGTCGGTCGGGCAAAAGCAGCTGATCGCCATCGCCCGCGCGCTGGCCGGCCAGCCGCGCATCCTGCTGCTGGACGAGGCCACGGCGCACATCGATTCGGAAACCGAGCAGGTCGTGCAGCGCGCGCTGGCGCAGCTGCGCGGCAAGGTCACCATCGTCGCCATCGCCCACAGGCTGTCCACCGTGCGCGATGCCGACCGCATCGTGGTGCTGCACCATGGACGCGTTGCCGAACTGGGCGCGCATGCGGAGTTGATGGCGATCGACAAGGGCCTGTACCAGCGGCTGTACCAGCTGCAGCAGCTGGAAGAGAACACCTGAGACGAAGCGCCTGGACGTTCGGCACGCCTCGAACGGTGCGGTCGCGGGAAATATTTTTCCGGCCGCACCGATTGCCGCGCCCCGTCCGTCTTTGGCAGCATGAACACACACACATTCACGACGGCCCAGCGCTGGGTGCTGGGCCTGGCGGCGGGGGCTTCGTTCATCGCCGCCCTCGACGGCATGGTGGTCACCACCGCGTTCGAGGCCATGCGGCAGGACCTGGGCGCGCCGATCTCGCTGCTGCACTGGACCATGACCGCCTACAGCCTCGCCTTCGCCGCGCTGCTGATGGCCGGCGCCGCGCTGGGCGACCGGTTCGGGCGGCGCCGCATGTTCGTCACCGGCCTGCTGCTGTTCGCGGCCACCTCCGCCGGCTGCGCGCTGGCGCCGTCCGCGCCGTGGCTGATCGCCGCGCGCGTGGTGCAAGGCGCGGCCTCCGCGCTGGTCATGCCGCTGGCGATGG
>NZ_JACCWG010000456.1 GCF_013697775.1 Ramlibacter sp. | reverse complement strand
GGGCCACGGCCACGCGCACCGGGCTCACGCGCGCCAGCACTTCGGCGAAGTACGGCTCGCGCAGGTCGATGCGCACGGCATGGCGCAGCCGGCGCTTGCGCCAGCCGGCATACAGCGCCAGCAGCGTGCGCGGCAGCATCACCAGCAGCGCCAGCAGGCCCAGGTACAGCAGCACCCAGCGGCGCCCGTCGGCAGGGCCTGGGCGCATGCCGGTACGGAAATGCATGCGCTCCAGCTCGCCCAGGCCGATCGGCTCCAGGTGAAACAGCGCGGTGACGGGCGCGAACAGCACGCGCAGCAGCGCATGCACCTGCGACGCGTCCAGCCAGGTGCTTTCCCAGCCGACCTGGTACTGCCGCACCAGCCCGCCGACGGCGATGGACAGCGCGATGCCCAGCGCCCACAGGGCCGCGCACGAATGCACCAGCTGCTTGATGCGCCAGCCTTCCAGCGTGCCGGCCGCCTGCCACCAGCGCAGCTGGAACTGCGCCGCGCTGGCGCTGTGCACGCCGGCGCGCAGGCGTTCGGCCGGCCGCGCCATGCCCAGCCAGCGGCGCAGCTCGGCCAGCGGGCCGCGTTCGTGCAAGCCCTTGGGCAGCCAGGGCGCGGCGACCCGCAGCACATAGACGACGAGGTTCCATGCCAGGAACGCCAGCAGCGGCGGCGACAGCATGTCCACGCGGCTTGGGTCCTCGATGCGGTCGAGCACCGCGCCCATCAGCAGCGCCAGCACCGGCAGCGTCCAGCCGAGCACGCCGCGCCAGGGCGCGGGCTCCTGCAGCGCGGCCAGGCGGGGGTTGCGGTGCGAAACGATGTCCAGGAAGCGCCGCGCGCGCTCCTGCAGGTAGCGCGCCGCATCGGGCGCCTGCTGGCCTGGCGTGTCGCGGCTGGCCTGCAGCGCCGCCTGCTCGAGCGCGTCGCGCTCGGACAGGCCCAGCAGCTTGCCTTCGGGGTCGGCCGATTCGATGGCCTGCACCAGCACCAGCTGGCGCGCGTGCGCTTCATCGAGCGTGAGCGTGCTCGGCGTGTCGGGTGCGGAAGAGGTGGCGGGGCTGGACGGCATGGGCGCCCAAGGATGCCAGATCGGCCGCCGCCGCGGCGCGGTACCGCGGCGGACTTCAGGCCAGCGTGGAGGGATCGAGGTTCGCGCCGCACAGCAGCAGGCAGACCGTCTCGTCCGCGCGCGGCTTCCAGGCGCCGCTGTGCAGCGCCGCCAGGCCCAGCGCTGCCGCCGGCTCGACCGCCAGCTTCATCTGCTTCCACAGCCACAGCTGGGCATCGCGGATGGCCGCATCGGGCAGCAGCAGTGCGTCTTTCACGTGCTGCTGCGTCACCGTCCAGGCAATGTTGCCGATGCGCTTGGCGCCGAGCGCATCCGCCGCCACGCCGCTCACCGCCACGTCCACCGGCTCGCCGGCGGCGCGCGCCTGGTACAGCGTGGGCGCGCGTTCAGGTTCCAGCGCGACCACGCGCGCGCGGCCCTCGAACCAGGAAGCGATGCCGGCGATCAGGCCGCCGCCGCCCACGCTGACCAGCACGCTGTCGGGCAGGCGGCCGCCCTGCGCCTCGATCTCCCTGGCCACCGTGCCGGCGCCGGCCACCACCTCCGGCTGGTCGTAGGCGTGCGCGAGCAGTGCGCCGGTCTGCCGCTGGCGCGCCAGACAGGCTTCCAGCGCGTCGGCATAAGCGGCGCCGGTGACCACCACCTGCGCGCCCAGCTCGCGCAGTTTCTGCTGCTTGGCCGGGCTGGACGTGGTCGGCACGAACACCTCGCAGGGCACGCCAAGCTCGGCTGCGGCTGCCGCCGCGGCGATGGCGGCGTTGCCGCCCGAGGCGATGATCACGCCGCTGGCGGGAATCGGGTTGCACAGCAGCCGATTGAGCATGCCCCGTGCCTTGAAGCTGCCGCCGGTCTGCAGCTGCTCCAGTTTGAGCCACACCTCGGCGCAGTCCACGCCCAGCGCGCGGCCGGGCAGCTTCCACAGCGGCGTTTCGCGGATGAAGTGCGCATGGCCTTCGCGCAGGCGGCGCGCCGCGGCATCGATGTCGGTAGGGTTCATGGTGCGAGCTTCAGCCCTTCGGGCACAAGAGGTCGCACCATTATCCGCACGGTGTCAGAACGAATGCCGGATGCCCGGGAGCTCAGGCGCCCGGCACGATCAGCGCCTTGCCGGTGTTGGGTCCTTGCGTCGCGCCGGCGATGGCGGCGCGCGCCTGCGCAAGCCCGTGGGTCGAACGCACCGGCAGCGCAATGTCGCCGGCGGCAATGGCCGCCCACAAGCCCTCGGCCATCGCCTCGCGCTGCGCGGTGTTGCGCCGCAGCCAGTGGTCGACGCCGAAGCCGCGCCAGGTCAGGTTGCGGTAGATCAGGTCGGCGTTGCCCATGGCAGCGGGCTCGCGCTCCAGCACGCCGTAGCTCACGATGGCGGCGCCCGGCTTGAGCGCGGGCAGCATGCGCATCACGGCGCTGCCGCCCACGCAGTCGAGCAGTGCGCCCATGGGCTCGCCTCCGGCCGCGGCCAGCACCGCCGCGGCCGGGTCCGCGCTCTGCGAGCCCACCGCCGATGCCGTGCCTGCGGGCGGCGCACCCCGATAGATGCTCACCACGCGGATGCCACGCCGCCGCGCCAGGCCGCGCACCAGCGCGGACACGGTGGAGCTGGCAGCGTTGATGGCGATCCAGTCACCGCTTTGTGCGCCGCTGTCGTCCAGCAGGCCCCAGGCGGTGACCGGGTTGAGCGCGAACTGCGCCGCCGCCTCGGGCGCCACCTTGGCCGGGACGACGAACAGCTTGTCGGCCGGCACCGCCGCGTACTCGGCCCAGCAGCCCGGGTGGCGGAACGCCACGCGCGTGCCTTCGGCCAGTTGCACGCCCGCGCCGGCCTTGACCACCACGCCACAGCCTTCCAGGCCCGCCGCCTGCGGCAGGCGCGGCTGGATGCGGTAGTGCCCGCCGATGAACATCAGGTCGGCCGGATGCACCGGGCTGGCTTCGATGCGCACCAGCACCTCGCCGGCCTGTGGTTGCGGGACAGCGATGCGCTGCACTTCGATGACTTGCTGGGGATCGCCGGCGGCATGGAACACGGCAGCCTGCATGTGGGATTGGTTCACGGGCACTCCTTGGTTGCGGGTTCGGATGCCCGATTTTTGTTGTATTGACCGCGATCATTCGTGCTGTTTACGGCGTACATTTTTTCGCTATGGACAACAATCACGCTCTGCTGCCGGACCTCCGCGTGTTCGCCTGCGTGGTGGAGCAAGGCAGCTTCACACTCGCCGCGCGGCTGCTGAACACCAGCACCGCCGCCACCAGCCGCTCGGTGCGCAAGCTGGAGGACGCGGTCGGCGTGCAGTTGCTCAACCGCACCACGCGGCGCGTCGGCACGACCGACATGGGCGCGGAACTGTACGCGCGCTGCCGCAGCGGCCTGCGCCAGCTGGACCAGGCGATCACCGAGGTGCGCAACAGCCGCACCGAGGCGCGCGGCCTGATGCGCGTGACCAGCTCGCTCAGCTTCGGGCACAGGTTCGTCGCGCCTGCCGTCATCGATTTCCGCATGCTGCATCCCGACATCGAGATCGAGCTGTCGCTGACCGACGACGTGCTCGACCTGGTCGAAAGCGGCTTCGATATCGCGGTGCGCGGCGGCCTGCCCAACGACGCGCGGCTGATCGCCCGCAAGCTGGCGCCGCTGCCGATGTACGTGTGCGCCTCGCCCGCGTTCCTCAAGCGCAATCCGGCGCCGAGGCGGCCGCAGGACCTGCGCGGTGCGCAGTGCATCCGCTTTCGCTTGCGCGGCGCCAACCAGCCGTTCGCCTGGGAATTCATGGACGGCAGCGGCCAGCGCTTCGCCGTCGAGGTGCAGGGGCCGCTGGGCTTGGACGACATCGAAGCCGTTTGCGACGCCGCCGTCGCCGGCCTGGGCTTCGCGCAACTGCCCGGCTACGTGGCGGTGCAGCCGATCCGCGACGGCAAGCTGGTGCCGCTGCTGCTGGGTGATCTGGACGCGAGCCGGCTGTTTGCCGTGACCTACCTGAACCGCAGCGACATGCAGCCGTTGCGCGATACGCTGTTCGTAAAGCATCTGGGGACGCGCCTTGCCGATCCGCAGCCCTTCCTGCTGAGCGCCAAGGAACTGCGCGCCTTCAGTCCGCGCAAGTAGCGGGACTCACGTCAGTCCAGCTTCAAGCCCTTGGGCAAGGGGAAATGCACGGTCTCCTGCACGCCGTCCATCTTGCGCACCGACACCGCGCCCAGCGCCTTGATGCGCTCGATCACCTGGTTGACCAGCACCTCGGGCGCGGAGGCGCCGGCGGTCAGGCCCACGCGTGCGGCGCCCTGCAGCCATTCGGCTTTCAACTCCTCGGGGCTGTCCACCATGTAGCTGGGCACGCCCAGCTTGCGGGCCAGTTCGGCCAGGCGGTTGCTGTTGCTGCTGGTGGGGCTGCCGACCACGATCATCACGTCCACCTGCGGCGCCATGATCTTCACCGCGTCCTGCCGGTTCTGCGTGGCATAGCAGATGTCCTGCTGCTTGGGTTCGCGGATCGACGGAAAGCGCGCGCGCACCGCGGCCATGATCTGCGCCGCGTCGTCCACCGACAGCGTGGTCTGCGTCACCACCGCCAGCCGCTCGGACTGCGTGGGCTGGATGCCGGCGACGTCGGCCACGTCTTCCACCAGGTAGATGCCGGCTTCCAGCTGGCCCATGGTGCCTTCGACTTCCGGGTGGCCCTTGTGGCCGATCATCACGAACTCGTAGCCCTCGCGCGCGAGCTTGGCCACTTCCATGTGCACCTTGTTCACCAGCGGGCAGGTGGCGTCGAACACGTGGAAGCCGCGCGCCGCCGCCTCGGCCTGCACCGCCTTGCTGACGCCGTGCGCGGAGAACACCAGCGTGGCGCCCGGGGGTACGTCGGCAAGGTCTTCGATGAAGATCGCGCCCTTGGCCTTCAAGTCGTTCACCACGAAGGTGTTGTGCACGATCTCGTGGCGCACATAGAGGGGCGCGCCGAACTTCCGCAGCGCGCGCTCCACGATCTCGATGGCCCTGTCGACCCCCGCGCAGAAACCGCGCGGCTCCGCCAACAGAATTTCGACGTCCGAAGGTGAAGGCAATGACGACGACGGTGACGACACGATGGTGAATTTCTCGTCGTTCATAGCACCCCGATCACTTGCACTTCGAAGGTGACGGGTTGACCGGCCAGAGGATGATTGAAGTCGAACAGCACCGCGT
>NZ_JACCWG010000431.1 GCF_013697775.1 Ramlibacter sp. | reverse complement strand
GCGCTGGATGCGGGCGTGATGCTGTTCGACACCGCGGCGCTGTACGGCTTCGGCGCCAACGAAACCCTGGTCGGGCGCGTGTTCAGGAACCGCCGCTGGGACATCACGCTCGCGAGCAAGGGCGGCATGGCCGGCGTCAAGGGCGAGGACGGCACCATGCGCCGCGTGATAGACGGCCGGCCCGAGGCGATCCGCCGCAATTGCGAGGACAGCTTGAAGCGCCTGCAGACCGAGGTGATCGACCTGTACTACCTGCACCGCTGGGACAAGAAGGTGCCGATCGAAGACAGCGTGGGCGCGGTGAGCCGGCTGGTGGAAGAGGGCAAGGTGCGCGCCATCGGCTTGTCCGAAGTGTCGGCCGCGACCATCCGCAAGGCGTACGCGGTGCACGCGATCGCGGCGGTGCAGACCGAATACTCGCTGTGGACGCGCAACCCGGAGATCGCGGTGCTGCAGGCCTGCCGCGACCTGGACATCGCCTTCGTGGCGTTCAGCCCGGTGGCGCGCGGCTTTTTGTGCGACGCGGTGCACGACGTGGCCACGCTCGATGCAAAAGACATCCGCATGTCCATGCCGCGCTTCGATGCGGACAACCATGCGAAGAACCTGAAGTTGCTGCCCGGCTATAAGGCACTGGCGCAGGAGGCCGGCTGCACGCCGGCGCAGCTGGCGCTGGCCTGGCTGCTGCACAAGGGCGGCGACATCATCCCGATCCTCGGCACCACCAGCGTGGAGCACCTGCGCGAAGACCTCGCCGCGGCGGACGTGAAGCTGGATGTCGACTTGCTGGAGCGGCTGTAAGCGCACGTCAACGCGCGCACGGTGTCCGGCGACCGCTACGGCGCGCAGGCACGCGCCGAGGTGGACACCGAAGAATTCTGAGGCCGCTATTCGGGCGCCGACTCCAGATCCGCGCGCGTGGCCTGCCGTTGGCTATGCAGCACGTAGCAGCCGGCCGCGACCAGCAGGGCGATGCCGCACCACGCCAGCAGGTTGGGCACGTCGCGCCACACCAGGTAGCCCAGCAGCAGAGCGACCAGCAGCCCGACGTAGCGGAACGGCACGATCAAACTCATCTCGCCCGCGCGCATGGCGATGATCAGCAGGTAGTAGCCCGCGCTCAGGAACACGCTCGCGGCGGCCAGCAGCGCGAGCTGCTTGCCGCCGACCGGCTGCCAGTCGCCGAACGCCACCCAGATGCTGGCGAACAGCGTGACCGCCACCGCGGTGCTGAGGGTGACCACGACGGACGGAATGCGCGGATCGATGGTGCGGGTGAGCAGGTCGCGGCTGGCATGGAAAACCGTGCCGACCAGGCACAGCAGCGCGTACGCGTTGAAGGCGGCACCCGCGGGCTGCACGATCATCAGCACGCCGGCGAAACCGGTGGCGATGGCCAGCCAGCGGCCGATGCCCACGCGCTCCTTGAACAGCAGGATGGCGAACAGCGTGATGATCAGCGGCGTCGCCATGCTGATGGCCGCCGCGTTGCCGATCGGCAGGTGGAACAGCGAGGTCAGGTAGATCAGCGTCGCCGTGGCGTCGATGCCGGCGCGCACCATCACGCGGCGGTCCAGCAGCGCGCGCAATTGCCCGAACGCGCCCAGCGCATACGACACGCCCAGCAGCAGCACGGTGGCGAACACGCCGCGCAGCAGGATCAGCTGCGCGGAGGGCAGCGACTCGCTGACGTATTTGACCAGGCTGTCGTTGGCGACGAAGCTGGACATGCCCGCGGACATGGCCAGCACGCCCCGGCGGTTGGCGGCGCGCAGGGCCGCGGTGGCAGGTGGGTGCATGGGAGCGGCGATCTTACGCGGGCAGCGCACCTCGGCGGTGCGTAGGGTTTCATCGCCGCCATCGCCGGGGCTTGAGCTTGGCCGCTACCAGGAAAAATGCCCCGCGGTGCGGGGCATTTTTTCGATCGCGAGGAGCAGTGCTTACAGCGTGTCGATGAAGCTGCGCAGCTTGTCGCTGCGGCTGGGGTGCTTCAGCTTGCGCAGCGCCTTGGCCTCGATCTGGCGGATGCGCTCGCGGGTCACGTCGAACTGCTTGCCGACTTCTTCCAGAGTGTGGTCGGTGCTCATCTCGATGCCGAAGCGCATGCGCAGCACCTTGGCTTCGCGCGGGGTCAGCGAGTCCAGGATGTCCTTGACCACGTCGCGCAGGCCGGCCTGCATGGCCGCTTCGATGGGCGCGGTGTTGCCCGTGTCCTCGATGAAATCGCCCAGGTGGGAATCGTCGTCGTCCCCGATCGGCGTTTCCATGGAGATCGGCTCCTTGGCGATCTTCATGATCTTGCGGATCTTGTCCTCGGGGATCTCCATCTTGGCGGCCAGGATGCTGGCGTCCGGCTCGAAGCCGAACTCCTGCAAGTGCTGGCGGCTGATGCGGTTCATCTTGTTGATGGTCTCGATCATGTGCACCGGGATGCGGATGGTGCGCGCCTGGTCGGCGATCGAGCGCGTGATGGCCTGGCGGATCCACCACGTGGCGTAGGTCGAGAATTTGTAGCCGCGGCGGTATTCGAACTTGTCCACCGCCTTCATCAGGCCGATGTTGCCTTCCTGGATCAGGTCCAGGAACTGCAGGCCGCGGTTGGTGTACTTCTTCGCGATCGAGATCACCAGGCGCAGGTTGGCCTCGATCATTTCCTTCTTGGCTTCGCGCGAGGACGCTTCGCCCTCGTTCATGCGCTTGTTGATCGCCTTCAGCTCGCCCAGCGGCACCACCACGCGCGACTGCAGGTCGGTCAGCTTCTGCTGCAGTTCCTGGATCGCCGGGATGTTGCGCGTGATCACGTTGCTCCAGGGCTTGCCCGCCGCGGCCTGCTTTTCCACCCACTTCAGGTTCAGCAGGTTGGGCGGGAAATCCTTGATGAAGGTTTCCTGCGGCATGCCGCACTTGTCCACGATGATGCGGCGCAGCTCGCGCTCCTTCTTGCGCACGTCGTCCACCTGGCCGCGCACCATGTCGCACAGCTTCTCGATGGTCTTGGCGGTGAAGCGGATGGTCATCAGCTCTTCGCTGAGCGCGTGCTGGGACTTGTGGTAGACGGGCGTACCCCAGCCTTCCTTGTCGTAGACCTTGTGCACCTTCTCGAACAGGCCGTGGATGCGGTCGAAGCGTTCCAGCGCCTGGGCCTTGAGCTCCTCGAGCTTCTTGGTCAGCGCCTTGGAGCCGCCCTGGCCGTCGTCGTCGTCGTCGGCGTCGAATTCGTCGAAGTCTTCTTCGGCCACGTAGTCGTCGGCCTCGTTCGGGTTCGAGAAGCCGTCCACCACGGTGGAGATGACGATCTTGCCTTCGCGGATGTCCGCGGCCAGGCGCAGGATTTCGGCGATGGTGGCGGGCGAGGCGGAGATCGCCTCCATCATCGCCATCAAGCCGCCTTCGATGCGCTTGGCGATTTCGATTTCGCCTTCGCGCGTGAGCAGCTCCACCGTGCCCATTTCACGCATGTACATGCGCACCGGGTCGGTGGTGCGCCCGAATTCGCTGTCCACGGTGGACAGCGCTGCTTCGGCTTCCTCTTCGGCTTCCTCGGCCGTCGCCGCCGTCGGGGTGGTGTTGTTCAGCAACAGCATCTCGGCGTCGGGCGTCTGCTCGTACACCGCCACGCCCAGGTCGTTGAGCATGGTGACCACCACTTCCAGCGTCTCGGCGTCCACCAGCTTTTCGGGCAGGTGGTCGGTGATCTCGGAGTGGGTCAGGTAGCCGCGCGTCTTGCCCAGGGTGATCAGCGCTTTCAGGCGCTGGCGGCGCTTGAGCATTTCCTCTTCGGACAGGACGGTTTCGTCCAGGCCGAATTCCTTCATCAAGGCCCGCTCCTTGGCCTTGCTGATCTTCATGCGCAGCGGCTTGACCTTTTCCGTGACGGCGGCCACCTCGGCCACCGGTTCGGCAACCGGTTCCGGGTCGGCAAACTCGGCCTCGATGTCGGACAGGTCTTCATCCTCGAGCCCCGGCTTGGCCGTGGCGTCCGCCTTGGGCTTGCGGCCGCGCTTGGCGCCGGCCTTGGCGGAGCTGTCATCGCCCTCGGCCTTGGCCGGGCGGCCGGGTTTCTTCTTCAGGGCTTCGTCGCCGGCGGCCGCCTTGACGGCGATCTTCTTCGGCTCTTCCTTGGCGGCGGGCTTGGCGGGGGACTTCGTTGCGGACACGGGCGTAATGGCTTTCGTTGCGGGCTTGGCGGCGGCCTTGGGCGCTGCTGGCGTGGAGGGAACCACTTTCAGCTGGGCCTTGGGCTGCGGCGCTGTGTTAACGACAGGTTTGACCGGCTTTCGGGCGACAGGTTTCGCAGCGGGCTTTGCGGGCTTCGCGGACTTTTGAGCGGGCATTCATACCTCGGGACAAAACGGCAAAACACAAAGGCGCCACGACAACCCGGCGCGGGTGAAGGCGAGATCAGGCGAGGGCGAGCCCTGCCTCGGCGCGTGCAAGATGGTGGGCGAACATTTGGGGTGCAGTCCTTGCGGTAGTTTGGCCTGTTGCCCTGCTGGGCGCCTGGAGGTTGTCCATGGCTGGCCGGTCCGGAGGTGCTGCTGTCGCTCTTGCCGCTAACAACCCTACATTATATCTTTGCGGCTGGTTTTCAAGACCGAAAACTGCTGTTTCTTCAGCGCGAACTGCTCTTTGATCAGCTCGGTCTCCTGCCGCACGCGGTCCGGGTCGGTGCCGGGCAGCTCGCGCACTTGCCGCAGCTGCAGGTCCAGCACGTCCAGCCGGAAGGCCAGGATGGCGGCCTGGAGCTCGGCGAACGGCGTCTCCGGGTCGTCCACCACGCGGCCGTGCGGCTGCAGGCTGTCCTCGGCCAGGATGGCCAGCACGGTGGCCTCGAACTCCTGGTCCTGCACGCCCACCTGTAGGGCGGCCAGCGGCTGGGCGCCGTGCTCGTGGAATTCGCGGTCCATCCAGCGGAAGAAGGCGCCGAATTCGCCTTCCAGGCCGCACAGCACCTCATGGTCGGCCGCGGCCAGGGTGTCCCACCAGCCGGCGTTGCGCAGCAGCAGCCGCGCGATGTTGCGCGCCCGCGCCTCGATGGAAGGCCGGCTCGGGAAGCGCCGGTTCCAGCCGCGCGGCTCCTGCG
>NZ_JACCWG010000369.1 GCF_013697775.1 Ramlibacter sp. | reverse complement strand
TACCTGGGACAGCCCGAGCTCACAGCCGAGCGTTTCATCCTCAACCCCCACGGCGCACCCGGTGAGCGCATGTACAAGACCGGCGATGCGGCCCGCCTGTTGCCCGATGGCACCCTGGAATACCTGGGCCGCCTGGACGAGCAGGTGAAGGTGCGCGGCTACCGCATCGAGCTGGGCGAGATCGAGGCGGCACTGGCTGCGGTACCGGGCGTGAAGCAGGCCCTGGTCATGGCCCGCGAAGACAAGCCCGGCGACAAGCGCCTGGTCGCCTACGCAGTCTGCGCGCCCGAAGCGCGGGACGCAGCCTCTCTGCGCACGGCTCTGCAACGGACCTTGCCGCACTACATGCTGCCCTCGCACATCGTGCTGCTGGACAGCCTGCCGCTCACGCCCAACGGCAAGACCGACCGCAAGGCGCTGCCGGCACCGGACAGGGACGGCGAGGAGCGTGCCCACGTGGCCCCGCGGACGCCGACCGAGCAGGCCGTGGCCGCCATCTGGGCCGAGGTGCTGCAGGTGCCGCGCGTGGGCGCGCAGGACAACTTCTTCGAGCTGGGCGGGCATTCGCTTCTCGCCACGCAGGTGGTGGCGCGGCTGCGCGAAACTCTGGGCGTGGAGCTGTCGCTGCGCATGCTGTTCCAGGCGCCGGATTTGGCCGCGCTGGGCGCGCAGGTCGATGCCGCCCAGCGCGAAGGCGCCGGCCTGGCCATACCGCCGCTCACCCTGCAAAAGCGCCCCGCGCGCCTGCCGCTGTCGTATGCGCAGGAGCGGCTGTGGCTGCTGGAGCAGATCGAGTCCATGGGCTCGGCCTACAACATCACCGGGGCGGTGCGCTTCATCGGCGCGCTAAACGTGGTGGCCTTCGAGCGCGCGCTGGCCGAGATCGTGCGGCGCCACGAGGCGCTGCGCACGCGCTTCGATGCCGATGACGAAACCATCGCGCAGGTCATCGACAAGCCAGGGCGCTTCGCGCTGGAGCGCATTGACCTGTCGGCGCTGGACCCCGCCGCGCGAGACGCCGACGCGACGCGCGCCATGCACAAGGCCGCATCGCGCCGCTTCGACCTGGCCGCCGGCCGGCTGTTCCACGCCACCTTGCTGCGTCTCGCGCCCGAGGAGCACGTGGCCGTGGTGGTGATGCACCACATCGTGTCGGACGGCTGGTCGCTGGGCGTGCTGATCGGCGAGCTTGGCGCGCTGTACACCGCGTATGTGCAGGGCCGCGAATCGCCGCTGCCCGAGCTGTCCGTGCAGTACGCCGACTACGCGCTGTGGCAGCGTGGCTGGCTGCAGGGCGAGGCGCTGCAGCGGCAGGTGGGCTACTGGAGCCAGCGGCTGCGCGGCGCGCCCGCCACGCTGGACCTGCCGCTGGACCACGCGCGCCCGCCGGTGCAGAGCTTCCGCGGCGCGCGGGTGCCGATCGAGCTGCCCAAGCCGCTGGTGCGGCAACTGCTGGCGCTGGCGCGCGCCGAGGGCGCGACGCTGTTCATGGTGCTGCTGGCCGCGTTCCAGCACCTGCTGGCGCGCTGGAGCGGGCAGCAGGACATCGTGATCGGAACGCCTGTCGCCGGGCGCACCGACCAGCGCACCGAAGGGCTGATCGGCTTTTTCGTCAACATGCTGATGCTGCGCACCGACGTGTCGGGCGAGCCGTCTTTCCGCGCGCTGCTGGCGCGCGCCAGGGAAACCGCGCTGGAGGCCTATGCGCACCAGGACCTGCCGTTCGAAAAACTGGTGGAGGAACTGAATCCGGTGCGCGACCTGTCGCGCCCGCCGGTGTTCCAGGTGATGATCAACTCGTTCCTGGCCGAGAACCAGCCGGCCGGCCTGGACCTGCCGGGCCTGCGCACCGAGTTCCCCTCCAGCGAGGAGGTGGCGGCGCGTTTCGAGCTGATGCTGCGGCTGATGGGCGAGGGCGACGACGTCGCCTGCCAGTTCGAATACGCCACCGACCTGTTCGACGCCGGCACCATCGAGCGCTTCGCTGCGCACTACGTCGCGCTGCTGCAGACCGCCGCCACGCAGCCGGACCGGCCGCTGGACACGGTGCCGCTGCTGGGCGACGCAGAGCGCCGCCTGATCGAGGCGCGCAGCGGGCCGGCGGCCGTGGCGGTCACGGTGCCGCTTGCGCAGCTGTCCGCCGGCGATGCCGCGCTCGAGGCTGCATCCAACCGCGTCGCGCGGCACTTGGCGGCGCAGGGCGTGCGGCATGGAAGCGTTGTCGGCGTTGTGATGCACGACGCGCCCGACACCCTGGCCGCCGTGCTCGGCGTCCTGAAAGCCGGCGCCGCCTGTCTGCCGCTCGACCCCGCGGACCCGCCACAGCGCCGGCAGGACCTGCTGGCTGCAGCCGGCGTGTCGCTGGTGCTGGAAACCACGCAGGACGCCGAACGCATCGCATCGATGCCCGGCACGCCGCTGGATGTGAGCACCGATGCAGCGCAGCCCGCCTGCCTGCTTCGCACCTCGGACAGCACCGGCGCGCCGGTGCTGGCGGTGCTGACGCACGGCGGCCTGGCCAAGCGGCTGGGCGAGGGCGGACCACAAGCCTTGCTCGACTTGCTCACAGGTACGGTGGACGAGGACGATGACAACCTCGCGCCCTACGGCCGCCCCGGCGTCGACACCCGCGCCTACGTGCTGGACCACCGCCTGCAGCCGGTGCCGCCCGGCGTCTACGGCGAACTGGTGGTCGGCGGCGACTGGGCGGCGGGCTATGCCGGCCGCGCCGAGGCGACGGCGCGCGACTTCATCGCCTCGCCCTTTGCCACTGGCGAGCGCCTGTATCGCACCGGCGAACTGGCACGCTGGCGCATGGACGGTTCGCTCGACATGCCGGATCGTCCGCGCCGCACGCAGGTGCAGGGGCGCAGCGTCGAATTCGCCGAGATCGAGGCCGCGCTGGCATCGCACCCCGCCATCGCCGAAGCCACCGTGGTGGCGCACGCCGACGAACAAGGCCGGCGGCAGCTGATCGGCTACGTAGTGCCGGCGATCGGCGCCACCAACGAACTTGCCGCCGGCTGGCACGACGCACTCGCCACGCGCCTGCCCGCGCACATGCTCCCGGCCATGGTGCTGCCGCTCGAGCGCATGCCGCGCACCCCGCGCGGCGGCATCGACTGGAAGGCGCTGCCCGCGCCGGGCATGGCCGCCGCCGAGTACATCGCGCCGCGCACGCCCGAGGAACAGAGCCTGGCGGCCATCTGGTCCGAGGTGCTGGGCGTGGAGCGCGTGGGCGTGCAGGACAACTTCTTCGCGCTGGGCGGCCACTCGCTGCTGGCCACCTTGATGGTGGCGCGGCTGCGCGAGGTGTTCGGCGTGGACCTGCCGCTGCGCACCCTGTTCGAGACGCGCACCCTGGAAGCGCTCGCCCGGCTCATCGCCAACCTGCAATGGACCGGGGCCGAGCCGCCCGAGCAGGCGCAGGACGCGAGCGACGACGAAGAAATGGGCGTCATCTGAGCCCGACAATCAACCACCCCCTGGAAGCCAACGACACCATGCAAGCAACCATCGAACGACCCAGCTTCACTCCGTACCCGCTGGCCCACGGCCTGCTGTGCGACCTGCGCGACGACGGCTACCCGACCCAGCTGTGGGGCCTGTCGGAGCAGCCGCTGACCTTGCCCGCCGGCGCCACGCACTTCGGCTACGTCTACGACGGCACCCTGATGGTGGAGCATGCCGCCGGCACCTTCACGCTGGGCGCCGGCATGTACTTCTCCGCGCCGGGCGAGACCACGGTGCGCGGCAACGGCCGCGGTATCGCGGCGTCGCGCCTGGACTACGACGGCTTCTTCCAGATCGGCGGGCCGGTGGAGGAACGCGGACGGCTGAAGTACATCGACGGCTGCACCGATTCGCTGTTGATCCCGCCGGTGATGATGGGCGACGCCTGCTTCAACCTGCTGTACTTTCCGCCGGGCGTGGACCAGACGCAGCACACGCATCCGTCCATGCGCGTGGGCATGGTGATCCGCGGGCGCGGCGAGTGCATCACGCCCAAGGGCAGCATTCCGCTGACCCCGGGTCGGGTGTTCATCATCCACGCCGAAGGCCCGCACGGATTCCGCACCACGGACTCGGAGATGGCGGTGGTGGCCTACCACCCGGACAGCGACTTCGGCCCGACGCACGAGACGCACCCGATGATCAACCGCACCATCGTGGGCGGCGTGTCGGCCAGCCAGATCGCCGATATTCGAACGAAGTGAGCCGCACCAAGTAAGCCAGGCCGGGACAAGGGAACGAGACGTGGGAAGCAATGACGCGGCGATCGCGGTGCAGCTGTTGATCGAGGAGCTCCGCCGCGACGCGGTGCGGCTGTGGCTGGAGAACGGCGAACTGCGCTTCCAGGCCCCCAAGGGCGCGATGACGCCCGAGCGGATCGCCCGGCTGCGCGCGTTGAAGCCCGAGGTGGTGGCCTTCCTGCGCGAAGCCGGCGGCAACGCGCGCATCCCGCCGTTGGCCGCCGCGCAGCCGCGCCCCGCGCAGGTGCCGCTGTCGTTCGCCCAGGAGCGGCTGTGGCTGCTGGACCAACTGGAGCACCTGGGCACGGCGTACCACATCGCAAGCGGGCTGCGCCTGAGCGGCGACCTGGACGAAGCTGCTTTTGCGCGCGCGCTGGGCGAGATCGTGCGCCGCCACGAAGCCTTGCGCACGCGATTCGTTCCCTCGCCAACCGGCCAGACAGCCACGCAGGTGGTCGATGGGCCGGAGAGCTTCGTGCTCGAACGGGCCGACCTGTCCGGCGTGCCGGAGGGCGCCACCCGCGAGCGTGCCGCGCAGGACCGCGCGCGCGCCTTCGTGCACCCGCTGTTCGACCTGGCGCGCGGGCCGCTGTTCCGCGCGCTGCTGGTGCGGCTGGGCCCGCAGGAGCACATCGCGGTTGTGGTGATGCACCACATCGTGTCGGACGGCTGGTCGCTGGGTGTGCTGGTGCCCGAGCTGGGTGCGCTCTACGCTGCCTATGCGCAGGGCAAGCCGTCGCCCCTGCCGGACCTTTCGGTGCAGTACGCCGACTACGCGTTGTGGCAGCGCGGCTGGCTGCAGGGCGATGCGCTGCGCCGGCAGATGGACTACTGGAAGAAGCGGCTGGCGGGCGCGCCGCCGGCGCTGGATTTGCCGCTGGACCATCCGCGCCCGCCGGAGCAGGCCTTTCGTGGCGACACCTTCGCCTTCGCGCTGCCCAAGCCGCTGGTCGACACGCTGCAGGCGCTCGCGCAGGCCGAAGGCGCGACGCTGTTCATGGTGCTGATGGCCGCGTTCCAATCCCGGCTGGCGCGCTGGAGCGGGCAGCAGGACATCGTGGTCGGAACGCCTGTGGCCGGGCGCACGCACCGCGCCACCGAAGGCCTGATCGGCTTTTTCGTCAACATGCTGGCGCTGCGCACCGACCTCGCGGGCGAACCGAGTTTCCGGGAGCTGCTGGGCCGGGTGAAAGAGACGGCACTGGATGCCTTCGCGCACCAGCACCTGCCCTTCGAAAAGCTGGTGGAGGAGCTGCGGCCGGTGCGCAACCGCTCGCGCCCGCCCGTGTTCCAGGTGCAGCTGGCGCTGCAGAACTACGCGGAGCAGGAGCTGCTGCTGCCGGGCCTGCGCATCGCGCGGCTGGAGCGCGACGCGGTCGCCTCGGGCGCATCCAAACTGGACCTGTCGCTGTTCCTGATGGACGAGGGCGCCGACGGCCTGGCCGGCATGATCGAGTACGCCAGCGATCTGTTCGAGCCGGACACCATCGCGCGCTTTGCTGGTCAGTACCGCAAGCTGCTCGAAGGCGTGGCAGCCGAGCCGGACCGCGCGCTGTCGGCGTTCGTGCTGCTGGACGCCGCGGAACGCCACCGGGTGCTGGTCGAATGGAACGACACGCAGCTGCCGTACGAACACGATGTCACCGTGGCGCAGCTGGTGGAGCGCCAGGTGGAGCGCACGCCGGATGCGATTGCGGTGGCGTTCGAGGATGCTTCGCTCACCTATGCAGACCTGAACGCGCGGGCCAACCGGCTGGCGCACTGGCTGCGCGCGCAAGGCGTGGGGCCGGACGTGCTGGTCGGCGTGCGGATGGAGCGCGGCCTGGACGTACTGGTGGCGCTGCTCGGCATCCTGAAGGCGGGCGGCGCCTACCTGCCGCTGGACCCGAACTACCCGGCGGACCGCATCCAGGTGATCGTCGACGAGGCGAAGCCGCGGCTGGTGATCGCGGCCCTGGACGCGCGGTTGGTGGACCAGCCGGCGCACAACCCGCAAAGCCGCGTTCTTCCCGAGAACCTGTCGCACGTCATCTACACCTCCGGCTCCACCGGCCGGCCCAAGGGCGTGAGCGTGCGCCACGGGGCGGTGAGCGCCTTCATGGCCTGGGTGCGCCAGGTGTTCGACGCCGATGCGCTGCGGCATGTGCTGGCCAGCACCTCGCTGAACTTCGACATCTCGGTGTTCGAGATTTTCGCGCCGCTGGCCTGCGGCGGCACGGTGTGGATGGTGCCCGACGCGCTGGCGCTGATGCAGGGCTCCAGGGCGGCGTCGGCGCCGCTGACCCTGATCAACACCGTGCCCTCGGTGGCGGCGCAGCTGGAACGCAGCGGCGCCATCCCGGCCAGCGTCAAGGTTCTCAACGTGGCGGGCGAGCCCTTGCCGCTGCAGCTGGTGCGGCAGGTGCACGCGAGCACGCAGGTCGAGCGCATCTACAACCTGTACGGCCCGTCGGAAGACACCACGTATTCCACCTGGGCCCTGATGCCCCGGGACCTCGACGGCCCGGTGCCGATCGGCCGGCCCATCGCGAACTCGCAGGCCTACCTGCTGGACGCCGCGCTGAATCCGGTTTCCGCCGGCATTGCCGGCGAGCTGTACATGGCCGGCGACGGCTTGGCGCGCGGCTACCTGCACCGCCCGGACCTCACCGCCGAGCGCTTTCTGCCCGATCCGTTCGGATTCGCCGGCGCGCGCATGTACCGCACCGGCGACCTGGCGCGCCATCGGCGCGACGGTACGCTGGACTATCTGGGCCGCATCGACCACCAGGTGAAGCTGCGCGGTTTCCGCATCGAGCTGGGCGAGATCGAAAGTGTGCTGCAGCGCGACGCGCGCGTGGCCGATGCAGTGGTGGCGGTGCGCGAGGACACACCGGGAGACCAGCGGCTGGTCGCCTATGTGGTGGGCCGGCAGGACGGGCTGGACGCCGAGGCGCTGCGGCAGCTGCTTCGGTCCAAGCTGCCCGAGTACATGGTGCCCAACACCTTCATGGTGCTGCCGCGCCTGCCGCTCACGCCCAACGGCAAGGTGGACAGGAAGGCGCTGCCTTCTCCCAGCGGAGAGCGCCAGCTGGGCACCGCCTACGTGGAGCCCGAAACGCCGGTGCAGCGGCAGCTCGCCGGCATCTGGGCCGACGTGCTCAAGGTGGAGCGGGTTGGCCTGCACGACAACTTCTTCGCGCTGGGCGGCCATTCGCTGCTGGCGCTGACCCTGGTCACGCAGCTGCGCGAGCAGGGGTTCGCGGCCGACGTGCGCAGCCTGTTCGCATCGCCGACGCTGGCCGACCTGGCCAGGCTGGTGGAACAGGGCGGCGAGGCGCAGGCCGTGGACGTGCCGCCGAACGGCATCGCGCCCGGTGCCCAGGCCATCGCACCCAGCATGCTGCCCCTGGTGGAGCTCACCCAGGCGGAGATCGACACCGTCACCGGTGCGGTGCAGGGCGGAGTGCGCAACGTGCAGGACATCTATCCGCTGGCGCCGTTGCAGGAGGGCATTCTTTTCCACCACCTGCTGGACCCGGCCAACGATCCCTACATCCTCTCGTCGGCCTTCACCGTGCGCACGCGCGAGCAGCTGGACGCCATCGGCGCGGCGCTGCAGCAGGTGGTGCAGCGGCACGACATCCTGCGCAGCGTGGTGCTGTGGGAAGGCTTGCGCGAGCCGGTGCAGGTGGTGCTGCGTGACGTAGCCGTGTCGATGGAGCAGGTGGCGCTGGACCCGGCGAACGGCGACGTGGCGGGCCAGCTGCACGCGCGGTTCGACCAAAAGAACTTCCGCATGGACGTGCGGCGGGCGCCGCTGCTCAGGCTGTTCTTCGCGAAAGACGAAGCGCAGTCGCGCTGGGTGCTGCTGATCCTGGTGCACCACCTCGTCAGCGACCACGTGACCTTGGAAGTGGTGATGGAGGAGGCGGCCTCGCTGCTGCTGGGCCGCGCCGACGCCTTGCCGCCGCCGCTGCCGTTCCGCAACCTGGTGGCGCAGGCGCGCCGCGAACGCGGCCAGAGTGATCACGAGACGTTCTTCACGCGGCTGCTGGGCGACGTGGAAGAGCCCACCGTGCCGTTCGACCTGCAGGACGTGCAGGGCGACGGGCTGTCGTCGCGCGAGCACACCGCGGCGCTGCCCGGCGCGCTGGCGGCGCGCATCCGCGAGGCCGCGCGCACGGCCCAGGTCAGCGCGGCCAGCCTGTTCCACCTGGCCTGGGCGCTGGTGCTTGCGCGCGCCAGCAGCAAGGCCGACGTGAGCGACGCGGTGTTCGGCACCGTGCTGTTCGGACGCATGGCGGGGCAGGCCGGCTCGGACCGGGCGGTGGGACTGTTTGTCAACACGCTGCCGTTCCGCGTCAACCTGCGGCGCGCCAACGTGCGGGACGCGCTGCGGCACGCGCATGCGGTGCTGTCGGGCCTGGTGGCGCACGAGCACGCGTCGCTGGCGCTGGCCCAGCGCTGCAGCCGGCTGCCCGCGGGCGCGCCGCTGTTCACGTCCTTGCTGAATTACCGGTACGCGCCCACGCGCACGGCGTCGGGCGAGATGGTGGCCGAACAACTCGGCATCAGCCGCCTGACCGGCCAGGAGCGGACCAACTATCCGCTGAACCTCGCCATCGACAACCTGGGCGACGAGGAGTTCCTGCTAACCGTGCAGGTGCAGCCGCCGGTGGATGCTGCGTATGTCTGCCGCCTGGTCGAGACCGTGCTCGCAGGCATCGTGGATGCGCTGGACAGCGGCCCGCGCATTCTGGCGAATGAACTGGACGTGCTGGCCGGGCCGGATCGCAGGCAGGTGCTGGTGGACTGGAACGGCGCGGCGCCGCACTCCGAAGGCCAGGCGATCCACAAATTGTTCGAGGAACAGGCGCGCAGCAGTCCCGATGCGGTGGCGCTGGTGCATGAAGGCGGGCAACTCACGTATGCGCAACTGGACGCGCGTTCAAACCAGCTGGCGCACGCGTTGTGCGCACTCGGGGTCGGCCCGGAGCTGCTGGTGGGCATCTGCGCGGAGCGCGGCCCGGAGATGGTGCTGGCTGTCCTGGCGGTGCTGAAGGCCGGCGGCGCCTATGTGCCGCTGGACCCCGCCTACCCCAAAGACAGGCTGGACTACATGCTGGCCGACGCGGCGCCGGCGATCTTGCTCACGACTTCCGCCATTCGCCCTGAGCTTGTCGAAGGGCGGCCATCGGCAGGGGCTTCGACAAGTTCAGCCCGAACGGTGCCATTTGTGCTCTGCCTGGACAGCGACTGGCAGGCGCAGGTGGCAGGGCAACCCACACACACGCCCGCCGACACGGTGCAGCCGCACCACCTGGCTTACGTGATCTACACCTCCGGCTCCACCGGCCGGCCCAAGGGCGTGCGCGTGGAGCACCGCAGCCTGGCCGCCACGCTGGCGACGGCGCGCGAGGCATTCGGCTTCGGTCCCACGGACCGCGCCCCGTCGATGGCCAGCTTCGCCTTCGACATCTGGCTTTTCGAGACACTCCTTCCGCTGCTGGCCGGCGGCAGCGTGCGGCTGGTCACGCGCGAGCAGGTGCTGGACGTGCCGGCGCTGGTGGACGGTCTTTCCGAATGCACGGTGCTGCATGCCGTGCCGGCGCTGATGCGGCGGATCGCGCAGGAAGTGCGCGGCACGCCGGCGGGCGCGCTGCACGGAATGCGGCGCGTGTTCGTGGGCGGCGACGCGGTCGCGCCCGACCTGCTGGAGGAGATGCGCGCGGTGTTTCCGGCGGCGCAGGTGCGCGTGCTCTACGGCCCCACGGAAGCGGCCATCATCTGCGCCGCGTACCTGCTGGGGCACGGGCCGGCGCCGCGCCAGATGGTGGGTCGGCCCCTGGGCAACGC
>NZ_JACCWG010000346.1 GCF_013697775.1 Ramlibacter sp. | reverse complement strand
CGCTCCTCGTCCGACAAGATCAAATCCGCCTTTGGCCTGCCCGTTCTCATTGCGTATCTCCGCTCGAAAGATACCGCAAGAGCAAGCACGATTAATGCCTGTTATTTACGGGACAGGACACTAGGTGCGCGAGTTCATGCAGCACCGCGGCGGCGGCTGGTGGCGCCGCGGTTGAAAGCATTGCGCCTCATGGACAATGGCGCATGGCCCGGGTCCTGCTGATCGACGACGACGCGCAACTGGGCGAGCCGCTGGCCGCCTATTTCGCGCGCTTCGACGACCGGCTGGAACAGGCCACGCGGCCCAGCGAAGGGCTGGCGCGGCTGCGCCAGGGCGGCTTCGACGCCGTGATCCTGGACGTGATGCTGCCCGAGCAGGACGGCTTCTCGGTGTGCCGCGCGATCCGCCGCGACAGCGACATCCCGGTGCTGATGCTGACCGCGCGCGGCGAGGTGATGGACCGCGTGGTCGGCCTGGAACTCGGCGCCGACGACTACCTGCCCAAACCCTTCGAGCCGCGCGAGCTGGTGGCGCGCCTGCACACCGTGCTGCGCCGCCGCCGCGCGGACGACGCTGGCGGGCGTCTGCGCTTCGACGGGCTGGTGATCGACCCGGTCACGCGCGGCGTGCTGCGACAGGGCGAGCCGGTGGAGCTCACCGGCAGCGAGTTCGACACGCTGCTGCTGCTGGCGCGCGAGCCGGGCAAGGTGTTCAGCCGCGACGACATCCTCAACCACCTGCGCGGCCACGACGCGGAGCTGTACACGCGCGCCGTGGACATCGTGGTGAGCCGGCTGCGCAGGAAGCTGGAGCCGCTGGCCGCGGTGAAGACGCTGCGCAACGCGGGCTACGCGTTCGCGCTGCGCGCGGAAGACTCTCCCCATGCCTGACCGCTGGCACCGGCGCGCGCACCGGCGACTGCGCCACTCGCTGCGCTGGCGGCTGGTGGCGCTGTTCCTGCTGCTGGCGCTGGCGCTGGCCGGCGCCTTCATCTTCGGCATGCAGAAGGCGCTGGGCACCGGCTGGCGCGAGGCCGCCCGTCCGCTGCTCACCGACTACGTGGACCGACTGGCGGCGGAGATCGGCGATCCGCCCGACGTCGCGCGTGCGCAGGCGCTGGCGGCGCGGCTGCCGGTCACGGTGCGCATCAGCGGGCCGCGCGTGCAGTGGCGCAGCGGCAATGCAGGCGACGAGAGCGCGGCGCCCTGGAACCATTACGAGCGCTGGCATGGCGACGACGAGCCGCGCCTGCTGGCGCGCACCACGGCCGACGGCCACCGCATCGAGTTCGGGTTGAACCTGCGGCCCTGGCGCGACCGCCCGCGCCTGTGGGGCTGGGCCACGCTGGCGGTACTGCTGGCGCTGACCGCGCTGGCCTACCGCTACGTGCGGCGCCTGCTGCGCCCGCTGGACGACATCCGCGCCGGCGCCGGGCGCTTCGGTCGCGGCGACTTCCTGCAGCCGATTCCCGTGCGGCGCAGCGACGAGCTGGGCGACCTGGCGCAGGACGTGAACGCCATGGCGCAGAGCATCCACCGCATGCTGGAAGCCAAGCGCGCGCTGCTGCTGGCCATCAGCCACGAGCTGCGCAGCCCGATCACGCGCGCGCGGCTGAACGCCGAGCTGCTGCCCGAATCCGGCGACGCCGGCACGCGCCGCGCCGCGCTGCTGCGCGACCTGCAGGAGATGACCTCGCTGGTGGCCGACCTGCTGGAAAGCGAGCGCCTGGGCCAGGGCCATGCGGCGCTGCAGCGCGAGCCCACCGACTTGGCGGCGCTGGTGCGCGAGGTGGCGGCCTCCTTCGGCGGCGGTGCACCGCGGTTTGAACTGGTGCTCGCCGAAGGCCTGCCGGTGCTCGCGCTGGACCGCGCACGCATGCGCCTGTTGCTGCGCAACCTGCTGGACAACGCATTGCGGCACGGCATGGATGCCACGCAGGCGCCGCTGGTGCGCCTGGCCGCGCAGGGCAGCGGCATCGTGCTCACCGTACGCGACCACGGCCCGGGTGTCGAGGCCGCCGTGCTGCCGCAGCTGGCCGAACCGTTCTACCGCCCCGACAGCGCGCGCGAACGCGCGAGCGGCGGCGTCGGCCTGGGCCTCTACCTCAGCAGGATGGTGGCGCAGGCCCATGGCGGCGGCTTCGCGCTGGAGAACGCCGGCCCGGGGCTGCGGGTGACGGTTGTGCTGCCGTCCTGAGCGGAGGCGCCACAGCAAACGGCTGGGTTCGGGCTTGTCCTCCATTTCGCCATGCGGTGCGCCGAACGGTCCTACCGGTGCTTGCCTACACGGCCTACAGCAAGTGCGGCAACGCGGCCATAAGGTGGTTTCATCCAGATCCATTGCTGAGAGGTGGAAGACATGAACCGACATCTACGCAACCACGCGGCCGCCCTGTTCCTGCTGGCGCCGGTGGCCGCTGCCCTGGTCGCCCCCGGCGCCGAGGCCGCCACCGCGCAGCGCACCACGCCCGCCGCGCCGCAGGTCTATTCGCTCGCGCTCAACGCCGACAACGGCCTCACGCCCGGCTCGCACCTCGACATCACCGTCGAGGGCTCGCCTGGCGCCGACGCCAGCGTGCGGCTGGCCAACTCCAACATCACCGTGCCGCTGCGCCAGGTGCGCGGTGGCGTCTACCGCGGCGGCTACACCGTGCGCAGCGCCGACCGGATCGACCCCACGGCGATGATGCAGGCGCGCCTGACGCGCAGCAACCAGACGACGTCGCGCAACTTCAGCTACCCGGCTTCGTTCCAGGCACTGGTCATGGGCAATGCGCCGCAGCCCGTGCCCGCGCAGCCGCCGGTGGTCGCGGCGGTGCGCATCGAGCGCTTCGCCATGCTGCCCGCCGGCCGCATCGAGCCGGGCCGCGACCTGCGCTTCCGGCTGCAGGGCGCGCCGGGCGCCAACGCCACGCTGGAGATCCCCGGCGTCGCGTCCGGCATTCCGATGCAGGAGGTGAGCCCGGGCGTCTACGAGGCCAGCTACACGGTGCGCCAGCGCGACAACCCCGAGTCGCTGACCACTGCCGTCGCCACCCTGCGCGCGGGTAACCAGTGGGTCACCTCGCGCATCTCGCAGCCAGTGGCGCGCGACCGCCAGGCGCCCACAGTCTCCAGCTTGCTGCCGGCCAATGGCGACCGCGTTCCCGCGGCCGGCCTGACCACCGTGTCGGGCGTTTTCGAAGACGACGGCAACCGCGGCGTCGATCCGGATTCGGTGCGCATCCGCATCGGCGGGCGCGACGTGACCGATGCGGCGCAGATCTCGCCGCGCCGCTTCCGCTTCCAGGGCGACCTGCCCCCGGGCCGCTACACGGCCGAAGTCAGCGCGCGCGACGTGGCCGGCAACGCCGTGACCAAGACCTGGACCTTCGACGTGGTGGACGCCCCGGTGGCCATGGCGCCCAGCGGACCGCTGCCGCTGCACCTGAGCAGCCCGTCCAACAACGCCACGGTCGATCCGAACGGCGGCGTGTACATCCAGGGCCGCACCGTGCCGGGCGCCATGGTGCGCGTGAAGGTGGACGCGGTGCCGCCGGTGATGGGCAACCGGATGGGCGTGGCGATGCAGCTGGCCGACCAGACCATCCAGGCCGACCGTGACGGCCACTTCAGCATCAACGTGACGCCCCGCGCGATGGGCATTCCCGGTTCGCGCTACGAGGTCTCGATCACGGCCAACCAGGGGCCGCAGACCGCGGAGTCGCACATCACGCTGTACCAGCGCGGTTAGGCGCAGCCCCGCCGGAGCCCGCAGCATGACGCTCGCCGAACTGCACCGCATCAAGCTTTGGCATGTCGCCCACCGGCGCGAGCGGCCGCTGGAATACCACCTGTGGGACGCGGTGCTCACGCTGTGGATGATGGGCTGGGTCGGCTGGCTGCCGGCGTTTGCGTTCGACGCGGCGTGGGCCACGCCGCTGTGCATGGCCGGCACGCTGGCGCCGAGCCTGTACGTGGCCTGGCGCATGAAGGCGCACCGCGCACAGCGGCTGCGCTGCGATTGGGCAGCGGTGCTGGTGCCGGCCCCGGCGCAGTCGCCCACCTCCTCCTCCAACTAAAGGGTTCGCGCGCCCGAACTGCCGTGCTCTAATCCGCTCGCAAAGAGGGGACTGGAGCATGGGAATCCACAGATTTCGTTTCGCGGCGCTGCTGGCTGGCGCGCTTCTCACGGGCTGCGCCGCGTTGCCGGACGCCCAGCCGTTCGCCGACAGCTCGGCGCAACTGGCCGGCAGCACGCGTGCCGCCGGCGCGGCGCTGACCCAGTCGCTGCAGGCGGCACAGCTCAACCAGGCCACCGAGGTCGGGCAGGCGTGGGCGGCGCGGGTGCAGGCGGCCGACGCGATGGCGCGCTACGGCGAACAGGTCGCCGGCCTGGCGGCGGCGGGCAACCTGGGCCGCGACAGCGCCGGCAAGCTGGGCGGCGCCCTGACCGATCTGCTGAAAGTTACGGTGACGGCGCAGATCACGGCCGTGGTGGACATCGCCAAGACGCTGTACGAGCAGGCCGCGCGCGCGGCCGCCGCGCAGCAGCTGGACCAGGCGTTCCAGCAGGCGCAGCCGGTGGTGGATGCCTTCGCCGACGCGCTGGACCAGGACCTGGACAAGCGCGTGGTGCCGCTGCTGCAGCTGGCGCAAAAGCAGCAGGCCGCCGACATCGCAAGCGCGGACGGCGGCGTCGACAAGCGCAACCTGCTGCGCGCGTACGAGCTGCGCCTCGCCGCGCTGCAGCAGACGGCGCTCAATGCCCCGACCCCGCAGGCGCGCCAGGATGCGACCGCCGAGGGCACCCGGCTGGAGCCCCTGTTCGCCGGCCTGCAGGCCGACCGGGCCGCGCGGCAGAAGGCGCTTGCCGACATGAACGCCGCCTATGCGGTCCGGCGCGCGCTGGTGAACCAGCTGTCGGAGGCATTGCACGCCTGGGCGCAGGCACACCGCGACCTGGCCCAGGCGGTGCGCGACAAGCGCAAGGTGGATGTGACGACGCTGCTGAGCACCACGCAGGAACTGCGCGACCTGATCCGAAAAGTGAGAACGACATGAGCATTGACGACCTGCACGCGATCGACTGGAACCGCACCGGCCTGATCGGCTGGAAGCCGCTGCTGGACCAGCTGATGGCGCTGGCCGCGCAGGCGGCGCAGTTCACGCCAACCCAGCGGGGCGACTTGGCCGATGCGCTCGACCGCTTCGCCAACGACGCGTTCGATCCGCAGGAGATGAGCGCGATCTCGCAACTGTCTCGCTCGGCGAATGCTTCGGCGCGCACCCTGCGCCAGAGCGCCGCCGCCGACCTGGCCGCGGCGCTCGTGCAAGGCTCGGCCGCCTACACCGCGATGGCGCAGCAGATGCAGGCGCAGAACGCCACGCTCAAGCAGCAGGCGAGCATCCTGAAGCTGGAGCAGCTCACGGCCGCCACACGGGCGCTCGACCAGGCAATGGCCGCGCTCAAGCAGCTGAAAGACACGGTCGCAGGCGGCAAGGACCAGAAACTGTCGGACGCGGTGGCCAGCGCGATCGACACGGTCAAGAAGCTGCGCGACACGCTGGCCTGAACCGCGCCTGCACGCCGCCGCGTTGCGCTACTGCCGCGCGGTGCGCACGCTGCGCGGCAGGCCTTGCGGATGGCTGGTGCGAAACGGGTTGATGTCCAGGCCGCCGCGGCGCGTGTAGCGCGCGTAGACCGCCAGCTTCACCGGCTTGCAGCGGCGCTGCACGTCCATGAAGATGCGCTCGACGCACTGCTCGTGGAATTCGTTGTGGTTGCGAAAGCTCACCAGGTAGCGCAGCAGCCCGCCCTGGTCGATCTGCGGGCCGCTGTAGCGGATCTGCACGCTGCCCCAATCGGGCTGGCCGGTCACCAGGCAGTTGCTTTTCAGCAGGTTGCTGGTGAGCGTTTCCACCACCGGCTTCTCGTCGAAGGCGGCGCCCAGCAGGTGCGGCGCCGGGCTGTAGTCGGTGCATTCGATGTCCAGCCGGTCCAGGCTCAGGCCGTCCATCTCGTGCAGCGGCTCCTGGTCGAACAGCTCGGGCAGGATCAGCCGCACGCCGATGGACGACTGCCGGCCGGAATCGCGCCACACGGCTTCGCTCACGTCGGCGCGGATGCGCTCGCGCACTTCGTCGGCCGAGGCGAACGGCGTGTTGCTGAAGCTGCCCAGGTAGAGCTTGAACGACTTGCTCTCCACGATGTTGGGCGTCTCGCACGGCACGGTGACGTGGGCGATGGCGATCTGCGGCTTGCCGCGCGCGTTCAGCCAGCTGAGTTCGTAGGCGGTCCACAGGTCGGCGCCGAAGAAGGGAATCTGCTCGGGCAGACCGATCTCCTCGCGCTTGGGCCGGCGCGCGATCGGGTACAGCAGACCAGCGTCGTAGCGCTCGATCAGCGGCGCCGCCCTGCCCAGCGGCGACTGCTCGGGCAGGCCGGTCATTCGAAGCGCCGCTCGCGCAGCCACTTGGTGGCGATCCACTTGTCGCCCGCCAGCACCGGCGAGCCGCCGTGCAGGGTCTTGGTGGACGGATGCGCGCGGTCGTAGCTGAAGAACACCGCGTTGCCGCGCTTGGGCGCCACTTCGAGATTGACGTCGGGGAACACCGTGCCGCCGCCCTTGTCCGGCTCGCCCAGGTACATCACCAGCGTGCCCACGCGCTGGCCGCCGCGCTTGAGGATGGTGGGCGTGCCGGGCTCGGCCGGATCGAAATAGTCGTAGTGCGGCTTGTATTCGGTGCCGGGGCGGTAATGCAGGATCTGCAGGCCCTCGCCGTTCTCCATCGGCCAGTTGAGCAGCAGCGCGATGCGCTCCTCGAGCGTGCGCACCAGCGGATGTTCGCCGCGCTGGAAGAACATGCCGTTGCTGGTGCGGTCGGCGTTCACCTCCTCGCCGCCGGTCTTGGTGGCTACCGTCAGCGAGCGCGCCATGCGCGGCTTGGCCAAGTCGATCAGCTGCTCGCATTCCGCATCCGACAGCAGCCCGCCGAACACGATGACACGCGGATTCACCATCACCTGCAGCACGCAGACCTGGCGGTCGCCGGCGTCCAGGTACAGCGGCGACTCCTCCAGGCGCGGCTCGGGCACCGGCACGCCGGGCGGCAAACCCTTTTGCACCGCCTGATGCTCCAGGTGCTCGCGCAGCGTGCTTTCCATGGCGTCGACCGCCACGTCCTCGTTCCAGCCAGAGGCGATCATCGACTTCAGCACCGCCTCGGCGGCATGGCCGGCCTCGGCTTGCGCCACGATCCACTTGCGCAGCTCGGGGGTGATCTGTTGGGTGGCCTGCGTACTGCTCATATCGTGCTTTCCATCGTCTTGCGGCGAAACACCAGCCGGTCCGGCTGCGATGCGGCCTTGTCGAAGGCATAGCCTTCGAGCTTGAAGCCCTCCAGCTTCCTGGGGGTGTCGATGCGTTTCATGATGGCATGGCGCACCATCAGCCCGCGCGCCTTCTTGGCATTGAAGCTGATGATCTTCCAGACGCCGCTTTTCCATTCCTCGAACACGCAGTCGATCACCCGCGCCTTCAGCGCCCGGCGGTCCACCACTTTCGCGTATTCCTGCGAGGCCAGGTTGATGACCACCGGCGTCTTGTCGGCCTGCAGCTGGCGGTTGAGGTTTTCGGCGACGCTTGCGCCCCAGAACTGGTAGAGGTTCTTCGTGTCGCCCACGGCGAGCTGCGTGCCCATCTCCAGCCGGTAGGGCTGCATCCGGTCCAGCGGGCGCAGCACGCCGTACAGGCCGCTCAGGATGCGCACGTGGTCCTGCGCCCACTGCAGGTCGTCGGGCTTCAGGCTGCGCGCCTGCAGGCCGTCGTACACGTCGCCGTTGAAGGCCAGCACCGCCTGCCTGGCATTGCGCGGCGTGAATTTGCGCGACCAGGCCTGAAAGCGCGCGGCGTTCAGCGCGGCCAGCGGGTCGCTGATGTCCATCAGCTGGGCGATCTGCCGGGGCGACTTGCGCCTGAGCACCTCTACCAGCGCGGCGGAGCGGTCCAGGAACGGCGGCAGGGTATGCGGCAGCTCGCCCACGGGGGTCTCGTAGTCCAGCGACTTGGCGGGAGACAGCAGAAAGAGCATGGCCGGGATTATCGGCGCCAGTTGCGGCCCGCCAGCCACTGCATGCTGGCCACGGCCACCACCATCGCCGCATAGGTGGCCATTTTCCCGTCGTTCCCGAAAAACCACAGTCCGGCCAGCAGCACGGCAACGCCGCCCAGGAAATTCAGCGCCACCGGCGCCCACCAGTGGGCCGCGCCCCTGCCCAGGCCCAGCAGGCGGGCGGCAAAAGCCACGCCCAGCGCTACGCCGAGGGCGGGCGCCAGGAAGCTCGACAGGTGGAAAAGAAGATCGATCGGGCCCATGCGGCAGGGACTTGATCCAGGCCATGCGCCCGGAATGTCACCGAATTTTATAATCCGCAAATGGCAGTCTGGGCATTGGGCATCAACCACACGACGGCACCGCTCGATCTGCGGGGCCGTTTTGCCTTTGCCCTGGACCAGATCGGCCCCACCTTGCAGTCGCTGCGCGGCGCCGTGAGCCGCTCGCCCGAGGCAGCCATCCTGTCGACCTGCAACCGCACCGAAATCTATTGCGCCGGCGCCCAGCCCGACATCGAACCCACCATCGAATGGCTGGCGCGTTCCGGCGGCGTCGCCCCGGGCCTGCTGCGCGCGCATGCCTACATGCTGCAGGACGGCCAGGCGGCGCGCCATGCCTTCCGGGTGGCCAGCGGCCTGGACTCCATGGTGCTGGGCGAAGCGCAGATCCTGGGCCAGCTGAAGAACGCGGTGCGCGCCGCCGAAGACGCCGGCGCGCTCGGCAGCACGCTCAACCAGCTGTTCCAGCGCTCGTTCGCGGTGGCCAAGGAAGTGCGCAGCTCCACCGAGATCGGTGCACATTCCATCAGCATGGCCGCCGCTGCCGTGCGCCTGGCCGGCCAGCTGTTCGAAGACCTGGGCAACGTGCGCGTGCTGTTCGTCGGCGCGGGCGAGATGATCGAGCTGGCCGCGACGCACTTCGCCGCCAGGAACCCGAAGAACATCACCATCGCCAACCGCACGCTGGAGCGCGGCGAAAAGCTCGCCGCCCGCTTCGGCGGCGAGACCATGAAGCTGCTGGACCTGCCGGCGCGGCTGCACGAATTCGACGTGGTGGTGAGCTCCACCGCCAGCCAGCTGCCGATCATCGGCCTGGGCGCGGTCGAGCGGGCGCTGAAGGCGCGCAAGCACCGGCCCATGTTCATGGTCGACCTGGCCGTGCCGCGCGACATCGAACCCGAGGTCAAGGCGCTGGAAGACGTGTACCTCTACACCGTGGACGACCTCGCCAACGTGGTGCAGACCGGCCATGCCAACCGCCAGGCCGCGGTGGCGCAGGCCGAGGCCATCATCGACGCCGGCGTGCAGAGCTTCTTGCACTGGATGGACCAGCGCGGCGCCGTGCCGCTGATCCAGCAGCTGAACGCCCAGGCCGACGCGTGGCGCGCGCTGGAGATGGCGCGCGCCCGCAAGCTGCTGGCCAAGGGCGAGGACGTCGAGGCCGTGCTGGAGGCGATGTCGCGCGGCCTCACGCAGAAGATGCTGCACGGCGCACTGGCCGAGCTGCATGCCGGCGACACCGAGGCGCGCCAGCGCGCCAGCGCGGCCATCGAACACTTCTTCCTGCGCAAAGAGCGTTAGCGCCGACCGCGCACTCCAGCTGCCCTTCGACAGGCTCAGGGCGAACGGAGTGTTGTTGCGTCACCTTTCGCCCGGCCGTTCGGGCTGAGCCCGTCGAAGCCCTCCGCTCATGAAACCCTTTCTCCGCCAGCAGCTCGAACGCTTCCCCATCCGCCTGAACGAGCTGGATTTCTTCCTGTCGCAGCCCGAGGTGGTGAACGACATGGAGCGCTACCGCGCGCTCACGCGCGAGCACGCCGAGGTGAGCGAGGTCGCCGGCGTGTTCGCGCGCTTCCTGCAACGCGAGCAGGATGCCGCGCAGGCACGCGAGATGCTGGACGACCCCGAGATGGCCGAGATGGCGAAGGAGGAACTCGCCGCCCTCGACACCGAACTGCCCGCGCTGGAGAACCAGCTGCAGACCCTGCTGCTGCCCAGGGACCCGGACGACACGCGCAACACCTTCCTGGAAATCCGCGCCGGCACCGGCGGCGACGAATCCGCGCTGTTCGCGGGCGACCTGCTGCGCATGTACACGCGCTACGCCGAGCGCCAGGGCTGGCGCGCCGAAATCGTGAGCGAGAGCCTGGGCGAAGTCGGCGGCTACAAGGAAGTGGTGGTCCGCATGGTGGGCGAGGCCTGCTACGGCAGGCTGAAGTTCGAGTCCGGCGGCCACCGCGTGCAGCGCGTGCCGGCCACCGAAACGCAGGGCCGCATCCACACCAGCGCCTGCACGGTGGCCGCCCTGCCCGAACCCGACGAGACGCAGGCGGTGCAGATCAACCCGGCCGACCTGCGCATCGACACCTACCGTGCCTCGGGCGCGGGCGGCCAGCACGTGAACAAGACCGATTCGGCGGTGCGCATCACGCACATCCCGACCGGCATCGTCGCCGAGTGCCAGGACGACCGCTCGCAGCACCGCAACAAGGCCAAGGCGCTGCAGGTGCTGTCCGCGCGCATCCAGGAGAAGGAGCGCGCCGAGCGCGCCGCCAAGGAGGCCGCCACGCGCAAGGGCCTGATCGGCAGCGGCGACCGCTCCGACCGCATCCGCACCTACAACTTCCCGCAGGGCCGCGTGAGCGACCACCGCATCAACCTCACCTTGTACAAGCTGGGTTTCGTGATGGAAGGCGACCTGGACGAGCTGGTCGAGGCGCTGCTGCTCGCGCGCAAGGCGGAGCAGCTGGAGGAGCTGGAAGTGGGCATGGCCTTTTCCCCCTCCCCGTCTGGGAGAGGGTTGGGGTGAGGGACAGCGCGTGACGCTTGCCGAAGCCCTGCGCGCCGCGGCCTCCCAGGGGCTCGCGCGGCTGGATGCGCAGTTGCTGCTGCTGCACGCGCTCGGGCGTGCGCAGGATGAGCGCACGTGGCTGATCGCGCACGACGCGGATGAACTGCCGCGTGCTTCCGCAGACGTCTATCGGCAGCTGTGCGAACGCCGCGCCGCAGGCGAACCGCTGGCCTACATCGTCGGCCACAAGGAATTCTTCGGCCTGCTGCTGCAAGTCGACCGGCGCGTGCTGGTGCCGCGGCCGGACACCGAGACGCTGGTCGAATGGGCAGTGGAGCTGCTCGGCGACGGTGCGGGCAAGTCCGCCATCGACCTGGGCACGGGCAGCGGCGCCATCGCCCTGGCGATCAAGAGGCACTGCCCGGCTGCGCAGGTGGAAGCCGTCGACGTGAGCCAGGACGCACTGGCAGTCGCCCAGGCCAACGCACGCGCGCTGGCGCTCGACGTTGGCTTCCACCAGGCCTTCTGGCTGGCGGGAGCGCGCGGCCGCTACGACCTGATCGCCAGCAATCCGCCTTACATTGCGGCTGCCGACCCGCACTTGGCCAGCCTGCGGCACGAACCCCTGGGCGCCCTTGCCGCCGGTGCCGACGGCCTGGACGACATCCGCGCCATCGCCGCGCAGGCGCCGCGCCACCTCCAACCCGGCGGCTGGCTGCTGCTGGAGCACGGCTGGGACCAGGCCGCGCCGGTCCGGGAACTGCTTGCCGCGGCCGGCCTGCGCAACATTGGCAGCCGGGCGGACTTGGCGGGCATTGCGCGCTGTACCGGCGGCCAATGCCTTGAACTGGGATAATTGGGCCCAATGTGGCAGCAAAGTCAGACTGCCGCCCCAGGAGAGACCATGAGCGACGCCCAGCAACGTATCGACCAACTCGTCAAGAGCAACGACATCCTGTTGTTCATGAAGGGTTCCGCGAGTTTTCCGATGTGCGGATTTTCCGGCCGCGCCATCCAGATCTTGAAGGCCTGCGGCGTGGACCCGCGCCAGGTGGCCACCGTCAACGTGCTCGAGGACGACGGCATTCGCCAGGGCATCAAGGAATACAGCAACTGGCCGACCATCCCGCAGCTGTACGTGAAGGGCGAGTTCGTCGGCGGCTCGGACATCATGATGGAGATGTACCAGAACGGCGAGCTGCACCAGGTGCTGGGCACCGCGTCCGAAGGCTGATCCCTTCTTTGTGAACTTGATAGCAGCCGTGCAATGCGGCTGCTGGAACTGTCGGCTTCTTGCTGACAGCTGAACGCGCCAGACCTCCCATCGATTGCCCTGTGGCACAGCTTATGCTGGAATCACAGCAGAGATTCGTGCAGCCGTTGAAGGAGTGGAATCATGGAGTCGCGCAACCCCGTTCCCCAGTCGCCCGGCCTCCAGTTGCCTATCGCCAACTTGCGCAATGTGTTCCGGCCCAATGAGGTCGAACGCAAGCTGGCCAAGCTCGCGGGCCGCGACCACGACAACCTCCGTTCCACCTACGAGCGCATGCTGGAACGCGGGCCCGAGCGCTTCCAGGTGAAGCCGAGCGGCATTCCGGAGATGGCGGCGCTCTACGAGCAGCTGCCCAATTTCTCGGACGCGCTCGACGACCTGAAGCGCCACGTGGCGCTGTCGCAGGACTGCGGCGACGGCATCGAGATCACGCCGATGCTGCTGCTCGGCCCGCCGGGCATCGGCAAGACGCATTTCGCTCGCAAGCTGGCCGAGCTGCTCGGCACCGGCATGAGCCTGGTTCCGATGAGCTCCATGACGGCCGGCTGGCTGCTTTCGGGCGCATCGTCTCAATGGAAGGGCGCGCGGCCCGGCAAGGTGTTCGAGGCGCTGGTGGACGGCCAGTACGCCAACCCGGTGATCGTGGTGGACGAGATCGACAAGGCCAGCGCGGATGCGCAGTACGACCCGCTGGGCGCGCTCTACAGCCTGCTGGAACACGACACGGCCGAAGCCTTCACCGACGAATTCGCCGAGATCGCCATCGACGCCAGCCAGGTGATCTGGGTGATGACGGCCAACGACGAGCGCTGCATCCCCGAGCCGATCCTGAACCGCATGAACGTGTTCGAGATCATGCCGCCCAGCTTCGAGGCGGCGCGGCAGATCGCACGCAATCTCTATCTGTCCATCCGCGGCGAGCACGGCTGGGGCCAGCGCTTCGCGCCCGAGCCGGCTAACGACCTGCTGGACCAGCTGGCCGAACTGGCGCCGCGCGAGATGCGCCGTGCGCTCATGACCGGCTTCGGCAATGCGCGCCTCGCGCAGCGCAGCGAAATCGCGAGCGACGACCTGCCCAGGCAGAACGGCGCGAAGACGAAGATCGGTTTCCTGCAGTAGGCAGGCAGGCAGGCGCTGGGGCGGTTCAGGACGGCCCGCCGGGCACGCGCTCGGCCGGCTTGGAGGGGTCGGGCGAAGCCTGCACTGGCGGCAGATCATGCCAGTCCCATTGCTTGCTGGCGCCGAACACCGCGTTGGGATACTGCGGCTGGCCGCGGCTGCCGTTATAGCGGCCCAGCGCCATGTACAGGTCGCCGCGCTCGCGCTCCACGTAGTGGCGCAGGATGACGCAGCCGAAGCGCAGGTTGGTCTGCATGTGAAACAGTTTGGCCGGGTCGCCGTCGCCGATCACGCGCGTCCAGAACGGCATCACCTGCATGTAGCCGCGCGCCCCGACGCGGCTCAAAGCGAATTTGCGGAAGTTGCTTTCCACCTGCACCAGGCCCAGCACCAGGCCAGGGTCCAGGCCGGCGCGCTTGCTCTCGTACCAGACCGTCTGCAGGAAGTCCTTGCGCTCCTGCCAGTCGGGTGTGCGCTTGGCAAGCCGGCTTGCCATGGCGCCTAGCCAGCGCAGGTAGGCCAGGCGCGAATCGGTGTCGCGGAACTCGGGCACCGGCGGCGCGGAATTGGAGATGGCGGAACTCAGCGCGGAGCGCACCGAGTCCATCAATGGCTCTTCGAGTTGCCCGCCCGCGACGGCGCGTCCGATCCAGCCGAGCGAGCCCAGCCCACCCAGCAAGCAAGCACGCCGGGCGATCACGCCTGCAACCGGCCCTTGACGAAGGCGAACACTTCGCCCGCCGGCACCTTGGTGGCGGCAGCGTCGCGGCGGTGCTGGTATTCCAGCTGGCCTTCCTTCAGGCCGCGGTCGGAGATGACCACGCGGTGGGGCACGCCGATCAGCTCCCAATCGGCGAACATGGCGCCGGGGCGCTCGCCGCGGTCGTCCAGGATCACGTCCACGCCGGCGCCAGCGAGTTCGGCGTGCAGCTTCTCGGCTGCCGCCTTTACCTCGGCGCTGCGGTCCATGCCGATCGGGCAGACCACCACGGTGAACGGGGCGATCGCGTCGGGCCAGATGATGCCGCGCTCGTCGTGGTTCTGTTCGATCGCGGCGGCCGGCAGGCGCGTGACGCCGATGCCGTAGCAGCCCATCTCGAAGTGCTTGGGCTTGCCGTCCTCGTCGAGGAAAGTGGCGTTCATCGGCACGCTGTACTTGGTGCCCAGCACGAAGATGTGGCCGATCTCGATGCCGCGCTCGATGGCGAGTTCGCCCTTGCCGTCGGGCGAAGGATCGCCCGCCACCACGTTGCGGATGTCGGCCGCCAGATCGGGCTCGGGCAGGTCACGCGCCCAGTTGACGCCGGTGAGGTGGAAGTCCTCTTCGTTGGCGCCGCAGACCCAGTCGGCCATCAGCGCCACTTCGCGGTCGGCCACGAGCTTCACAGGCTTCTTCAGGCCGATCGGCCCCAGGTAGCCGGGCTTGGTGCCGAAGTGTTCCAGGATCTCGGGCACGGTGGCGAAGCGGAAGCCGTTGCCGAGGCCGGGCAGCTTGCGCACCTTCACTTCGTTCATGTCGTGGTCGCCGCGCACCAGCAGCAGCCAGACCTGCGTCTTCACAATCTCGCCGCGTTCGTTCAGTTCGTCGGTGGCCAGCACCAGAGACTTCACCGTGGCCTGCAGCGGCAGCTTGAGCAGTTGCGCCACGTCGGCACAGGTGCTCTTGCCGGGCGTGGGCGTCTTGGCCATCGGCTGGTTGGGCGCGGGGCGCGGGCCCTGCGGCGCGCGCGCCTCGGCCTTTTCCATGTTGGCCGCGTAATCGCTGCCGGGGCAGTAGACGATGGCGTCCTCGCCGGTGGCGGCGATCACCTGGAACTCCTGGCTCACGTCGCCGCCGATGGCGCCGCTGTCAGCCGCCACGGCGCGGTAGCGCAGGCCGAAGCGGTCGAAGATGGCGCGGTACGCGCGGCCCATGGCCTGGTAGCTGCACTTGGCGCCTTCCAGGTCGCGGTCGAAGCTGTAGGCGTCCTTCATGGTGAATTCGCGCCCGCGCATCAGGCCGAAGCGCGGACGGCGCTCGTCGCGGAACTTGGTCTGCACCTGGTAGAAGTTGCGCGGCAGCTGGCGGTAGCTGCGCAGCTCCTGGCGCGCGATGTCGGTGATCGCTTCCTCGCTGGTCGGCTGCACGATGAAGTCGCGGTCGTGCCGGTCCTTGATGCGCAGCAGCTCGGGGCCGTAGGCCTGGAAGCGGCCGCTTTCCTGCCAGAGTTCGGCCGGCTGCACCACCGGCATGCTCAGCTCCATGGCGCCCGCGCGGTTCATCTCCTCGCGCACGATCGCTTCCACCTTGCGGATCACGCGCAGGCCCATGGGCATGTAGGTGTAGATGCCCGCGCCCAGCTTCTTGATCATGCCGGCACGCATCATCAGGCGGTGGCTGGCCACCTCCGCGTCGGCGGGCGCTTCCTTCTGGGTGGAAATCAGGAACTGCGAAGCTTTCATGCGAGGAGGTACGGATCGTGGGTGGGACCGAGCTCTTCCGGCGCTGAGGAGCGCCGTGCATAATGAACTCAGTTAAAAGATTTGGGGTTTGATTATGCTTGACCGGGACGGCTTCAGGCCCAACGTCGGCATCATCCTGCTCAACCAGAAAAACCAGGTGTTCTGGGGCAAGCGCATCCGGACACACAGCTGGCAGTTCCCGCAGGGCGGCATCGACCGCGGCGAGAGTCCGGAGCAGGCGATGTTCCGCGAGCTGCACGAGGAAGTCGGGTTGATGCCGGAGCATGTGCGCATCGTCGCGCGCACGCGCGACTGGCTGCGCTATGAGGTGCCGGAACGCTATATCCGGCGCGATGCGCGCGGCCACTACAAGGGCCAGAAACAGATATGGTTCCTGCTGCAGTTGACGGGCCACGACTGGAACCTGAACCTGCGCGCCACCAACCATCCCGAGTTCGACGCCTGGCGCTGGAACGAGTACTGGGTGCCGCTGGACGTGGTGGTGGAATTCAAGCGCGGCGTCTACGAGATGGCGCTGCGCGAACTGGCGCGCTACCTGCCGCGCTACGACCACCGCAACCGCTACCTGCGCAGCGGCATGCGCGCACGCGACCACGAACACCATGCGCACGACCATGAGGGCGAGCACGGCCCGTACGACGCGCAGCCCACTTCGCCGGCCGGCCTGGAACTGCCGCCCGGCGCCACCTTCGAACCCGATCCGCAGGCATTGCAGCCCGCACCCGATGTGAAAGGCAAGCATGCGCCGTGAATTGCGCGCCACCGCCGCCGTCCTCGCGCTCGTCGCGGGCGGCACCTGCTTCGCGCAGCTGCTGGACGCCGACGTCGACTGGAAAGAGCAGGAAGCCCCGCCGCCGCCGGCGTTGAAGACCCAGCGCCTGATCGCGCTGGAGATGCCCGGCTCACTGCTGAATTTCGGCGTGGACCCCGACTCCATCGCCGTGGGCAACGACGGCGTGGTGCGCTACGTGGTGGTGGCGCGCAGCAGCAGCGGCGCGATGAACGTCATGTACGAGGGCGTGCGCTGCAGCACCGGCGAATGGAAGGTCTATGCGCGCCACAACGCGGACACCGGCTGGAAACAGGTGCAGGATGCCGAGTGGAAGCCGATGTCCGGCAACGCGCAGGCCCGCCACAGCCTGGCGATCGCACGCACCGGCGCGTGCGTCGGACGCGGCGTGAACCGATCCGCGTCACAGGTCGCGCGGGATCTGCGGGCGTCGGGGGACCAGCGCCTGGTGAACTGATGAATTGATGAGCCGATGAACTGATGAATTGAGAAGCGCGTGCCGCGCTCTCAGAGCTTCAGGACCAAGTTGGTCCGGTGGATCATCTCGGGCTCCGCGACGTAGCCAAGCAGCTTCTCGATCTCGCTGGATGGCTTGCGGCACAGCATGCGCGCCTCGGCCGCCGCGTAGTTCGCCAGGCCGCGTGCGATTTCCGCGCCGGCTTCGTCGCGCACCGCGATCACGTCGCCGCGCGCGAAGTCGCCCTCCACCGCTGTCATGCCGATCGGCAGCAGGCTCTTGCCGTCCTCGCGCAGCTTGCGCGCGGCACCGGCATCCACCGCCACCGCGCCGCGCAGCTGCAGGTGGTCGGACATCCAGCGCTTGCGCGCCTGGCTTTTCTGCGTGGGCGCGACCAGCAGCGTTCCCACCACCTCGCCGCGCGCGATGCGCAGCAGGCAGTCGGGCTCGCGGCCCCAAGCGATGGCAGTCGATGCGCCCGAGCCAGCCGCGCGCTTGGCGGCCAGCACCTTGGTGATCATGCCGCCCTTGCCGATGCCGGAGCCGGCGCCGCCGGCCATCGCTTCCAGCGCCGGATCGCCGGCGCGCGCCTCGCGGATGAATTCGGCCGCCGGGTCCTTGCGCGGATCGGCGCTGTACAGGCCCTTCTGGTCCGTGAGGATCACCAGCAGGTCGGCTTCGACCAGATTGGCGACCAGCGCGCCCAGCGTGTCGTTGTCGCCGAACTTGATCTCGTCGTTGACGACCGTGTCGTTCTCGTTGATGACCGGCAGCACCTTGAGCGACAGCAGCGTGAGCAGCGTCGAACGCGCGTTGAGGTAGCGCTCGCGGTCGGCCAAGTCGGCGTGTGTGAGCAGCACCTGCGCGGAACGCAGGCCGTTCTCGCGCAGCTTGGTTTCGTACATCTGCGCCAGGCCCATCTGGCCGACGGCCGCCGCTGCCTGAAGCTCGTGCACCTGGTGCGGCCGCGTGGTCCAGCCCAGGCGCTTCATGCCTTCGGCGATGGCGCCGCTGGACACCATGATGACCTCGCGCCCCTCGTGCGCCAGGGCGGCCAGCTGGCGCGACCACTCGCCGATGGCGCGCTCGTCCAGCCCACGGCCCTCGTTGGTCACCAGGCTGGAGCCCACCTTGACCACGATGCGCTTCGCCTCGCGCAGCGTGGAGGACACGCCGTCGGTCATTCGGAAGCCGTGAAGCGCGGATCGACCTCGACCGACGGCTGCTCGGCCACCTGCTGCGCCTTGATGTGCTGGTAAATGGCCTTCACCAGGTGTTCGCAGCCTTCGCGCGTGAGCGCCGAGATCTCGAACACCGGGCCCTTGTAGCGCATGCGCTTGACGAAGTCCTTCACGCGCGCCTCGCGCTCGTCGGCCGGCACCATGTCCAGCTTGTTCAGCACCAGCCAGCGCGGCTTCTTGTAGAGCGCGTCGTCGTACTTTTTCAGCTCGGCGGCGATGGATTTGGCCTGCGCCACGGGGTCGACGTTGTCGTCGAACGGAGCGATATCCACCATGTGCAGCAACAGCCGCGTGCGCTGCAGGTGCCGCAGGAACTGGTGGCCCAGGCCGGCGCCTTCGGATGCGCCTTCGATCAGGCCCGGCACGTCGGCTACCACGAAGCTCTGCTCGGGGCCGACGCGCACCACGCCCAGGTTCGGGTGCAAGGTGGTGAAGGGATAGTCGGCGATCTTGGGCCGCGCGTTGGAGATCGCGGAGATGAGAGTGGATTTGCCGGCGTTCGGCATGCCAAGCAGGCCGACGTCGGCCAGCACCTTGAGCTCCAGCTTCAGCTTCTTGCTCTCGCCCGGCCAGCCCGGCGTCTTCTGGCGCGGCGCACGGTTGATCGAGCTCTTGAAGCGCATGTTGCCGAAGCCGCCGTCGCCGCCCTTGGCGATCATGATCTTCTCGCCGGGCACCAGCAGTTCGTACAGCACCTCGCCGGTTTCGGCGTCGGTGACGATGGTGCCCACCGGCATCTTCAGCGTGATGTCGTGGCCGGCCGCGCCGAACATGTCGGAGCCCATGCCGTGCTCGCCGCGCCCGGCGTCGTGGCGGCGCGAGTAGCGGTAGTCCACCAGGGTGTTGAGGTTGGGATCGGCGATCGCCCACACGTGGCCGCCGTGGCCGCCGTCGCCGCCGTTGGGGCCGCCGAATTCCTTGTACTTCTCGTGGCGGAACGAGACGCAGCCGTTGCCCCCATCGCCGGCAGCGATGTCGATATAGGCTTCGTCGACGAATTTCATGGGGAACGACCAGTATAAAAAAACAAAGCCCCGACGAGTCGGGGCTTCAATGGCGGGATCGAATCGATCAGGCGCCCGGGACGATGCTCACGGTGTGCTTGTTCATCGAGCCCTTGATCGCGAACTTCACGTGGCCGTCCACCAGGGCGAACAGCGTGTGGTCCTTGCCCAGGCCGACGTTGGTGCCGGGGTGGAACTTGGTGCCGCGCTGGCGCACGATGATCGCGCCGGCGCCGATGAGCTCGCCGCCGAACGCTTTCACGCCCAGCATCTTGGGCTGTGAATCACGCCCGTTTCGCGTCGAGCCGCCGCCTTTTTTCTGTGCCATGTCGTCTGCTCCGGTTAAGCGGCGATCGCGCCGATTTCCAGCTCGGTGTATTGCTGGCGATGACCCTGGTGCTTCTGGTAGTGCTTGCGGCGGCGCATCTTGAAGATGCGCACTTTTTCGTGCTTGCCGTGCGCCACGACCGTGGCCTTGACTGTCGCACCGGACACCAGGGGAGCGCCGACCTTCAGGTCGCTGCCGTTGCCGACGGCGAGCACTTGGTCGATCACGATTTCCTGGCCGATGTCCGCAGTAATCTGTTCTACTTTGATCTTTTCGCCGGAGGCAACGCGATACTGCTTGCCGCCGGTTTTTATGACCGCGTACATAGGGGAACCTCTCAAATGGAAAAGCCTCGCGAACGAATTCCGCGAAGCCCAAGACTATAGCATGGGTTTGCGGCTACTCACAAGGCTCGCTGGCGAGTCAGGCTGAGCGCCCGGGCCGCTTCCTATAATCCCAGACTTTTGGGCGCGCCCTCTTGACCGACTCTTCCAGCACAGCCGCAGTCCTGTCCCTCGTCGCCGACGACATGCTGCAAGTGGACGCCGTCATCGGCAAGCGGCTCGCATCCGGCGTTCCCCTGGTTGGCCAGGTTGGCCAATACATCATTTCCGCGGGCGGCAAGAGGCTGCGCCCCGCCCTGCTGCTGCTAGTGTGCGGCGCGCTCGGCTTTCGCGGCGAGCAGCGCTTCAACCTCGCGGCGGTCGTCGAATTCATCCACACCGCCACGCTGCTGCACGACGACGTGGTGGACGAGTCCACGCTGCGGCGCGGCCGCGCCACCGCCAACGAGCGCTTCGGCAACCCGGCCAGCGTGCTGGTGGGCGACTTCCTCTATTCGCGCGCCTTCCAGATGATGCTGGACGCGAACAACGTGCGCGTGATGGAAATCCTGGCCGACGCCACCAACGTCATCGCCGAGGGCGAAGTGCTGCAGCTGATGAACATGCACGACGCCGGCCTGGACGAGGACGGCTACCTGCAGGTGATCCGCTCCAAGACCGCCAAGCTGTTCGAGGCCAGCGCGCGCCTGGGCGCGGTGCTGGCCGGCGTGCCCGCGCCGCTGGAACACGCCTGCGCCGACTACGGCCAGGCGCTGGGCACGGCGTTCCAGGTGATCGACGACGTGCTCGATTACGACGGCGACGTGGCGGAGCTGGGCAAGAACCTGGGCGACGACCTGCGCGAAGGAAAAGCCACCTTGCCGCTGATCGCCGCGATGCGCCGCGGCTCTGCCGAACAGCGCGCGGTGGTGCGCCACGCCATCGAAACCGGCGCCCTGGGCGAACTCGAACACATCGTGCGGATCGTACGTGAAACAGGTGCGCTGGACGTGGCGCGCGACGCCGCCGCAGCGGAGGCGCAACGCGCGATGCAGGCCGCCCGCGCACTGCCTTCGAATTCGCACACGCAAGGTTTGCTACAATTGGCGGCTCAATTGCTGCAGCGGCGCAACTGATCCCGCATCAGGTCCAAACGCGTCGCAAACCATCGGGGTGTAGCTTAGCCAGGTAGAGCGCTACGTTCGGGACGTAGAGGCCGGAGGTTCGAATCCTCTCACCCCGACCAGTTTTCCTTCTTCCGCAGCCTTCGCGTGACTTCGTACCAACTTCGCGCCGCTCTCGCGGCCGCGAAGATTTACAGCGCCCAGGCTTTTCGGCGATGATCCACGGATGACCTCCGCTGCCGCTTGTTCCGGCGCTTGCACGTAGTTACATCCATGGCCGCAGTCGACCCCGTCTCCTCCATCGAAGCGCCGTCGCTCGCCATGCCGGGCCTTGCGCGCGCGCTGGTCACGGCCGGCAAGCTGGGCCAGAAGGCCGCCGAGGACATCTACCGCAAGGCGCAGGCCAACCGCAGCAGCTTCATTGCCGAACTCACCGGCTCGGGCGCCGTGTCGGCCTCCGACCTGGCGCACACCATGTCGGTGGCATTCGGCGCGCCGCTGCTGGACATCGGCGCGGTCGACATCCACCGGCTGCCCAAGAACCTGCTGGACGGCAAGATCTGCCAGTCCTACCGGGTGCTGGTGCTGTCCAAGCGCAACAACCGGCTGACGGTGGCCACCGCCGACCCGTCGGACCAGCAGGCCGCCGAGAAGATCAAGTTCGCCACCCAGATGGGCGTGGACTGGGTGATCGCCGAATACGACAAGCTGTCGAAGATGGTGGAAGCGCTGGCGGTCACCGCGACCGAGGCGATGGACAGCATCATCGGAGACGACTTCGACTTCGACGAGTCGTCGGTGCAGTCGGTCAACGAGGACGACATCGGCAACGCCGAGGTCGACGACGCGCCGGTCGTCAAGTTCCTGCAGAAGATGCTGCTGGACGCCATCGGCGCGCGCGCCTCCGACCTGCATTTCGAGCCCTACGAGCACACCTACAGGGTGCGTTTCCGCGTCGACGGCGAGCTGCGCGAGATCGCTTCGCCGCCGGTCGCCATCAAGGACAAGCTGGCCTCCCGCATCAAGGTGATTTCGCGGCTGGACATCTCGGAAAAACGCGTGCCGCAGGACGGCCGCATGAAGCTCAAGATCGGCCCGGAGAAGGTGATCGATTTCCGGGTGAGCACGCTGCCCACGCTGTTCGGCGAGAAGATCGTGATCCGTATCCTGGACCCGGCAGCCGCCAAGGTGGGCATCGAGGCCCTGGGCTACGAGCCCGAGGAGAAGGCGCGGCTGATGCAGGCCATCGTCCGGCCCTACGGGATGGTCCTGGTCACCGGCCCCACGGGTTCGGGCAAGACGGTGTCGCTCTACACCTGCCTGAACCTGCTTAACAAGGCGGGCGTGAACATTTCCACCGCCGAGGACCCGGCCGAAATCAACCTGCCGGGCGTGAACCAGGTGAACGTCAACGACAAGGCGGGACTCACTTTCGCCGTGGCGTTGAAGGCGTTCCTGCGGCAGGATCCGGACGTGATCATGGTCGGCGAAATCCGCGACCTGGAAACCGCCGACATCGCGATCAAGGCGGCGCAGACCGGCCACATGGTGATGTCCACGCTGCACACCAACGACGCGCCGACCACGCTCACGCGCATGCGCAACATGGGCATCGCGCCGTTCAACATCGCCTCCAGCGTGATCCTCATTACCGCGCAGCGCCTGGCGCGGCGCCTGTGCCCGAACTGCAAGCAGCCGATCGACATTCCGCACGAGACGCTGCTGGAAGCAGGCTTCCAGGAAGAGGACATGGACGGCAGCTGGACGCCCTATCGGCCGGTCGGCTGCTCGGCGTGCAACAACGGCTACAAGGGCCGCGTCGGCATCTACCAGGTGATGCCGATCGGCGAGGACATGCAGCGCATCATCCTGGCCGACGGCAGCGCGCTGGACATCGCCGAGCAGGCTGCGCGCGAAGGCGTGCGCACGCTGCGGCAATCCGGCCTGCACAAGGTCAAGCAGGGCGTCACCTCTCTCGAAGAGGTGCTCGCCTGCACCAACGAGTCATAAGGCCGAAAGGCCGCATCAGGAGCCAGGGGACATGGCCACCGCAACAGCAAACAAGATCACCGAGTTCGTCTTCGAGTGGGAAGGCCGGGACCGCAACGGCAAGCCGGTGCGCGGCGAAACGCGCGCGGGCGGTGAGAACCAGGTGTCCGCGGCCCTGCGCCGCCAGGGCATCACACCGGCCAAGATCAAGAAGCGGCGCATGCGCTCGGGCCAGAGGATCAAGCCCAAGGACATCGCCATCTTCACGCGCCAGCTCGCCACCATGATGAAGGCCGGCGTGCCGCTGCTGCAAGCCTTCGACATCGTGGGCCGCGGCAACTCCAACTCCAGCGTCACCAAGCTGCTCAACGACGTGCGCACCGACGTGGAGACCGGCACCTCGCTGTCGTCGGCATTCCGCAAGTACCCGCTGTACTTCGACAGCCTGTACTGCAACCTGGTGGAGGCAGGCGAAGCCGCCGGTATCCTGGAAACCCTGCTGGACCGCCTGGCCACCTACATGGAGAAGACCGAGGCGATCAAGTCCAAGATCAAATCGGCGCTGATGTACCCGATCTCGGTGGTGGTGGTGGCCTTCGTGGTCGTCACGGTGATCATGCTCTTCGTGATTCCCGCCTTCAAGGAGGTGTTCAGCTCCTTCGGCGCCGACCTGCCCGCGCCCACGCTGTTCGTCATCGCGTTGAGCGAGTTCTTCACCAAGTACTGGTGGCTGATCTTCAGTTCCATCGGCGGCGGCCTGTACTTCTTCTTCCAGGCCTGGAAACGCAACGAGCGCATGCAGCAGTTCATGGACCGGCTGATGCTCAAGCTGCCGATCTTCGGCCCGCTGATCTACAAGTCGGTGCTGGCACGCTGGACCCGCACCTTGTCCACCATGTTCGCCGCCGGCGTGCCGCTGGTGGAAGCGCTCGATTCCGTGGGCGGCGCCTCCGGCAACTCGGTGTACGCCAAGGCCACGGTCAAGATCCAGCAGGAAGTCTCCACCGGCACCAGCCTGACGGCTGCGATGGCCAACGCCAACGTGTTCCCGTCGATGATCCTGCAGATGTGCGCGATCGGCGAAGAATCCGGCTCGATCGACCATATGCTGGGCAAGGCGGCCGACTTCTACGAGTCCGAGGTCGACGACATGGTGGCCGGCCTGTCCAGCCTGATGGAGCCGGTCATCATCGTGTTCCTGGGCAGCCTGATCGGCGGCATCGTGGTGTCCATGTACCTGCCCATCTTCAAGCTGGGCCAGGTGGTCTGACGGTGCTGGGGTTCGGTCCGGGCATCGATGCCGCGCTTGCCGGCATCCTGGGGCTGCTGCTGGGCAGCTTCCTCAACGTGGTGGTCTACCGCCTGCCCAAGATGCTGGAGCGCCAGTGGGCGGCGGAGTGCGCCGAGCTTACCGGCGCGCCGCCGGCCGCCGAAGAAACGGAGCCGTTCGACCTGGCGCGCCCGCGCTCGCGCTGTCCCGCCTGCGGCCACATGATCCTGTGGTACGAGAACATCCCGGTGCTCAGCTGGCTGGCGCTGCGCGGCAGATGCTCGGCCTGCAAGGCGCCAATCAGCGTGCGCTATCCGGTGGTGGAACTGGCAACCGGCGGCGTGTTTGCCTACTGCGCGTGGCGCTGGGGCGTCGGCTGGACCGGTGCCGCCTGGGCCGGCTTCGGCGCCGCCATCCTGGCGCTCGCGCTGATCGACTGGGACACCACGCTGCTGCCCGACGACATCACCCTGCCGCTGGTCTGGGCCGGGCTGATTGCCGCGGCCCTGGGCCTCTCGGGCACCACCCTTGCACAGTCGCTGTGGGGCGCGGTGGCGGGCTACCTGTCGCTCTGGCTGGTGTTCCAGGCCTTCAAGTTCTTCACCGGCAAGGAAGGCATGGGCTACGGCGACTTCAAGCTGTTCGCGGCGCTGGGCGCCTGGTTCGGCTGGCAGGCGCTGGTGCCCATCATCCTCATGGCCTCGGTCATCGGCACGGTGATCGGCATCGCGATGAAGCTGTCGTCCAAACTGCGCGAAGGCCGGTACGTGCCGTTCGGCCCGTTCCTCGCCCTGGGCGGCCTCGCCGCCATGGTGTTCGGACCGGCGGCGATCCTGCGGACGGTCGGTCTCTAGCCGCGGAACACCCATGGCGGCGCGCATCGGCCTCACGGGCGGCATCGGCAGCGGCAAGAGCACCGTGCTGCAGATGCTGGCCGGCCACGGCGCCGCGACCATCGATGCCGACGCCATTTCGCGCGCAACCACCGCGGCCGGCGGCGCGGCCATTGCCGACATCGCGCGCGTGTTCGGCCCCGGGTTCGTGGGTGCGGACGGCGCGCTGGACCGCGCCCGCATGCGCGAGCGCGCCTATGCCGACCCCGGCGCGCGCAAGCAGCTGGAGGCCATCGTGCATCCGCTGGTGGGGCGCGAGATCGCGCGCCAGACCGATGTCGCGCTGGCTGCCGGTCACCGCTGCATCGTCTACGACATCCCGCTGCTGGTCGAATCCGGCCGCTGGCGCAGCCAGTTGGACCGCGTACTGGTGATCGACTGCCCGCCGGACACGCAGGTGCGGCGCGTGGCTACGCGCAGCGCGCTGTCCGAAGCCGAGGTGCGCGCCATCATCGCGGCGCAGGCACCGCGCGGGCTGCGGCTGGCGGCGGCCGATCTCGTGATTTGCAACGAAGCTTGCACCTTGCAGGAATTGGCCGCGCAAGCGGCCCAGGCGGCGCGAAGCTTCGGGCTATGATGGCGGCCTTCCTGAAGCTGCCAGCCGCGTGATCCTTTACGAGTACCCGTTCAACGAGCGCATCCGGACTTACCTGCGCCTGGAGCACCTGTTCCGGCGCCTTGGCCAGCTCGTGCCGCGCAGCCATGCAGTGGACCACCACTATGCGCTCGCCACCATCTTCGAGGTGATGGACGTCTCCGCGCGCGCCGACCTCAAGTCCGACGCGATGAAGGACCTGGAAAAGCAAAAGCAGCTCCTCAACAGCTACCGCGGCAATCCGGCCATCTCCGAGAAGGTGCTGGACGACGTGATCCGCCAGCTCGATGGCTGCTTCAGCGCCCTGAACAAGCTGCCCGGCAAGGCCGGCCAGCCGCTCACCGAAAACGAGTGGCTGATGAGTATCCGCAGCCGCGTCGGCATTCCGGGCGGCACCTGTGAATTCGACCTGCCGGGCTACTACGCCTGGCAGCACCGCGAAACCCATGAGCGCCAGGCCGACCTGGAGCGCTGGGCCTCCACCCTGGCACCGCTGGCCGAATCCGTGCACCTGCTGCTCAAGCTGCTGCGCGATTCCGGAACGCCGCAGAAGGTAGTGTCGGCCAACGGCCACTTTCAGCAGACGCTGCCGTCCGGGCGCACCTTCCAGCTGGCGCGCCTGCGCATCGACCAGCACCTGGGCGTGGTGCCGGAGATCAGCGGCAATCGCCTGATGATCTCGGTGCGCCTGATGCGCCAGGACAGCGAACGCATGCAGCCCAGCACGGACAGCGCGCCGTTCGAGCTGACCCTCTGTTCCTGAAAAGGCGAAAGCCATGGCGAGTTCCCGACCCGCATCAGCCAAGCCGCGCCTGGTGCGCTGCCCCTCGTGCGGCGGCGACAGCGTCTATGCGCCCACCAATCCCTACCGCCCGTTCTGCAGTGAACGCTGCAAGAACATCGACCTGGGCGCCTGGGCAAGCGAGAGCTTCCGCGTGCCCGATGAGACGCCGCCGGACGACCAGCCGTTTGGGGATCCGAAGGTTCAGTAGGTTTTTTCGCTTGTCTGGGTTCGCTCGTGTCTTGGGTGGCGGTTGCCGCGGCAGCCGGTGCCCGCCAGGGGCTCATGCTGTGGCGGT
>NZ_JACCWG010000344.1 GCF_013697775.1 Ramlibacter sp. | reverse complement strand
GCGCCGCGCTGGTCCCAGGTGCTGCGGCGGGCGTGCCAGTCGCCGGCCTGCTGCGCGGTCTTGCCGCGCCGCAGCCAGCCCCACGGCACGATGACGAAAACGAACAGGAAAAAGGCAAGCAGCTTGTGCGCCATGTCGGTGTGCTCCTCGATCAATCCAATGGGATGGCTTCGCGCCAATCGGTTTCTTCCGTGAACGCCGGCTGGCCGTCGCGCCGCAGCACGAACCTGCCCAGCACCAGCACGTCGATCCCGGTGCGCATGAAGCAGGCGTAGGCCTCCTCGGGCGTGCACACGATGGGTTCGCCGCGCACGTTGAACGAGGTGTTCACCAGCACCGGGCAGCCGGTCTTCGCCTTGAAGCTGCGCAGCAGCCGGGTGAAGGCCGGATGGGTGTCCTCGGTCAATGTCTGCACGCGCGCCGAATAGTCCACGTGCGTGATGGCCGGCAGCGTCGAGCGCACCTCGTTGATGGCGCCCAGGCCCTCGGGCGCCATCTGTCCCTCGGGCCGCGGCACGCGGATGCTCTCGCGCACCGGCCCCACCAGCAGCATGTAGGGGCTGCTCTGGCGGATGTCGAAATACGCGGCCGCGTCTTCCGCCAGCACCGCCGGCGCGAACGGCCGGAACGACTCGCGGAACTTGATCTTCAGGTTCATGGTGCGCTGCATCGCGGTGTCGCGCGCGTCGCCGATGATCGAGCGCGCACCCAGTGCCCGCGGCCCGAATTCCATGCGGTCCTGGAACCAGCCGATGACCTTGCCCTCGGCGAGTTCGGCCGCCGCCGTGTCGTACAGCTCCTGCTCGCCGCAATGCTCGTACGGGTAGCCGTGCGAGCGCAGGAACTGCTCGATCTGCGCGTCGGAGAAGCTCGGGCCGAGCAGCGCGCCCTGCATGCCGTCGCTGCCGGGCACGGCCAGGTGCGGGCGGCCGCACTCGGGCACCAAGGCGTCCAGCGCCGCGCCCAGCGCGCCGCCGGCATCGCCCGCGGCCGGCTGGATCCACAGCGACTTGAACAGGCCGGAGCGGCTCAGCACGCCGTTGGCCACGCAGTTCAGAGCCACGCCGCCGGCCAGGCACAGCTCGCGCTCGCCGGTGCGCTCGATGGCCGCCTTGGCCAGCCCGAGCACCGCCTCCTCGGTCACGGCCTGCACCGACGCGGCCAGGTCGCAGTGGACCTGCTCGATGCGGCTTTCGCCGTTGCGCCGCGGCACGCCGAACAGCCGCTCGAAGGCCTCGCCGATCATCTGCTCGCCGCGCAGGAACTCGAAGTACTCCAGGTTCAGCTCGTACGATCCGTCGGGCTTCAGGTGCACCAGATGGTCGCGGATCTTGGCGGCGAACACCGGCTGGCCATAGGGCGCCAGGCCCATCAGCTTGTACTCGCCCGAATCCACCTTGAAGCCGCAGTAGCTGGTGAAGGCCGAATACAGCAGGCCCAGCGAGTGCGGATAGGAGATCGAGTCGCACAGCTCCAGCGCGCGGTCGCGGCCGTGCCACAGCGAGGTGGTGTGCCACTCGCCGACGCCGTCGATGCACAGCACGGCGGCCGAGCGGTAGGGCGACGGAAAGAACGCCGAGGCCGCATGCGAGCGGTGGTGCTGCGTGGTGTGGAAGGCGCGCACCCGGCCGCGCCGCAGCGACAGCAGCTCCTGCTCCACGCGGTCGAGCACGTCGCGCTTCCAGCGCATCCAGTCGGGCAGCATGCGCGTGAAGGCGCTCAGCCCGGCCGGGCCGCCGTCGGCGAACGAGGCCAGCACGCGGCCGAACTTGACGCGCGAGTCCTCGTAGTAGGCCACCGCGTCGACGCTGTCCAGCGAGATGCCGGCCGCGTCCAGGCAGTACCCGACCGCGTGCTTGGGGAATGCGGAGTCGTGCCGCACGCGGCTGAAACGCTCCTCCTGTGCCGCCGCCACGATGACGCCGTCGCGCACCAGCGCCGCGGCGCTGTCGTGGTAGTAGGCGGAAATGCCGAGAACGCACTTGCTCATGATGTTGTCACCGCCGGGTCGTAGGTTCTGTGCAGGAGCGCGGCAGGCGCCTGCTCGGGATTGCGCGGCGTGCCCGCG
>NZ_JACCWG010000303.1 GCF_013697775.1 Ramlibacter sp. | reverse complement strand
CGCCTGCCGCGGCCCAGCAGCCGCCCGCGCGCCTGCGCTCCAGCGGCACGCTGGGCGCGGAAAGCCGGTGATGGGGGACGCGCAGGCCGCGCCCCGCGACTCCATCGTCACGGCCGAGAGCCGGCTGGAAGCCCGCCACCTGCAAAAGTCCTATGGCGGGCGCAAGGTGGTGCAGGACGTGTCGCTGGCGGTGGACAAGGGCGAGGTGGTCGGCCTGCTGGGTCCCAACGGGGCGGGCAAAACCACCTCGTTCTACATGATCGTGGGCCTGGTGCGCGCCGACGCCGGCGAGATCTCCATCGAGGGCCGCGCGGTCGAGGACATGCCGATCCACCGCCGCTCGCGCCTGGGCTTGTCCTACCTGCCGCAGGAAGCGTCGATCTTCCGCAAGCTCAACGTGGCCGACAACGTGCGCGCCGTGCTGGAGCTGCAGCGCGGCGACGACGGCCGCTCGCTGCCGGGCGCCGAAATCGAGAAGCGCCTGGGCGCGCTGCTGCAGGACCTGCGGGTGGACCACCTGCGCGACTCGCCCGCGGTGGCGCTGTCGGGCGGCGAGCGCCGCCGCGTGGAGATCGCGCGGGCGCTGGCCACGCAGCCGCGCTTCATCCTGCTGGACGAGCCGTTCGCCGGCATCGACCCGATCGCGGTGATCGAGATCCAGCGCATCATCGGCTTCCTGAAATCGCGCGGCATCGGCGTGCTCATCACCGACCACAACGTGCGCGAAACCCTGGGCATCTGCGACCACGCCTACATCATCAGCGAGGGCCGCGTGCTGGCGCAGGGCACCCCCTCGGAGATCGTCAACAACGCCGACGTGCGCCGGGTATATCTCGGCGAGCATTTCCGCATGTGATGGCCTCGCCTGCAGTTCGATGAAGCAGGGCTTATCCCTTCGGGTTTCCCAGCACCTGGCGCTCACGCCGCAGCTGCAGCAGTCGATCCGGCTGCTGCAGCTGTCCACCCTGGAACTGAGCCAGGAAATCCAGCAGATGCTGGACGACAACCCGTTCCTGGACACCACGCAGGACGAGGCCGCGCGCGAGGAGTTCGGCATCGCGCAGGCGGATGCGCCGGCCGCGCGCGATGACGACGAGTTCGACCGCGCCGACGCGCCGGCGGTAGCCACCACGCCGTCGAGCGATTCCGCCCCGGCGCCGGATACCCCGGCGTCGGACACCCCGGACGCGCCCGACGACGACGGCCCCAGCTGGGACGGCGACGGCAGCACGGAGGTCGTGCCCGACGACGGCGAATGGGGCGGCGACGCGCCGGCGCGCAAGAACACGGGCGACGACGACAACGTGGAAGCGGCCGAACTCGCGCGCAGCCACGAGACGCTGCAGGACGTGCTGCACCGCCAGATGCTGTCGCTGCGCCTGGGCGAGGAGGACCGCGCCGCGCTGCGCTACCTGATCGAGTCGCTCAACGACGACGGCTACCTCGAGGACTCGCTGGACAGCCTGGCCCACGGGCTGTCGCCGCACGACCTGGAGCAGCGGGAAGAGCTGCTGCATCGCTTCACCGTGGCGCTCGGCCTGCTGCAGAGCCTGGAGCCCACCGGCGTGGGCGCGCGCAACCTGGGCGAATGCCTGGCGCTGCAGCTGCGCGCGCGGCTTGCGCAGGCGCCCGGCGACGAGGCCGCGCAGGCCGCGCTGCGCATGTGCAAGCAGCCGCTGGAATTGCTGGCGCGGCGCGACATCAAGCGGCTGGCGCAGCTGTGCGGCGACAGCGAAGCGGCGATGAAGGCGGGGCTGGCGGTGATCGCGCGGCTGGAGCCGAAACCGGGCCGGCGCTTCGTCGACACCGAGCGCCACATCATCGTGCCCGACGTGATCGTCAAGCGCGTGGGTGGCGGCGGCAACGCGCGCTTTCGCGTGCAGCTCAATCCCGACGTGGTGCCGCGGCTGCGCGTGCACGACGTCTATGCCGGCGCGCTGAAGGCGCACCGCGGCGAGGGCCACCAGGCGCTGCAGCAGCGGCTGCAGGAGGCGCGCTGGTTCATCAAGAACATCCAGCAGCGCTTCGACACCATCCTGCGCGTGTCCTCGGCCATCGTGGAGCGGCAGAAAAGCTTCTTCGTGCACGGTGAGCTCGCCATGCGGCCGCTGGTGCTGCGCGAGATCGCCGACGAGCTGGGCCTGCACGAATCCACCATCTCGCGCGTGACCACCGCCAAGTACATGGCTACGCCGTTCGGCACCTTCGAGCTGAAGTACTTTTTCGGCTCGGCCCTGGGCACCGAGACCGGCGGCAACGCCTCCAGCATCGCGGTGCGCGCGCTGATCCGGCAGTTCGTCGCCGCCGAGAGCACGCGCAAGCCGCTGTCCGACAGCCAGATCTCCGAGATGCTCAAGGAGCAGGGGATCGAGTGCGCGCGCCGCACCGTCGCCAAATACCGCGATGCGCTGCGCATCGCGCCGGCCAACCTGCGAAAGTCGCTGTGACCGCATTCACCTTGTTCCTGCCCTGCGCCGCCGGCGTCGAGGATTACCTGGCGGCCGAAGTGCTGCGCATCTGCGGGCCCGCGGCCCGCACGCAGAGCGCGCGCGGCGGCGTCACGCTGCAAGGCGCCTGGGCCGACATCCTGCGGCTGAACCTGCACAGCCGCCTCACGCAGCGCGTGTTGGTGCGGCTGTTCCAGGGCGCGTACCGCGGCGAGCAGGACCTCTATGCGGCGGCGATGTCGGTGCCGTGGGAAGAGTGGTTCGGCCAGCGCAGCAGCTTCAAGATCGAGGTGACGGCGCAGCACAGCCCGCTGAAAAGCCTGAACTTCGCCGCGCTGAAGATCAAGGACGCGGTGGCCGACCGCTTTCGCGACAAGTTCGGCGCGCGCCCCGACGTGGAGACGCGCCACCCCGACGTGCGCATCTTCGTCCACCTCACGGCCGACGCGCTCACGCTGTACATCGACACCTCGGGCGAGCCGCTGTTCAAGCGCGGCTGGCGCGAGGACAAGGGCGACGCGCCGCTGAAGGAAACGCTGGCCGCCGCCATGATCGCCGCCAGTGGCTGGGACGGCACCGTGCCGCTGTACGACCCGTGCTGCGGCAGCGGCACCATCGCCATCGAGGCGGCGCAGGTCGCCTGCAACATCGCGCCCGGCCTGCTGCGCCGCTTCGGCTTCGAGACGCTGCTGCCGCACGACCGCGCCGCCTGGACCGCGCACAAGGAAGAGGCGCTGGCCGCGCGCCGCCCGGCCGCGGCGCCGGTGTTCGGCAGCGACGTGGCCTTTCGCATGGTCGACTTCGCGGTGCGCAACGC
>NZ_JACCWG010000295.1 GCF_013697775.1 Ramlibacter sp. | reverse complement strand
GGGCCAGGCCCATCCAGTGCGCGTCGTCCATCGCCTCAGGCTTACTTGGCTTCGTCGGGCAGCGCGCGGGGCTGTGCCGCCGCCGCATCGATCGCCTGCTTGAACTGCTGCACCTGCGCCTTGGGCGTGGCCGGCGCGGCAGGTGGACTTCCCGCTTCGCCGGCGGCGGCGGGCGCGGACAGCGCCGGCGGCGCCACCGCAGACGTGAGCTGCTTTTTCGCCAGCAGGGCCACGATGGCCAGCACGATCAGCAGGCTCAGCGCTCCGAAGATTGCACGCATCCCGGTCTCCTTCGTTCAGGTCTTGGATTCGTCCAGCCAGCGCAGCAGCGCCCGCTCGTTCTCGCTGCCCGATGCGAAGCGCTCACGCAGCGCCGCATGCGATTCGGGCTGGTGCTGGTTCATCTTGAGCTTGCACTGCCAGGCGGTCACGTCCAGCTCGAAGGCCACGATGGCATTCAGCATCATGTCCGTGTAGTTCTCCGGCAAGTCACGCCACTGCTGCGCGTAAGGCGGCTCGTGCGCGCCGATCAGCTTCTTCAGCAGCGCGTCTTTCGCCTCGGCATCCTCCACCAGCCGTGCCTGCACGGTGCAATGCACCGCCAGGTAGTTCCAGCTCGGCACGCGCGCGAGGTCCGGATAGACGCCGGGCGAGATGTAGGCGTGCGGGCCGAGGAAGGCCGCCACGGCGGTGGGCCGCGCCTGCAGATGGCGCCAGTGCGCATTGGGCTTGGCGCAGTGGCCAAGCAGCACCCAGCTTGGCGGCTGGCCCTCGGCCTCGCCCGCGCGCTCCTCCAGCAGCAGCGGCAGGTGCGTGACGTACGGCAAGCCGTCGTCGTCGCAGGAGATCAGGCTGGCAAACGGGTACTCGCGCATCAGCCGCGCGGCGGCGCTGCGGTCTTCCGACTTGAAGCGGGGTGGAACGTACATGGCGCCATTGTGCACGCCGCATCGCGGCGGCCCGACAGGTGCGACGGCCTCACGGCTCCAGGTTGGACAGGGCGCGCGCCCAGATCTCGGTGGCGCCGGAGGACGAACCGGCATGGCCGGCCGGATCGTGCAGCGCGGCGCAGCCGAAGCCGAGCGGCAGGCGCATCTGCGTGCCGCCCACCTCGGTGCGCAGTTCCGGCACGGTGAAGGTGTCCAGGTGCGCCTGCACCGCCGCCGCATCGGCGCCAGGAAGCAGCGCGCAGAAGTCGGCACCGCCCAGGCTGCCCAGCGCGCCGCGGTCCGGCAGGCGCCGCCGCACCTCGTACGCCACCGCCTGGCGCAGGCTGTCCTGGCGCAACTTGCTGCCGGACACGAGCTGCTTGAAATCCTTCACCCGCACGTAGCACAGCGCGAGCGACGTGCCGCCGGCACGCGCGTCGGCAACCGCGCGCGCCACCAGCTCGCGGAAGCTGCGCACGCTCCAGCAGCCGGTGACGGTGTCGAAGTGGCCGCGCCGCTCCATCTCGCCCAGCCGCGCCACCACGCGCCGGTGCACGACGCCGAGCGCGTCGAACTGCAGCTCGGTCTCCGCGAGCCGCGCCAGGTCCTGCAGCGCGAGCACGTCGCTCTGTCGGAAGGCGCGCGCTTCCACGTGCATGGCGCACAGCGCGCCGCCGCGCACGCCTGGCATGCGCTGCAGCGGCACGCCGAGGAAGGAGCGCACCTGCGAGCTGCCGGTAACCAACGGGTTGTGCCAGAACAGCGGATTGATCGACGCGTCCGGCACCAGCAGCGGCTGCGTGTCCAGGATGTGCGGGTCGCAGAACGCCAGCGCATGGCCGGTGAGCGTCATCGGCAGCCCCTGCACCGAGCGCAGCACGTGCGACTCTTCCTGCCAGGTGGTGACGAAGGCGATGGGGATCTCCAGCAGCCGCATCGCGGTGCGCGTGATGCGCTCGAAGCGCTGGTCGCCCGCCATCGGCAGCGCCGGCGGCACGGTGTCCGGCCCGAGCACTTCGATGCGCTGTTCTTGCTGTTCTGCGAAGGGAATGCTCAACATCTTCGTGGCTCCATTGATCGTTCGGATCAATGTAGAAGTGCAGCACCGGCGGCGCGTAAGGCTTTTGCCTAGAAGGCTTAGGCCTTGTGCCAGGGGATCAGCGCAGGTACTGCGCGATCTGCTGCTCGGTGATGTTGCTGCCGCACAGCACTGTGGCCACGCGCTTGCCGGCGAACCGCGCGCGGTGCGCGACGAGCGCCGCCACGCCCACCGCGCCGGCCGGCTCGATCAGCAAGCCCGCATGCTGGTACACCAGCCGCATGGCCTCGACGATGTGGGTGTCGTCCACCAGCAGCACGTCGTCGACGATGCCGCGCATGTCCTGCACCGCCTCCGGAATCGGAACGCGCACGGCAATGCCGTCGGCAATCGTGTTCGCGGCATCGGTCTGCACCAGCTTGCCGTCGCGCCACGATTTCTCCATGGCGTCGGCGCCGGTGGCCGAAACGCCGAGCACCTGCGTGGCCGGCGCCGCCGACTTGAACCAGCGGGCGATGCCGTTCAGCATCGCGCCGTTGCCGAGCGGAATCGACACGGCGTCGAACGTATCGCCGCGCGCCAGCAGTTCCATGGCGATGGTGCCGTGCCCTTCGCTGATCTCGGCGTCCAGCCCGTCTTCCACCATCCAGCCGCCGATCTCCTGCGCATACGCCTTGGCGGCATCTTTCGCGGCGTCGAAATCCTCGCCGACCTGGCGCACCTCGGCGCCGAACGCACGCATGCGCGCCACCTTCAGCGGGTTGGCATGCAGCGAGGCGTAGACCACGATCGGCAGGCCCTGCGCGCGGCAGGCATAGGCCATGGCCTGGCCCCAGTTGCCGGCGCTGGCGCAGACGATGGCGCGCTTGTCGCCGCGCCGCACCATCTCGCTGAGGAAGAAGCTGGCGCCGCGGCCCTTGAAGCTGCGAATGGGGTTGGTGAACTCCAGCTTGAGGGTTAGCGCGCAGCCGAGCGCTTCACTGAGGGGTTCGCAGTCGTACTGCGGCGAGTCGAGGAATTCAGGCGGAATGACATCTGCGCTGCGGGCAATGTTGGCGAGCGACAGGCGGTGACCGCCTTGGGGAAGATCGGGGATCGGATTCGTCATGCTTGCAGTTTGCCGTCAACCGTGCGCGCCAAAACCGCTTTTTCGGCTAGGCTCGTGCGGCAAAACCGCATTGCACCGCAATTCAATCGCCCACATGCCACCCGCCGACAGCCTCGACGATTTCGACCGCGCCATCCTGGCGCGCTACCAGCACGACACGAAGCGCGCCGCAGAAAGCATCGGCGAGGGAGTCGGCTTATCGGCCGCCGCGGTGCAGCGCCGCATCAAGCGCATGCGCAAAACCGGCGTGATCCAGGCCGAGATCGCGCAGATCGATCCGGCGCGCGTTGGCCTGCCGGTGACGGTGATCGTGCACGTGGACATCGAGCGCGAGTCACTGGCGCACATCGACGCCTTCAAGGCCCACATGCGCGCGAAGCCCGAGGTGCAGCAGTGCTGGTACACCACCGGTCTCACCGATTTCATCCTGGTGGTGCGCGTGGCCAGCATGGGGGCCTATGAGCAATTCACCCGCGATGCGCTGCTGGGGCACGACAACGTGGCGAAGTTTTCTAGTTTTGTGGTGCTGGGGGAGGTGAAGAGTGGGTTGGGGTTGCCGATCGAACGGACGTAGACCTGCCTCACTCCCACTCAATCGTCGCCGGCGGCTTAGAGCTCACGTCATACGTCACCCGATTGATCCCTCGCACCTCGTTGATGATCCGGCTGGACACCTTCTTCAGCAGCGCATACGGCAGCTCCGCCCAATCCGCCGTCATGAAGTCACTGGTCTGTACGGCGCGCAGCGCCACCACATAGTCGTACGTGCGGCCATCGCCCATCACGCCCACGCTTTTCACCGGCAGGAACACGGCAAACGCCTGGCTGGTCAGGTCGTACCAGCTCTTGCCGGTGTCGGCGTCGCGGAAAGCGCGCAGCTCCTGGATGAAGATGTCGTCGGCGCGGCGCAGCAGGTCGGCGTATTCCTTCTTCACTTCGCCCAGGATTCGCACGCCCAGGCCGGGGCCGGGGAACGGGTGGCGGTAGACCATTTCGGGCGGCAGGCCCAGGGCCACACCCAGCTCGCGCACTTCGTCCTTGAACAAATCACGCAGCGGCTCCAGCAGCTTCAGCCCCAGCTGCTCGGGCAGGCCGCCCACGTTGTGGTGGCTCTTGATCGTCACGGCCTTCTTGCTCTTGGCGCCGCCCGACTCGATCACGTCCGGATAGATCGTGCCCTGCGCCAGCCACGCCACGTGGCGCGCATGGCTCTCCTTGATCTTCGCGGCCTCGGCCTTGAACACGTCGACGAACAGGCCGCCGATGATCTTGCGCTTGGCCTCGGGGTCGCTCACGCCGGCCAGCTTCCCCAGAAACAGCTCGCTCGCATCCACGCGAATCACCTTGGCGTGCAGCTTGCCGGCGAACATCTCCATCACCATGTCGCCCTCGTTCAGGCGCAGCAGGCCATGGTCGACGAACACGCAGGTCAGCTGGTCGCCGATGGCGCGGTGGATCAGCGCCGCGGCCACCGAGGAATCGACACCGCCCGACAGGCCCAGGATCACTTCCTCGTCGCCAACCTGCTTGCGGATCGCCTCGACAGCTTCCGTGACGTGGTCGCGCATCACCCAGTCGGGCTGGGCATTGCAGATGCCGCGCACGAAGCGCTCGAGGATGGCGCGGCCCTGCACTGTGTGCGTGACTTCGGCGTGGAACTGGATCGCATAGAACTTGCGTTCCTCGTCGGCCATGGCCGCGATCGGGCAGCTGTCGGTGGAGGCCATCAGCTTGAAGCCGGGCGGCATTTCCACCACCTTATCGCCGTGGCTCATCCACACGTTCAGCATGCCGTGGCCTTCGTCCGTGGTGAAGTCGGCGATGTCGCGCAGCAGCTCGGTGTGGCCGCGCGCGCGCACCGCCGCAAAACCGAATTCGCGCTTGTGGCCGCCTTCCACCTTGCCGCCCAACTGGTGCGCCATGGCCTGCATGCCGTAGCAGATGCCCAGCACCGGCACGCCCAGTTCGAACACCGCCTGCGGCGCCTTGTCGGTGCTCTCTTCGTAGATGCTGGCGTGGCTGCCCGAAAGGATCACGCCCTTGAGCCGGCCGTCGGCCGCGTAGGCGCGCACCCAGTCGTCCGTGACGTCGCAGGGGTGCACTTCCGAGAGCACGTTCGCCTCGCGCACGCGCCGCGCGATCAGCTGCGTGACCTGGGAGCCGAAGTCGAGGATGAGGATCTTGTCGTGTTGCATGTCAGAGGTCCAGGCAAGGAATGCCGCAGCTCTTGGCGGCTGCGACGAGCTGTCGGTCGGCGGAGGCCAGCTGGCTGTTCAGGCGTAACGCCAGTTCCAGGTATGCAGCGTCGTAAATAGTCAGGCCGTGGGTGTTGGCCAGCCGCATGACCTGAGCGCGCCGGTGAGGATCGGGCACGCTGTCAAATTCGATGGGACATGCGCCAAGTAACTCCAGCCCGGCGTCAAGCAGCTCGGCTGCGAGGCGCCGCCGGCGCACTGAAACGAGCAGGATGTTGGCGGTTTCCCAGATCCACAGCGCCGGGGCGTGGAACACACCGCTGCTTTCCATCACGTCGGCAAACAGCTGGTCGGATACCGGCGTGCGCTCCTCGGGGATGATCCAGGGTGCCGCGGCCGAAGCGTCAATCACGACAGGCTTCATTTACGGCCCTCGTCGCGATATTGCTTCCAGTCGCCCGGCTTGTACTCGGCGTCCGGTGTCATACGGGCGTGAAACGCATCCAGGCGCTCCAGCGCGTCGCGCCTCAACCGCGCCCGCTCTGCCTCGCTGGGCGCCGCATCGGTTTCGCGCACGATCCGCGCGATCTTCTTTCCGTGCCGGGTGATGACGACTTCCTCGCCCTCCTCCACCGCCTGCAGCAGTGCGGAAAAGCGGTCCTTTGCCTGGTGGATCGGAACTGTCTGCATGTTCTGGCCCAATTGAAAAAGTTGGCCCATTCTAGAAGAACGGGCCAAATTTTACAAATCTGGCCAGAATGGAGGATCGCCGATCAATCCGCCCGGTAGTTCGGCGCTTCCTTGGTGATCTGCACGTCGTGCACGTGGCTTTCGCGCATGCCGGCCGAGGTGATCTCCACGAACTGCGCCTTGTTGCGCATCTCTTCGATGCCGCCGCAGCCGCAGTAGCCCATTGCCGCGCGCAGGCCGCCGGCCAGCTGGAAGGCGATGGACACCATCGAGCCCTTGTACGGCACACGGCCTTCGATGCCTTCGGGCACCAGCTTGTCGGCGTTGGGGTTGCCGGTGGTGGCTTCCTGGAAGTAGCGGTCGGCGCTGCCTTGCTGCATGGCGCCGATGGAGCCCATGCCGCGGTAGCTCTTGTAGCTGCGGCCCTGGTACAGCACGATCTCGCCCGGCGCCTCTTCGGTGCCGGCGAACATGCCGCCCATCATCACCGTGTGCGCGCCAGCCGCGATGGCCTTGGCGATGTCGCCCGAATAGCGGATGCCGCCGTCGGCGATCAGCGGCACGCCGGTGCCGTCCAGCGCCGTGGCCACGTTGTCGATGGCGGTGATCTGCGGCACGCCCACGCCGGCGACGATGCGGGTGGTGCAGATGGAGCCGGGGCCGATGCCCACCTTCACCGCGTCGGCGCCGGCTTCCACCAGCGCGCGCGCGGCGGCGCCGGTGGCGATGTTGCCGCCGATCACGTCGATCTGGGGGTAGTTCTGCTTGACCCAGCGCACCCGCTCGATCACGCCCTTGCTGTGGCCGTGTGCCGTGTCCACCACGATCGCGTCGACACCCGCCCTCACCAGCGCCTCGACGCGTTCCTCGGTGCCCTCGCCTACGCCAACCGCGGCGCCCACGCGCAGCCGCCCGGAGGGGTCGCGCGCCGCGTTGGGAAAGCTGGTCTGCTTGGTGATGTCCTTGACGGTGATCAGGCCCTTGAGCGTGAAGCCGTCGTCGATCACCAGCAGGCGTTCCAGCTTGTGCTTGTTCAAGAGCGCCTTGGCCTCTTCCGGGCTGGTGCCTTCGCGCACGGTGATCAGCTTTTCGCGCGGCGTCATGATCTGGCTCACCGGCACGTCGTAGCGCGTCTCGAAGCGCAGGTCGCGCCCGGTGACGATGCCCACCACCTTGCCGCCGTCCACCACCGGAAAGCCGGAGATGCCCAGCTGCTCCTGCATGTCGATCACCTGCCGCACGGTGTGCGTGGGCGTGATGATGACGGGGTCGCGCAGCACGCCCGATTCATAGCGCTTCACGCGCGCCACTTCGGCGGCCTGCTGCTTGGGCGTGAGGTTCTTGTGCACGATGCCCATGCCGCCTTCCTGGGCGATGGCGATGGCCAGCCGCGCCTCGGTCACGGTGTCCATGGCGGCGGACACCAGCGGCAGGTTCAGGGTGATGTTTCGGGAGAGGCGCGTCGCGAGAGAGGTGTCCTTGGGCAGGACCTGGGAGAACGCCGGCACCAGCAACACGTCGTCGAAGGTGAGCGCTTTTCCAAGAAGGCGCATGTGATAGCTCCAAAAAAAAGATTGTACCTGTGCGACGAATTGCACTGCCCGACAGATGAGCGGGTAGCCCTTGCAACGGCTGGAGGCTAAACTGCCGAGCATGAAAGCGTTTCGCCTGCTCCTGCTCGCCGCCGCGTGCACCCTGCCCGCCCTGGCGGCCGCGCAGTGGCAATGGATCGACAAAGATGGCCGCAAGGTCTTCAGCGACCAGTCGCCGCCGCCTGACGTTCCGTCCAAGAACATCCTCAAGCAACCCGGCGGGCGCGTTGCCCCGCCGCCGATGCCGGCCGGCGATCCCGCAGCAGCCGCGGCTTCCGCTCCGGTCGTCGCCAAGGCCGCGGCCAGCGCCCCGAAGCTGAGCGGCAAGGACAAGGAGCTAGAAGACAAGCGCAAGCAGGCCGAGGCCGCCGAAGCCGTGAAGAAAAAGGCCGAGGAAGAGAAGTTCGCACAGGCCCGCGCCGAGAACTGCAAGCGCGCCAAGCAGGGCAAGCTCGCGTTCGATTCCGGCCAGCGCATCGCCATGACCGACGACAAGGGCGAGCGCTACTTCCTGGACGACAAGCAGCGCGCCGGCGAGGTCAAGCGGCTGGAAGAACTCATTTCGCGCGACTGCGTGGCAGCGGCGCAGTAACAGGCACCGGGTTCAGTAGCCCGGCTTGCCGCCCGGCCGGCGGCCCGCGAACAGGCCCGTGGCGCGCGCGCCCTGCTTCTGGAACCGCTCGCGCCGCGCCACTTTCGGGTCCACGCGCAGCGGCCGGTACACCTCTACCCGGTCAAGGTCGCGCAGCGGCTGCTCCCATCGGGCCTTGCGGCCCCATACGCCGACGTCGGCCTGCTCCAGTGCCAGGGTGGGCACGGCATTGGGCAGGCCGCTGGCCAGCACGGCCTGGCGCAGCGTGGCGCCCGCCGGCAGCTCCAGCTGCCACTCCAGCACCTCGCGCGGCGCGGGCGAATAGGCGACGGTCACGCGCATGCGGTTAGCCGCCTTCGCCGTACACCTGGCCCGCGCGCTTGACGAAGGCGTCGACCATGCTGCCGGCGATCTTGTCGAACACGGGCCCCACCAGCGCGGCCAGCGTGGTGCTCTTGAAGGCGTAGCGCAGGTCCAGCTCCACCCGGCAGGCACGCTCGCCGGCCTGGCCGAGCGGCACGAAGCGCCACTGGCCTTCCAACTGCGAGAACGGCCCGTCCACCAGTTTCAGGTCGACCTGGCGGCCGGGCACATGCGTGTTGTGGGTGGTGAAGCTCTGGCGAAGCCCGCCCAGCGCGATGCCGACCTGGGCCTGCATTTCATTGCCGGCGGCCGACAGCACCTGCGCGCGGTCGCACCACGGCAGGAACTCGGGATAGCGCGCGATGTCCGTGACCAGCGCGAACATCTCTTCGGCGCTGTACCAGAGGAGGACGGATTTGTGGACGGTTTTCATGGAGAATGCGGGTCCCGCGCCGCATTGTAGAGAGCGCAGCACGGCCCCACCTGTCAGCCCATGACGCAAAAGAAAGACGTTCCCGCCCGCATCGCCGACAACAAGAAAGCCGCCTTCAACTACTTCTTCGAGGAGAGGTTCGAGGCGGGCATCGTGCTGGAAGGCTGGGAAGTGAAGGCACTGCGCGAAGGCAAGGTCCAGCTCACCGACGGCTATGTGGTGATCCGCGACGGCGAGCTCTTCCTGATCGGCTGCCAGATCAACCCGCTGGGCACGGCGTCCACCCACGTCAAGCCCGAGGCGGCGCGCACCAAGAAGCTGCTGATGCACAAGGACGAGATCAAGCGTCTCATCGGCAAGGTGGAACAGAAGGGCTACACCCTGGTGCCGATCAACCTGCACTGGAAGGCGCGCAACGTGAAGTGCGACATCGCGCTGGCCAAGGGCAAGGCCACGCACGACAAGCGCCACGTCATCAAGGACCGCGAAGGCAAGCGCGAAGTCGAGCGCGCCATGAAAGACCGCAACAAGTAGGCCGCGCCGCCGGATTGCTTCAGATCAGCGATAGCTTGTTGCGCCTCACCAGATCTGCCCAGTAGGCCATCTCGCGCCGCAGCCTGGCGGCGAAATCCGGCGCCGACCCGCCCAGCACGCGGTAGCCGAAGGCCTGGATGTCACGCACCACGTGCGGCCGCGCCAGCACGTCGTTCACGTCGGCGTTGACGCGCGACACGATGTCGGCCGGCGTGCCTGTGGGCGCGAAGATGCCGAACCAGCCGTGGATCTCGAAATCCGGAATGCCGCTTTCCACGAGCGTGGGAATGTGCGAGGCCAGCGGCCAGCGCCAGCGCGTGGACACGCCCAGCAGCCGCACTTTCGCGGCTTCGGGGTGCGCGGAAAAATCGGAGCCGAAATAGATCTCGACGTCGCTTTGCACCAGCGCTTGCAGTGCCTGGGCGGCGCCGGCGTAGTGCACCGGCGCGATGTCGATGCCGGTGATGACCCGCAACAGTTCGCCGGCCAGGTGATGCGGCGAACCCGGGCCGGCGGTGGCGAACCGCAGTTCGCCGGGGTGCGCCCGCGCATGCGCCAGCAGCTCGTCAATCTTCTGGAACGGCTGGCTCTCGTTGGCGGCGAGATACAGCGGCCCTTCGATCAGCGGAACCACCGGCGCAAGGTCCTTCTGCGGATCGTAGGGCAGCATCGGGAACAGCACCGCGTTGGAGCCGTGGGTGGCGCTGGTTCCCTGCAGCAGCGTGCAGCCGTCGGGCGGCGAATGCACGACGAATTCGCTGCCCACGTTGCCATTGGCGCCCGGGCGGTTGTCCACCGTCACCGGCTGCCCCCACAGCACCGACAGTTCGGCCGCCACAAGGCGCGCAATGGCATCGGGCGGGCCGCCGGCGCGGAACGGGACGACGTAGCGGACGGGACGCGGCGGAAACAGGGGCAGTGTCACCAATCCTCTCAATCGGCCCGGATCCGCCGCTCGCGCACCACCCTGCCCCACTTGTCGTGGTCGGCGCGGACGATGCCAGCGAACTGTTCCGGCGTGTTCCCCACCGGGCGGAAACCGAGCTCGGTGATGGTGCCCGCGAGCTCGGGCTCGCGCATTGCCTTGGCGATGCCCTGGCTCAACGCGTGCACGATCTCCCCCGGCGTGCCGGCCGGCGCGAAGAAGCCCTGCCACCCGTCGGTGTCGAAGCCGGGATACAGCTGCGCCACGGTGCCCACGCCGGGCAGAGCGTCCACCGGGCGCGGCCCGCCGAGCGCTATGGCCTTCAAGCGGCCGGCGCGGATGTGCGGCACGGCGGCAAAGGTGGTGTCGAACGCCATGTCGAGCCGCCCGGCCAGCAGTTCCTGCAGGGCCGGCGCGGCGCCGCGGAACGGCACGTGCAGGATGAACAGGCCGGCATCGCGCTTGAGCAGCTCCATCGCCAGGTGCGGCCCCGAGCCGCTGCCGTAGCTGCCGTAGCTGTATTTGCCCGGCGCGCGCCGCACGGTGGCGATGAAGTCGCGCAGGTTGCTCGCCGGAAACGACGGATGCACCACCAGCACGTAGGACCCGGCGATGGTCTGCGACACCGGCACCAGGTCGCGCAGCACGTCGAACGGCGGCGGCCGCAGGTGCGGCTGGATGACGATGGCCGAGGTGTGGCTCAGCAGCGTGTAGCCGTCCGGCGGCGCCTTGGCCACGGCGTCGGCACCGATGGCGCCGGCGGCGCCGGGCTTGTTGTCGATGACGCAGGGCACGCCGAGCGTGGCCTGCAGCCGCAGCGCGATGGCGCGCGGCACTGCGTCGGCGGCGGAGCCCGGCGGCAGCGGCAC
>NZ_JACCWG010000292.1 GCF_013697775.1 Ramlibacter sp. | reverse complement strand
GCGCTCGCAGAGCGCGTAGTGAGTTCCTCCGCGCCGGTCCCAGCCCGATCAGCACAGCGAAGTCGGCGCGCAGCGCCGACCGCCGCAGTATGAGCCCGCGTCGGGCGCCGCCTGCCGCGACGCGCGGTGCAGCAAGCCTACGAACCCAACCGCGAACGATGCCGCGCAATCTGCGCCCGCACCTGCACCGGCGCTGTCCCACCCAGCGTGTTGCGCGCCTCCAGCGACCCGCGCAGCGACATCGCGTCGTACACGTCCTTCTCGATCGCCGCATTGAACTGCTGCAGCACCTCCAGCGGCAACTCGGACAAATCGCATGCGTGCGACATCGCCGCCTTCACCGCGTGCGCCACCGTTTCGTGCGCATCGCGGAACGGCAGGCCCTTCTTCACCAGGTAGTCGGCCAGGTCGGTCGCGGTGGCGTAGCCGCGGCGCGCCGCCTGCTCCATCGCCTCAGGCTGCACCGTAATGCCGGCCACCATCTCGGCAAAGATGCGCAGCGTGTCCTTGAGCGTGTCCACCGTGTCGAACAGTGGCTCCTTGTCTTCCTGGTTGTCCTTGTTGTAGGCCAGCGGCTGGCCCTTCATCAAAGTCAGCAGGCCCATCAGGTGGCCGACCACGCGGCCGCTCTTGCCGCGCGCCAGTTCGGCCACATCCGGATTTTTCTTCTGCGGCATGATCGACGAGCCGGTGGTGAAGCGGTCGGCGATGCGGATAAAACCGAAGTTCTGGCTCATCCACAGCACCAGCTCCTCGGACAGCCGGCTCACGTGCACCATGGCAATGCTGGCGGCGGCCGTGAACTCGATGGCGAAATCGCGGTCGCTCACCGCGTCCAGCGAGTTCTGGCAGACGCCGTCCATCTCCAGTTCCTTCGCCACGAACGCGCGGTCCAGCGGGTAGCTGGTGCCGGCCAGGGCCGCGGCGCCCAGCGGCAGGCGGTTCACGCGGGCGCGCACTTCCAGCATGCGCTCGTGGTCGCGCGAGAACATCTCCACATAGGCCAGCATGTGGTGGCCGAAACTCACCGGCTGCGCCACCTGCAGGTGGGTGAAGCCGGGCAGCACCACGTCCACGTGCTTGTCCGCAACGTCCACCAGCGCCTTCTGCAGCGCCAGCAGCAGGGCGGCAATCGCGTCGATCTCGTCGCGCAGCCACAGGCGGATGTCGGTCGCCACCTGGTCGTTGCGGCTGCGGCCGGTGTGCAGCCGCTTGCCGGCGTCGCCCACCAGCTGCGTCAGGCGCGCCTCGATGTTCAGGTGCACGTCTTCCAGGTCCAGCTTCCAGTCGAAGGCGCCGGATTCGATCTCCTGGGCCACCTGCGCAAGGCCTTTGTGGATGGCGTCGCGGTCGGCATCGGTGATGATCCCCTGGCGTGCGAGCATCGCCGCGTGCGCCAGCGAGCCCCGGATGTCGGCGCGCCACAGCCGCTTGTCGAAAAACACGCTGGCGGTGTAGCGCTTCACCAGATCGCTCATAGGCTCGCTGAACAGCGCGGACCATGCCTCGGACTTCTTGTCTAACTGGCTCATGCGGCGACCGGATTCCTTTTTTTGGGGGGATTCACCAATAATGAAGGTGTTCTTTCGCCCCAGATGAACGACTCGCAAATTTTATCGACCTTCCACGAGGCCACCCGGCCGCCTTCGCGGCCGGCGCCGGCGCTGCTGTTCGACGCCTGCCACGTCGGGGTAGTGCTGCGCGCCGTGCTGTTCGTGGAGGCTGCCATCGCCGTCGGCGCCATGTTCGGCGCGGCGAACGCCGCCGACTGGGCGATCCGCCTCTCGGTGGCCAGCGGCGCCGCGCTGCCCGCCACGCTGGCCTGGCTGATCGTGGCCTGCAGCATGAAGAACCTGCTGGCGCGCCTGCATCCGGCGGCGCAGCAGGCTTGCGGCGTGCTGCTGGGCGCACTGGCCGGTGCCTACGGCTGCGGGCTGCTGGCCTGGGTGGGGTTCCAGGAGCGCGCGCCCTGGGTCGCTTCGGCCTGCGCCGGGGCATTTCTGTCGGCGGTGCTGGTGGCGGCGCTGGTGCTGCGCGCCAAGGGCCGCATGCCGGCCGACACGGCGGCGCAGCTGGCCGAACTGCAGGCGCGCATCCGCCCGCACTTCCTGTTCAACAGCCTCAACAGCGCCATCGCCCTGGTGCGCGACGAGCCGCGCAAGGCAGAAGCGCTGCTGGAGGACCTGGGCGAGCTGTTCCAGCACGCGCTGGTGGACCAGGGCGAATCGGTCACCCTGTCGGAAGAGGTGGCGATCGCGCGCCGCTACCTGGCCATCGAGCAGGTGCGCTTCGGCGAGCGCCTGCGGGTGGAATGGTCAATCGATCCGCGCGCCGGCAGCGCGCGCGTGCCGCCGCTGGTGCTGCAGCCGCTGGTGGAAAACGCCGTCAAGCACGGCGTGGAACCCAGCCCGGACGGCGCCGACGTGAAGATCAGCACGCAGCGGCGCGGCGGCAGCGTGGTGGTGAAGGTCACCAACACCGTGCCCGCCGGCCAGGGCCGCCCCGGCCACGGCGTGGCGCAGGACAACGTGCGCGCGCGGCTGCGGCTGCTGCACGACGTGCAGGCGCAGTTCCAGACCATCCTGCGCGACGGGGTGTACCAGGTGCGGCTGGAGGTGCCCGCATGACGCCGGAGGCGCCCGCATGAACTTCCCCTTGCAGATCCTCGTGGTGGACGACGAATTGCTCGCGCGCTCGCGGCTGCGCACCCTGCTGGGCGACTGCACGGCGCCCTCGGCGGTGGTGGCGGCCGAGGCGGCCAATGCGGCGCAGGCCATGGAGCACCTGCGGCGCAGGCCGTTCGACGCCGCGCTGCTGGACGTGCACATGCCGGGCGCCGACGGCGTGGCGCTGGCCCGGGCCATGCGCGAGCTGCCCGAGCCGCCGGCCGTGGTGTTCATCACCGCGCACGCCGAGCACGCCGTCGCCGCCTTCGAGCTGGAGGCGCTGGACTACCTGACCAAGCCGGTGCGGCTGGAGCGGCTGCAGGCGGCGCTGCAGAAAGTCGAGCGGTACCGCCTGGCGCGCCAGGGCACGCAGCCCGAACACGAGGAGGTGCTGGTGATCCAGGACCGCGGGCGCACCGAGCGTGTCCCATTGCCGGAAGTGCTTTATTTCAAGGCCGAACTCAAGTACGTGACCGTCCGCACCGCGACCAGAAGCTATATTCTGGACGGCTCGCTCAGCGAGCTGGAGGAGCGCTACGGCATGCAGTTCCTGCGCATCCACCGCAACGCCCTGGTGGCGCGGCGGGCCGTGCGGGCGCTCGAGAAGCACTACGACCCTGAAGAGGGAGAAGGCTGGGCGCTGCGCCTCAACGGAGTCGACGAATCGCTGGCGGTGTCGCGCCGCCAGCTGGCGGCGGTCCGGGAAGCGCTCGCCGGCTGACCGACCAGCGACGACGACCGAAAGACGCCAACCGTGGACCCCAAACTCGAAGCCCCGCCCGAAGTACTGCCGCGCGCCAAGGTCAATCCCAAGCTGCCGCCGCAGGTCACCCTGCACATGCCGGTGGTGGACGTGCGCAGCCTCGGGCTGGGCGTGATGGCGGTGCTGGCGGTCCTGGCCGTGCTCAAGCTGGCCAGCGGCTTCTTCATCCCGCTCATGGTCGGGCTGGTGCTCACCTATGCGCTGTCGCCCGTGGTGGACACGCTGGCGCGCATGCGCGTGCCGCGCGCGCTCAGCGCGGCGGTGCTCATCCTTGGGTTGCTGGGCGGCACCGGCGCGGCGGTGTATTCCATGGCCGACGACGCCAACCAGCTGATCGCCAGCCTGCCGGAAACCGCCGGCAAGCTGCGCGATGCGGTGCGCAAGCGCACCGGCGGGCCGCAAACGCCGGTGGACGCGGTGCAGAAGGCCGCGGCCGAGCTGCAGAAGGCCGCCGACGACACCAACGGGCCGGCCACGCCGACGCCGCGCGGCGTGCAGCGCGTGGTGGTGGAAAAAGCCGGCTTCAACCTGCGCGACCATCTCTGGACCGGCACGCTGGGCGTGGCCAACATGGCGGGGCAGGCGGTGGTGGTGACCTTCCTCACCTACTTCCTGCTGCTGTCGGGCGACACCTTCCGCCGCAAGGTGGTGAAGATCGCCGGTCCGGGCCTGGCGGAGAAACGGCTGGTGGTGCAGGCGCTGGACGAGATCAACGCGCAGATGCAGCGCTACCTGCTGGTGCAGCTGCTGGCCAGCGTGGGGGTGGGCCTGTCCACCGGCATCGCCTTCGCCTTCATCGGCGTGAACCATGCGGCGGTGTGGGGCGTGGCGGCCGGCGTGCTGAACCTGGTGCCCTACGTCGGCTCCATCGCCGTGACGATCGGGGCCATGCTGGTGGCTTTCGTGCAGTTCGGCGAACTGAACCCGGCCCTGGGGGTGGGCGCGGTCTCCTTGCTGATCAACACCATCGAGGGCTACCTGCTGGTGCCCTGGGCCACCAGCCGCGCCAGCCGCATGAACGCGGTGGTCGTGTTCGTCGGCGTGCTGGCCTGGGGCTGGCTGTGGGGTGTGTGGGGCCTGCTGCTGGGCATCCCGATCCTGATGGCGGTCAAGGCGGTCTGCGACCGCGTCGACCACCTGAAACCGATCGGCGAGCTGCTGGGCGATTGAAGGTGGCGGGGATAATGGACCGGATGGAGCCGCACCTGCACGCACATCTGGACGAAATCACCGCGTTGTGCCGGCGGTATGGGGTCGCCCAGCTGGAGCTGTTCGGGTCCGCCGCCAATGGCGAGTTCCGCGACGACACGAGCGATTACGACTTTCTCGTCGAGCTGGATGAACGCGCACCTGGTTCCAAGGCGCGGCGCTGGATCGCGCTGGCAGAGGCGTTGGAGCAGCTGTTGGGGCGCCACGTCGATCTGGTGAGCCCGCACTACATCAGCAATCCGTTCTTCCGCGCAGCGGTCGACGGGAGTCGGATGGTCGTCTATGACGGACAGAGTCCCCAAGCTGCTGCTTGACGCGATCGAGGCGTCTCGCACCGCGCGAGAGTTCCTCGGCGCGCAATCGATAGAGGACTACCTGGCCGACAAGAAGAGCCGCTCGGCCATCGAGCGGCAGCTGGAAATTCTGGGCGAAGCCTGTGGGCGCATTGCCAAACTCGAACCCGCCTGGCTGGAAGCGTTGGAGGGACTGCGGTTTGCGATCGGATTGCGCAACCGCATCATCCACGGCTACGACGGCATCGACCACGGCATCGTCTACCAGACAGTGTGCGATGACCTGCCGCCGCTGGAAGCCGAACTGGTCCGTTTACTCGACCAGCGGCAGGCCTAACCTGTATTGCGCAGCCCCGCCGCGATGCCGTTGATCGACAGGTGGATGCCGCGCTGCTCGCGCTCGTCGGTTTGCCCTTGGCGCCAGCGCCGCATCAGTTCCACCTGCAGGTGGTGCAGCGGGTCGATGTAGGGAAAGCGGTGGCGGATCGAGCGCGCTAGCGCCGCGTTGCCGGCCAGCCGCTGGCGCTCGCCGCTGATCAGCGACAGCGCGTCGGCAGTGCGGTGCCATTCTTCCTCGATGGCGCCGAAGATGCGGCGGCGCAGCCGGCCGTCGGTGACCAGTTCGGCATAGCGCGAGGCCAGCGCCAGGTCGCTCTTGGCCATCACCATGTCCATGTTGGACAGCAGCGTGCGAAAGAACGGCCACTGGCGGTACATCTTCTGCAGCAGCACCAGGCCTTCCTTGCGCGGGCGGCCCTCGGTGTGGTTCAAAAAGCGCTGCACCGCGCTGCCGAAGCCGTACCAGCCCGGCAAGGTGAGGCGGCACTGGCCCCAGCTGAAACTCCAGGGGATCGCGCGCAGGTCTTCGATGCGCTGCGTGGCCTTGCGCGACGCCGGCCGCGAGCCGATGTTGAGTTCGGTGATCTCGCGAATCGGCGTGGCGCCGAAGAAGTAGTCGACGAAGCCGGGCGTCTCGTACACCAGCGTGCGGTAGGCCGCCATGCTGTCGCGCGATAGCGCCTCGGCGGCCTGCAGAAACGATTTCGGCGCCGGCTTGGTCGGCTGCAGCAGCGTCGCCTCCAGCGTGGCCGCCACCAGCGTTTCCAGGTTGCGCCGGCCGATCTCGGGGTTGGCGTATTTGGAGGCGATCACCTCGCCCTGTTCGGTCAGCCGCAGCTGCCCGCGCACGGTGCCGGGCGGCTGCGCCAGGATGGCCTGGTAGCTCGGGCCGCCGCCGCGGCCCACGGTGCCGCCGCGGCCGTGGAACAGGCGCAGCTGGATGCCGTGCGACTGCATGAACTGCTCGAACAGTTCCACCAGCGCGATCTCGGCGCGGTACAGCTCCCAGTTGCTGGTGAAGATGCCGCCGTCCTTGTTGCTGTCGCTGTAGCCCAGCATGATGTCCTGCTCGCTGCCCGAGCGCTGGATCAGCTTGGCGATGCCGGGCAGCCCATAGAAGGCGCGCATGATCGGCGCCGCGTTGCGCAGGTCCTCGATGGTCTCGAACAGGGGCACCACGATCAGGTCGCTCACCGCGCCGTCGTCCAGCGTGCCGCGCATCAGGCCCACTTCCTTTTCCAGCAGCAGCACCTCCAGCAGGTCGCTCACCGCCTCGGTGTGGCTGATGATGTAGTGGCGCAGCGACTGCGCACCGAAGCGCGCGCGCATGGTGCGCGCCATCTCGAAGATCGCCAGTTCCTTGCGCGTGTGCTCGCTGTAGTCCGCGCCCACCACGCGCAGCGGCCGCGCGTCGCACAGCAGCTTCAGCAGCAGCTGCTGGCGCTCGGGTTCGGCCAGCGCGCGGTAGTCCGGCTCCAGCCGCGAAACGGCCAGCAGCTCGGCGACCACCGCCTCGTGCTGGTCGGAGCTTTGCCGCAGGTCCACCGTCGCCAGGTGGAAGCCGAACACCTCCACCGCGCGCATCAGCGGCTTGAGTCGCTGCAGCACCAGCGCTTCGCCGTGGTGCGCCAGCAGCGAGTCGCGGATGGTGCGCAGGTCGGCCAGGAAATCCTCGGCGCGCAAGTACGGGTTCTGCGGCGGCACGGCGTGGCGCGCCGCCTCCCCGCCGGTGAATTCCTTGAGCGACGCGGCCAGCCGCGAGTACATGCCGGTGAGCGCGCGCCGGTACGGCTCGTCCATGCGGTGCTCGCTCAGGTCGGGCGAGCTGTCGGCGAGTGCACGCATCGCGGGCGCCACGCCCACCAGCATGGCCGACAGCGACAGCTCGCTGCCCAGCCAGAACACCTCGGTCAGGTAGTAGCGCAGGGCGACCTCGCACTGCCGGCGCAACGCGTACTCCAGCGTCTGGGCGCTGACGTTCGGGTTGCCGTCGCGGTCGCCGCCGATCCAGTGGCCCATGCGCAAAAAGCTCGCCACCGGCTGGTTGCCCAGTTCGCGCTCGATCTGCGCATAGAGCTTCGGAATTTCGCGCAGGAAGGTCGCTTCGTAGTACGACAGCGCCGTCTCGATCTCGTCGGCCACCGTCAGCTTGGTGAAGCGCAAGAGGCGCGTCTGCCACAGCTGCATCACGCGCGCGCGCATCTGGCTTTCGTTGGCGGCCAGCTCGCGCGGCGCCAGTGCGTCCTTGGGCAGCGCGCGGGCGCGGATCTCGTCGCGCTCGTTCAAGAGGCGCGCGATGTCGCGCTCGGCGTCCAGGATGCTTTTGCGCTGCACTTCGGTCGGGTGCGCGGTGAGCACCGGCGACAAATAGCTGTGCGCCAGGGTCTGCGCCACCGCCTTGGCGCCGATGCCGCCCCAGCGCAGCCGCGCCAGCGCGACTTCGATGCTGCCTTCCTGCGTGTCGCCGGCGCGCTCGTGGATCTCGCGGCGGCGGATGTGGTGCCGGTCCTCGGCCAGGTTGGCCAGGTGGCTGAAATAGGTGAAGGCGCGGATCACGCTGACCGTCTGGTCGCCGGTCAGCGTTTTCAGCAGCGTCTTGAGCGCGCGGTCGGCCTCGTGGTCGGCGTCGCGGCGGAACGCCACCGACAGCTTGCGGATGCGCTCGACCAGCTCGTAGGCCTCCACGCCCTCCTGCTCGCGGATCACGTCGCCCAGGAAGCGGCCGAGCAGCCGGATGTCGTCCAGCAGCGGGCGTTCGTTGTCCTTGGCGCGCCGGACGGGCGGCAGCGATGGCGGTGACATGGATGCATCTCCCTCGGGCGTGGTGTATGCCGCAGTGCAGCAAGACTGCATGCTAGCATCGCCTACCTCCAAGGCATTACAGCAGGGAAGCAGTTGAGCGCGCTCGTCATCGCCACCCGCGAAAGCCGGCTTGCCCTGTGGCAGGCCGAACACGTCAAGGCATTGCTGGAGCAGCGCGGCCACACGGTCAGCCTGCTGGGCATGACCACCAAGGGCGACCAGATCCTGGACCGCACCCTCAGCAAGGTGGGCGGCAAGGGCCTGTTCGTCAAGGAACTGGAGACTGCACTCGAAGAAGGCCGGGCCGATCTCGCGGTGCATTCGCTCAAGGACGTGCCGATGGAGCTGCCCGAAGGCTTTTCGCTGGCCTGCGTGATGGAGCGCGAGGATCCGCGCGACGCCTTCGTCTCCAACAGCTATGCCGGTTTGGAAGACCTGCCGCAGGGTGCGCTGGTCGGCACCTCCAGCCTGCGCCGCATGGTGCTGCTGCGCGCGCTGCGCCCCGACCTGCGCATCGAGCCGCTGCGCGGCAACCTCGACACCCGCCTGCGCAAGCTCGACGAAGGGCATTACGACGCCATCGTGCTGGCGGCCGCCGGCCTCAAGCGCCTGGGCCTGTCCATGCGCATCCGCCGCGCGTTCGAGCCGCACGACATGCTGCCGGCGGCAGGCCAGGGCGCGCTCGGCATCGAGGTGCTGACGGCGCGCGCCGATCTGCTGGACGCGCTGGCGCCGCTGGGCCACCGGGCCACCTGGCTGGCAACGGCCGCCGAACGCGCCGTGAGCCGCGCCATGGGCGGCAGCTGCTCCATGCCGCTGGCCGCGCATGCGGTGTTCGCCGGCGACGTGCTGGAACTGCGCGCCGCCTGGGGCAACCCCGACGCGCCGGCGCCGCTGGTGGAGGCCAAGGTGGCCGAAGCCGTCGC
>NZ_JACCWG010000289.1 GCF_013697775.1 Ramlibacter sp. | reverse complement strand
GCCTGCAGCGCCTGCTGCAGCTGCCGGCGCAAGTCGGCTGCCGGGAACGTCCCGCCGGCCCGTGCCGCGCGGCCGATGTCGTCGGTCACCCGGGCGATGTCGGTGAATCCCAGCAGCGCGGCAGCGCCCTTGAGCTTGTGCGCGGCGTCGGCGCAGCGCGCCGGATCGCCCTCGGCCAACGCGTCGCGCAGCGCGGCGATGGTGCCCGATGCATCGGTGAAGAACATGGCCACCAGCCGCTCGACCTCGCCGGCGCTGAGCAGGTCGTCGATGCCCTGTCCGGCGGGCGCGCGCGCCGGCGCATGCGCGTGCCCCAGCACCGCCGCCAGCTGTTCCACCTTCAGCGGCTTGGCCAGCACCACGTCGGCCCCGGCGCGCAGCGCGCTGGCGCGGGTTTCCTCCATCACGTCGGCGGTGAGCATCACGATCGGCAGGTTGGCGTGCGGCACCGGCAGCGCGCGGATCGCGCGCGCCGTGTCCACGCCGTCCAGCACCGGCATGTGCACGTCCAGCAGCACGGTGTCGAACGCGTTGTGCCGCACCAGTTCCAGCGCCTGGCGCCCGTCCTCGGCCAGGCTCACCTCGTGGCCCAGGCTGCGCAGCAACAGGCCCAGGTACTTGCGGTTGACCGGGTGGTCGTCGGCCACCAGGATGCGCTTGGGCGGCAGCGCCGCGGCCTGCGCGGCCTGCACCGAGGCGCCGTCGCCGGGCGCGGGGCAGGCCGGCAGCAGCACCGCCAGCTCGAACACCGAGCCCGTGCCCGCCGTGCTCTGCGCCGCGATGTCGCCGCGCATCATGCGCGCCAGCGAGCGCGAGATTTCCAGGCCCAGACCGGTGCCGCCGAAGCGGCGCGACTGTTCGGCGTCGCCCACCTCGAAGCGCTGGAACAGGCGCGCCATGGTGGCCGCATCCATGCCGATGCCGGTATCGCTGACACGAAAGCGCAGCTGCTTGAGCGCGCCCACGTCGCGCGCCGAGACGTCCAGCGCCACCTCGCCCTGCGGCGTGAACTTGATGGCGTTGCCCAGCAGGTTGAACAGGATCTGCTTGAGCCGCATGGCGTCGCCGTGCACCCAGTGCGGCAGGCCGTCGGCCAGGCGCATGCGCAGCGCCAGGCCGCGCGCCTGCGCCTGGGCGGCCAGCTGGTCGCGCACCTCGCGGCACAGCTGCGGCAGGTCCAGCGGCGCGTCGTGCAGCGACAGCTTGCCGGCCTCCACCGCCGAGACGTCCAGCACGTCGTCCAGCAATGCCAAAAGATGGCGCGCCGATTCGTGCGCGGTGGCGATCAGGTCGCGCTGCGCGGGCGTGGTGGGTGTCTGCTGCAGCAGCTGCAGCATGCCCAGCACGCCCTGGAACGGCGTGCGCAGCTCGTGGCTCATGTTGGCCAGAAAGCGGCTCTTGGCGCGGCTGGCGGCCTCGGCGGCCACATTGGCCTCGCGCAGTTCGTCGGCCAGGCGCTCCAGCTGGCGGCGCGCGGCGGTCTGCTCCTTCTGGTGCAACCACAGCACGTAGCCCGCCATGGACAGCAGCAGCAGGTGCAGCACCGCCAGCCCGCCGATGGCCATGGCTTGCTCGCGCACCGTGTCGAACTGCTGCTCGATCAGCTCGGCCGACTGGCGCGAGGCGGCCAGGGTGTAGCTCTGCACGTCGGGCATGATGCGCTCGATGTGGTCGGCCATCGCGGCGGCGTCGGCGCGCGTGGCCACGGACGCGACAGCCTTGTCGCCCAGCCGCATCAGCACCTGCAGCTGGCGCATCAGCTCGGCGTGCTCGGGAATGTCGCGCAGCATCTCCAGGCCGCTGCTGTCCTGCAGCAGCAGGATCCGGCTGATCAGGATCTCGTAGGGCAGCGCCAGCGCCTGGCCGTCGACGTCGTCGCCCGGCGCGGCCAGGGCGGCGCGCAGGTCGCCGCGAAAGCGCATCAGCTGCCGCTCGAAGCCGAACACGATCGAGACGACGGAATCCTTCCAGCCCATTTTCTTGGCATCCACCGCATGTGCCTGGCGCACCTGCGCCACCGCCACCAGGCCCGCCGCGAGCAATGTGGTCAGGCTCAGCAGCACCAGGATGACCAGGCCCGCTTTGCGGGGCAAGCGCAGCATCATTCGACCTTGATGGATTTCAGCTGCCAGATCGAGCGCTCGTAATAGCGCTGCGACTGCAGCTGCGGCTTGCTGTCGAAGGGATAGATCACGAACAGCGGGCCGCGCTCGCGCACCGGGATCGGCTTGCCGTCGATGCGCAGCGCCACGATCAGCGTCTCGCGCTGCGCGTCCTCCACCGGAATGGTGACCTGGTAGTCGTTCAGCGCCATCGCCTTCAGGCTGGTGCCCTGCGCCTTGGCCAGGCGCAGCACGTCGCGCAGCAGCGGCCCGGTGAATTTCTGCGGCGCCTTGCTCCAGGGCGTGCCGGTGGTGAAGCTGTGCTGCGGCAGGCCTTCCAGCGCCGCCATGTCCAGCGGCACGCCGTCGGCCGGGCCTGCGACCTTGCCGGAGATCACCAGCACCGCCTGGCCGGCGGGCATGGGTTGCGGCAGCGCGGGCAGCACGGTGCACACCGCGGCGGCGGCGAGCATGCCGGTGAACGAGCGGCGCAACTGCGAAACCATGGGAAACGACTCCAGATGTCCGGGCCAGCGAATCTTATCCGGCCGGTAGAGACCCGCCCGTTCCCCTGGTGTAAGGTCGCGGCGGGACAACATGCATGAGGAGGGCTTGGCATGGACACCGCATACCGCGGCGCCCTGCGCCACGTGGGGCAGCTCAAATGGGTGGTGCTGGCGTTCTGGCTGGCAGTATTCGCCGGCAAGGCGGCCGGCTGGTGGCGGCTGCCCGGCGGGTGGTTCGGCGCGCTGGTCGCGTGCTTCGTCTTCGCCACCGGTGCGTCGGCCTGGGCACGCTGGCAGCGTGACCGCTGGATCCGCGAGGCGCCGCTGCCGCAGTTCCTCAAACGCAAGCTGCGGCAGGCGTATCCGCAGCTGGAACAGAAGGACGCGGACCTGGTGGAGCGCGGGCTGCGCCAGTTCTTCATGGCCTGCAACCGCAGCCAGGGCCAGTTCGTCGCCATGCCGTCGCGCGCGGTGGACGCGATGTGGCACGAATTCATCCTGCACACGCAGGCCTATCGCGACTGGTGCGCGCTGGCGCTGGGGCGCTTTCTGCACCACACGCCGGCCGAGGCGCTGGGCGGCGCGGCGAAGCGCAACGACGGCCTGCGCCGCGCCTGGTTCTGGGCCTGCAAGGACGAGGCGATCAACCCGCGCAAGCCCACGCGCCTGCCGCTGCTGTTCGCGCTGGACGGCAAGCTGGAGATTCCCCACGGCTTTCGCTACGTGCCCGACTGCAACGACATCGACCGCAAAAGCGCGGACGGCGGCGGCGACGGCGGGGCGTATTGCGGTACCAGCTTTGCCGACGGATCGGCCGGCGGGGATGCCGATGGCTTCGGCGGCGTGGACAACTCCAACGGGGGCGACGGAGGCGACGGAGGCGGGGATGGGGGCGGTTGCGGTGGAGGCGGCGACTGACTGACTGGCGTCCAACGCGCCCCCCGGGCGGTGAGCGGTGCCGGCATCCTCCGGTCCAAAAGCTCAGTCGTTGCCGAGCGAGGGCAGCGGCCCGTCGCCGTTGCTCGTGAGCAATCCGGCGCGTGCATACACCTCGAGCTTCTCGCGCGTGTCGGCGATGTCCAGGTTGCGCATGGTCAGCTGGCCGATGCGGTCCTTGGGCGAGAACGGCGCGTTCTCCACCTTCTCCATCGACAGGCGTTCCGGCGCGTAGGTGAGGTTGGGGCTTTCGGTGTTCAGCAGCGAGTAGTCGTTGCCGCGGCGCAGCTCCAGCGTCACCTCGCCGGTGACGGCGCGCGCCACCCAGCGCTGCGCCGTCTCGCGCAGCATGATGGCCTGCGGGTCGAACCAGCGGCCCTGGTACAGCAGGCGGCCCAGCTTCAGGCCGTTCATGCGGTACTGCTCGATGGTGTCCTCGTTGTGGATGCCGGTGACCAGGCGCTCGTAGGCGGTGAACAGCAGCGCCATGCCCGGGGCCTCGTAGATGCCGCGGCTCTTGGCTTCGATGATGCGGTTCTCGATCTGGTCGCTCATGCCCAGGCCGTGGCGCCCGCCGATGCGGTTGGCCTCCAGGATCAGCTCCACCGGGTCGTCGAAGGTCTTGCCGTTCAGCGCCACCGGGCGGCCTTCCTCGAAGCGCACGCGCACTTCCTCGGCCTTGACCTCCACTTCTTCCTTCCAGAAGGCCACGCCCATGATCGGGTTGACGATGCGAATGCCGGAGCTCAGGAACTCCAGGTCCTTGGCCTCGTGGGTGGCGCCCAGCATGTTGCTGTCGGTGGAGTAGGCTTTTTCGGCCGACATCTTGTAGCCGAAGCCCGAGGCGGTCATGAAGGCCGACATCTCGGCGCGCCCGCCCAGTTCGTCGATGAACAGCTGGTCCAGCCAGGGCTTGTAGATGCGCAGGCTCGGGTTGGTGAGCAGGCCGTAGCGATAGAAGCGCTCGATGTCGTTGCCCTTGAAGGTGCTGCCGTCGCCCCAGATGTGGACGTCGTCCTCCTTCATCGCGGCCACCAGCATGGTGCCGGTGACGGCGCGCCCGAGCGGCGTGGTGTTGAAGTAGGTGATGCCGCCGGTGGAGATGTGGAAGGCGCCGCTTTGCAGCGCGGCGATGCCTTCGTGCGCGAGCTGCTTGCGGCAGTCCACCAGGCGTGCCTTCTCGGCGCCGTACTCCATGGCCTTGCGCGGGATGGCGTCGTAGTCGGGCTCGTCGGGCTGGCCCAGGTTGGCGGTGTAGGCGTACGGGATCGCGCCCTTCTTGCGCATCCAGTGCAATGCGGCGCTGGTGTCCAGGCCGCCGGAAAACGCGATGCCGACCTTCTGGCCGGTGGGCAGGTGCTCGAGGATGGTGCTCATGGCGGCGATTTTACGAGCGCCGCCCCAGGGACCTCCGAATGGCCCTGTTCCTCAGCCCGCCGCCATGAATCCGAGGTTGCGCGCGCTGAAGTTCGCCAGGTTCGGCAGCACCAGCATCTGGTCGGTGGCCGAGACGCCGAACCAGCCGGCCAGCGTGGCGCCGAACTGCTCCACCGAGGTGGTGGGCAGCAGCCGGCCCTGGCCGACGTCGTCCGGGCCGTTGTTGGCCAGCACGGGCGCGGTGCCGATGAAGGAGCGGCCCTTCACCGCGCCGCCCAGCACGACCTGCATGCTGCCCCAGCCGTGGTCGGAACCGTCGTTGTTGCTCACCAGCGTGCGGCCGAAGTCGGAGGCGGTGAACGCGGTCACCTGCTGCGCCACGCCGAGATCCACCGTGGCCTGCTGGAACGCGGCCAGCGCGTTGCCCAGGTTGGCCATCAGGCCCGGGTGCGCGGTGGCCAGCGAATCGTGCGTGTCGAAGCCGCCCATGGAGACGAAGAACACTTGGCGCTTGGCGCCCAGCGTGTCGCGCGCGGCGATCATGCGCGCCACCATCTTCAGCTGGTCGGCCAGCGAATTGCCGGGGGGAAACACCGTGGGCAGCGTGACCGAGGCGAGCGCACCCGAGAGCTGCGCGTGGGCCATGACCGAGCGGCGCGCCACGTTGGCGTATTCGGCTTCGAGCAGCTGTCCGCGCGGCGTTGTCATCACCGCCTGCAGCGCCTGCGAACAGGCCTGCGAGCCGAACAGCGGGCTCTTGATGCCGTTGACCGCCACCGGGCCCGCGGTCGTCACCTGGTACTGCGCCGTCTGGTGGCCCGCCAGGTAGACCGCGTTGCCGGCCACGCTGACGCAGGTGAAGGTGGCATTGCCGTTGCCCGAGGCGAACAGGTCGCCCATGCGTCCGCCCCAGCCGGAGGTGCCGCCTTCGGGCAGCGAGGCCTGCCAGTACGACTGCTGGTCGTTGTGCGAGAACAGCTTGGGCGGCAGCGGCACCGAGCGCGCCGCGTACTGCGCCTTGGTAGTCGGCTGCACCAGCGTGCCGATGTTCAGCGCCACCGAGAGCTTGCCCGCATCGAACAGCGGCACCAGCGGCGCCAGGCCGGGCGCCAGCGCGAACTGGCGGCCGCCGGGCAGCGGCGCGGTGGGACTCAGTGCCGTGGCCGCGAGCACGCCGCGGTCGATCGCCACGTTGGCGCGAAACGACCGGTAGAGGTCGTAGCTGGCTTGGTCGTACGGGACCACGGTGTTGGCGTAGTCGTTGCCGCCGTACAGGAACACGCAGACCAGCGCCTTGTAGTCGCCGGCGGTCTGCGCCGCCGCCTCGCCCATGGCGGCCAGGCTCATCGCCCAGGGCGCCGCGCCCGATGCGAGCGAGAGCAGGCCGGCGCGGCGCAGGAAGGCGCGGCGCGATGCATTGTCGGGGGCGATGCCGGGGAATTCAGGGGAGGCCATGGCGTCGTCCTTGTTCATTTCTGCGCGATGTATTCGGGCGAGGCCAGCACCAGCAACAGTGCCGCGTTGACCCGGTTGCGCTTGCCCGCGTCGGTGGTGGCCGCGATGGTGTCGAGCGCTGGCTTCAGCACCGTGAGCACGTTGGCATGCAGCTGGCCCGCGGCCAGCACCAGGTTGATCTCGTCCAGCAGCGCCTGTGCATCGGCGGCCAGCGCGAGCAGCGCCGTGTAGTCGGCGCGCACCTCGCCGACCGCGGCGCCGTTGATCGCGTTCTGCATGAAGTTGACGTAGCCCGCCACCGACGACTCGGTGGTGATCTGGAACTCCGGCGCCGGCAGGCCGTAGGCAGCGAAGCCGGTGTTGGGCGGCACGTAGCCGGGGCGGAAGAAGTTGAACACCGAGCCCGCGCGCAGCGGGCTCTGGCCCAGGCGCGTGCCGGCATCCGACAGGTCGCCGATGTTCCACACCCCTGTGGGCGACGCCGCCTTGAATGCGCGCGCCCAGTTGAGAAAGCGCACCACCGGCTCGCGCAGCTTGCCGAAGGCCGGCCCGGCGGCGATGCGCGGATCGCGCGCTTCCGCGTCCAGCAGGATGGCGCGCAGCACCGCGCGCAGGTCGCCGCGCGTGCCGGTGCCGTTGTTGGCGAACACGGCCGCCACGCGGCCCACATAGGCCGGGCTCGGATTGCTGGTGACCAGCCGCTGGATCAGCTGGCGGCTGACGAAGGGCGGCATGTTGGGATGCATGAACAGCGTGTCCAGCGCCGCGTCGAGCGCGGCGCGCGCCGGCGTGCCGGCGGCGATGCTGGTGCCCAGGAAGCTCTTGGCACCGGTTTCGTAGCGGCTCGCCACCTGCGCCATCGGGCGGCGGTGCACGGACGCGGGCGGCGGCGTCGCCAGGCCGCTGGTGTCCAGGTCCCAGCCGGTGAACACGCGCGCCAGGCCGCTCACGTCGGCCGGGCCGTAGGTCTCGGGCGCGCCGGCCGCCGGCGTGCCGTCGGCGTTGAGCTGCACCAGGCCCACGGTGAACAGCTGCATCAGCTCGCGCGCATAGTTCTCGTCGGGCTGGCTGCCTTGCGCACTGGCCTTGGCATTGCCGCGGTAGGTGAGGTAGTAGCCCATGGCGGTGGACAGCGTCACGTCGGCCAGCAGCGTGCGGTAGTTGCCGAAGGCGTTGGCTTCCAGGATGTCCACGTAGTTCGCCACGGCGAACTGGCGGAACGGCCCGCCCACGCCCAGCAGCGACACCACCAGCAGCTCCGACAAGGCCAGCGTCATGCGCTGGCGCAGCGCGTCGGGGCTGGAGATGAGCTTGCGCCACAGCGTGTTGTCCAGGCCGGCGGTGCTGTTGCGGTAAGTCTCGGCGTCGTAGCCGTGCTCCACCAGCCAGTCGTAGTGGCCCTGGCTGCGCGGCACGGTGAACTGCTGTTCCAGCCAGGCCTCGTAGCCGATCGCCTGGAGCGACGCGATCTCGGACTTCGGCGCGCCCGGTGTGGCCTGGGCGAGGAAACGCGCGGCTTCCTGCGCGGAGGGCGGCGCGGGTGGCGTGGACGGAGCGGGAGCAGGGGAGGGAGAGGGCGCCGGCGACGGTGCCGGGGAG
>NZ_JACCWG010000285.1 GCF_013697775.1 Ramlibacter sp. | reverse complement strand
GGCCCAGGTGGCGTGCGCGGCGACGGCGCGGTCCACCGCCTGCGGCACCTGTGCCGGATCGAACAGGGCCACCGCCGGCACGGCGGTGGCGCCCAGCGCCTGCTGCAGTGGCGCGCTCTGGGCCGGGTCGGTCAAGTCCAGGCCGGCGCTGTTCTTGCGCGAGGGACCGTACAGGTCGGCCGGCAGCGGCAGCGAGGGCTCGGGGCGCAGGTGCAGCGGAGAAACCAGCAGTTCTTCCATGCCGACCGACTCGTCGGCCAGCTGGTGCACGAAGGAGGAATTGGCGCCGTTCTCCAGCAGCCGGCGCACCAGATACGCCAACAGGTCGCGGTGCTGGCCCACCGGCGCATACACGCGGCAGGAGACCAGCGGGTTCTTCATCACCTCGCGGTAGATGCCTTCGCCCATGCCGTGCAGGCGCTGCAGCTCGAACTTGGCGCCGGTGCGGTACGACATCTGCAGGATGGCGGCGATGGTGCCGGCGTTGTGCGTGGCGAACTGCGGAAAGATCGCGTCCTGCGCATCCAGCAGGGCGCGCGCACACGCGAGATACGACACGTCGGTGTGGTGCTTGTGGGTGAACACCGGGTAGTGCGGCAGGCCCAGCTCCTGGGCGCGCTTGATCTCGGCGTCCCAGTACGCGCCCTTGACCAGGCGGCACATCAGCCGCAGCTTGTAGGCGCGCGCGATCCGCGCCACGTGCGCGATCAGTTCCAGCGCGCGCGTCTGGTACGCCTGCAGCGCCAGGCCGAAGCCCTGCCAGCCGGGGTGCTGTTCGGCCACCCGCGCGGCCAGCGCCTCGAACACGTCGAGCGACAGCTCCAGCCGGTCCACCTCTTCCGCGTCGATAGTCAGGTTGATGTTGGCGCGCGCCGCCTGTTCGCACAGGCCCCACACGCGCGGCACCAGTTCGGCCATCACGCGTTCGTGCTGCAGCACCTCGTAGCGCGGATGCAGCGCGCTCAGCTTGATCGAGATGCCGTCGTTCTGTTCCACCGGCCGGTCGGCGCGCGCGCGCTTGGCGATCGCATCGATGGCACGCTGGTAGTGCAGCAGGTAGCGCTGCGCGTCGTGCTCGGTGCGCGCACCTTCACCCAGCATGTCGTACGAGAACCTGAGATGCGCCTGGCGCTTGCGCGCCGCATCCGCTTCGTCCATGGCCGCGCCGATGTCCTGGCCCAGCACGAACTGGCGGCCCAGCAGCTGCACCGCGCGCAGCGCGGCCGCGACCACGGTGCGCGAGCCCAGGCGGACCAGCAGGCTGGGGTCTTCGCGGCCGGTCACCTGTCCTGAGCCTGTCGAAGGGGGCAGGAATTTCTTCGACAGCGCGATGGCGCTGTGCGACAGGCGCGCCAGCGTGCTGTCGGCCGTGCCTTCGAAGTCGGCGCGCGAGAGCTGGTCGGCGGTGAGCGCGATGGCGGTTTCGGCGTCGGGCACGCGCAGCAGCGCTTCGGCCAGCCGCATCAGCGCCAGGCCCTCGGCGCTGGAGATCGGGTATTCCTTGAGCAGGCTTTCCATCGCCCAGAACGGCGGCGGATGGCGGCGCACCGCCTGCACCCAGGGCGCGGCGGTGTGGGCGGCGGCGGCCCAGTCGAGCGCGCCTTCCAGCGTGCGCAGGCGATCGACCACGGTGTCCGCCTCGGGGCGGTAGGGCGAGGGCAGGCGTTGGGGGGCGGTTGCGACCGCGGGCGGGGGCGTCATGTCCATGGACTGGATCGTCGCGCAGCGTCAGCAGGATTTTTCTCTGAATTCCAGCCGCTGGCTAGATAAACTCTCTGCCCATGAGCTCATCCCTTGCCGATCTGGACCGGATCGATCTGAAAATCCTGAATGTCCTGCAGCAGGACGGTCGCATCTCCAATCTCAAGCTGGCCGAAGCCGTGGCGCTGTCGCCCACGGCGGTGCTGGCGCGGGTGCAGCGGCTCACGCGCGAGGCCTACATCCTGGGCTACGAGGCGCGGCTGGACCCGCTGAAGCTGGGCGCCGCAATGATGGTGTTCGTGGAGGTGCTGCTGGACCGCACCACGCCCAACGTGTTCGAGGCCTTCAAGGCGGCGGTGCAGGTGCACCCGGAGATCATGGAATGCCACATGGTGGCCGGCGGCTTCGACTACCTGCTGAAGACCCGCATGGCCGACATGCAGGCCTACCGCGAATTCGCCGGCACCGTGCTGTGGCAGCTGCCCGGCGTGCGCGAGACGCGCACTTATGCCGTGATGGAGGAAGTGAAGAGCACCACGCGGCTCGCGCTGGGCATGTGAGCCGAAAAAAAGGGTCGCGCACCGCGCGGCCCTTTTTCTGGAGACGGCCAGGCTTACTTGGTCTTCCAGCTTTGCAGCAGCTTGTCGTAGGCGATCGTTTCGCCCTTGGGCTTTTCGTTCGCCAGCTTGGCCCAGGGCGCGCCCTTGTCGGACAGCCACTTGGCCGGATCGCCCTTGGCGTTCAGCTTGGGCGGGCAGGTCGCCATGCCGGCGCGCTCCAGGCGCGCCATCACCTGGTCCATCTCGTCGGCCAGGGTGTCCATTGCCGCCTGCGGCGTCTTCTCGCCGGTCACGGCCTGGGCCACGTTCTTCCACCACAGCTGCGCGAGCTTCGGGTAGTCCGGCACGTTGGTGCCGGTCGGCGTCCAGGCGATGCGGGCGGGGCTGCGGTAGAACTCGATCAGGCCGCCGTACTTGCTGGCGTTCTTGGTGAAGTAGTCGTGCTGGATGTCCGACTCGCGGATGAAGGTCAGGCCGGTGATGGACTTCTTCAGCGACACGGTCTTGGACGTCACGAACTGCGCGTACAGCCAGGCTGCGGCGGTGCGGTTGGCGTCGTGGCCCTTGAAGAAGGTCCAGGAGCCCACGTCCTGGTAGCCGTTCTGCATGCCGCTCTTCCAGTACGGGCCGTGCGGACCGGGCGCCATGCGCCACTTGGGCGTGCCGTCCTCGTTGACCACCGGCAGGCCCTTCTTGGTCATGTCGGCGGTGAAGGCCGTGTACCAGAAGATCTGCTGCGCGATCTGGCCCTGCGCGGGCACCGGGCCGGCTTCGCCGAAGGTCATGCCGGTGGCTTCCTTGGGCGCGTACTTCTTCATCCAGTCGATGTACTTGGTCAGCGCGTACACGGCGGCCGGCGAGTTGGTCGCGCCGCCGCGCGCCACCGAGGCGCCCTGCGGCGTGCAGCCGTCGGCGGTGACGCGGATGCCCCACTCGTCCACCGGGCGGCCGTTGGGAATGCCCTTGTCGGCGGTGCCGGCCATGGACAGCCATGCGTCGGTGAAGCGCCAGCCGAGCGACGGGTCTTTCTTGCCGTAGTCCATGTGGCCGTAGATCGGCTTGCCGTCGATCTGCTTGACGTCGTTGCTGAAGAAGTCGGCGATGTCCTCGTAGGCGCTCCAGTTGACCGGCACGCCCAGGTCGTAGCCGTACTTGGCCTTGAACTTGTCCTGCAGGTCCTTGCGCGCGAACAGGTCGGCGCGGAACCAGTACAGGTTGGCGAACTGCTGGTCGGGCAGCTGGTACAGCTTCTTGTCGGGCGCCGTGGTGAAGCTGGTGCCGATGAAGTCCTTCAGGTCCAGGTTGGGGTTGGTCCACTCCTTGCCCGCGCCGGCCATGTAGTCCGACAGCGGCAGGATCTTGCCGTAGCGGTAGTGGGTGCCGATCAGGTCGCTGTCGCTGATCCAGCCGTCGTAGATCGACTTGCCCGACTGCATCGAGGTCTGCAGCTTCTCGACGACGTCGCCCTCCTGGATGATGTCGTGCTTGACCTTGATGCCGGTGATTTCCTCGAAGGCCTTGGCCAGCGTCTTCGATTCGTATTCATGCGTGGTGATGGTCTCGGACACCACCGAGATTTCCTTGACGCCCTTGGCCTGCAGCTTCTTGGCCGCCTCGATGAACCATTTCATCTCGGCCAGCTGCTGGTCCTTGCTGAGGCTCGACGGCTGGAACTCGCTGTCGACCCACTTCCTGGCTTCCGGCTCGCCGGCCCAGCCCTGGCTGGCGACGGCCAGCGCGGCGGCGAGCGCCAGCGCCGTGTATTGCAATTTCATTGTCTTCTCCTTGTGGTTTGGTGGCGGTGAAAAATGCAGACTTCAGCCGCGGCGCATCACCAGCGCGAGCACGGCCATGGACAACACGAAGCTGATCCAGATGCTGGGTTCCTGCGCCAGCGACAGCCATTGGGCGAGCTTGCCCGCCAGGCCGATGAAGGCCAGGTTGACGTAGGCGGCGGCCAGCAGCCCGATGAAGAGCCGGTCTCCCCGCGTGGTGGCGATCGGCAGGAACCCCTTGCGCGAGGTGGTGGGCGACTTGAGCTCCCACACCGTCATGCCGGCCAGCGCCAGCGCGACGCAGCTGAAGAACACGGCCACGGGCGTGGTCCAGGCCATCCACTCGAACATGTCAGACCCTCCCCATGGCGAAGCCCTTGGCGATGTAGTGGCGCACGAACCAGATGACGATGGCGCCGGGCACGATGGTCAGCATGCCGGCGGCGGCGAGCGTCGCCCAGTCCATGCCGGAGGCCGACACCGTGCGCGTCATGGTGGCGACGATCGGCTTGGCATTGACGCTGGTGAGTGTGCGCGCCAGCAGCAGCTCGACCCAGCTGAACATGAAGCAGAAGAACGCCGCCACGCCCACGCCGGCCTTGATCAGCGGCAGGAAGATGGTCGCAAAAAAGCGCGGGAACGTGTAGCCGTCGATGTACGCCGTCTCGTCGATCTCGCGCGGAATGCCGCTCATGAAGCCTTCCAGGATCCACACCGCCAGCGGCACGTTGAACAGCAGGTGCGCCAGCGCCACCGCGATGTGCGTGTCCATCAGGCCCACGGTGGTGTACAGCTGGAAGAACGGCAGCAGGAACACCGCCGGCGGCGTCATGCGGTTGGTCAGCAGCCAGAAGAACACGTGCTTGTCGCCCAGGAACGAATAGCGCGAGAACGCGTAGGCCGCCGGCAGCGCCACCGACACCGAGATCACGGTATTGATCGCCACGTAGATCAGGCTGTTGATGTAGCCCGAGTACCACGACGCGTCGGTGAAGATCGTTTTGTAGTTGTTCCAGGTGAAGTGCTGCGGAAACACCGAGAAGCTCGAGAGGATCTCCTCGTTGGTCTTGAAGCTCATGTTCGCCATCCAGTAGATGGGCAGCAGGGCGAACAGCAGGTACGCCAGCAGGAACAGCGTGCGCAGCGGGAATGCCGATCGCTTTGTTGCACTCATTGCTGCATCTCCTTGGCCTGGGTGCCCACGCGCTGCATCCAGTTGTAGAGGACGAAGCACAGCAGCAGGATGATGAGGAAATAGATCAGCGAGAACGCCGCCGCCGGCCCCAGGTCGAACTGGCCCACGGCCTTCTGCGTGAGGTACTGCGACAGGAAGGTGGTGGCGTTGCCGGGGCCGCCGCCGGTCAGCACGAACGGTTCGGTGTAGATCATGAAGCTGTCCATGAAGCGCAGCAGCACTGCGATCATCAGCACGCCGCGCATCTTGGGCAGCTGGATGTAGCGGAACACTGCCAGCCGGCTCGCGCCGTCGATGCGCGCGGCCTGGTAGTAGGCGTCGGGGATGGAGCGCAGGCCGGCGAAGCACAACAGCGCCACCAGCGGCGTCCAGTGCCACACGTCCATGGCCAGCACGGTCAGCCAGGCATGGCGCGCGTTGCCGGTGTAGTTGTAGTCGATGCCCATCTTCTGCAGCGCGGCGCCCAGCAGCCCGATGTCGGCGCGGCCGAAGATCTGCCAGATGGTGCCGACCACGTTCCAGGGGACCAGCAGCGACAGCGCCACCGTGACCAGCACGGCGGACGACTTCCAGCCTGCTGCCGGCATGCACAGCGCCAGCGCGATGCCCAGCGGGATCTCCACCAGCAGCACGGCGAACGAGAACGCCAGCTGGCGCAGCAACGCGGCGTGCAGCTCCTCGTCGCGCATCACGTTGGCGAACCATTCGGTGCCGACGAACACGCGGCGCTCGGGCGAGATGATGTCCTGCACCGAATAGTTCACCACCGTCATCAGCGGCAGGATGGCCGAGAAGGCCACGCAGACGATCACCGGCAGGATCAGGAACCAGGCTTTCTGGTTGACGGGTTTCATGCGACCAGTTCCTCGTTTTGATAGAAACAGGTGTGTTCGCCCACCAGCTGCAGCCACACGCTGTCGCCGGCGCGCGGCACCTCGGCGTCGGCCGGCAGCCGCGCCTTGAGCGTGTGGCCGCCCAGGCGGGCGGTGAGCATCAGCGAAGTGCCGACGTCCTGCACCTGCGCCACCGCCGCCTGCAGGCTGCCGGGCGCGCCAGCCGCCGCCGTGTGCACGTACTCGGGCCGCACGCCGAGCAACAGCTCGCCTTCGGGCAGCGCGCGCGGCATGGCCAGCGTGGCGTCGCTGCCGGCCACCCGCAGCGCGCCGCCGGCCGCATGCACCGGCAGGAAGTTCATGCCGGGCGAGCCGATGAAGTAGCCCACGAAGGTGTGCTGCGGCCGCTCGAACAGCGCCTGCGGGCCGGCCATCTGCACCACCCGGCCGCGCGTCATCACCACCACCTGCTCGGCGAAGGTGAGCGCTTCGATCTGGTCGTGCGTGACGTAGATCAGCGTGAGCTTGAGCTCGCGGTGGATCTGCTTGAGCTTGCGGCGCAGCTGCCACTTCAGGTGCGGATCGATCACCGTCAGCGGCTCGTCGAACAGCACCGCCGAGACGTCGGGCCGTACCAGGCCGCGGCCCAGCGAGATTTTCTGCTTGGCGTCGGCGGCAAGGCCGGCGGCGCGCTGGTTCAACTGGCCGGAGAGTTCCAGCATCTCGGCGATCTCGCCGACCCGCTTGGCGATCTGCGCTGTCGGCACCTTGCGGTTGCGCAGGGGAAAGGCCAGGTTCTCGGCGACGGTCATGGTGTCGTAGATCACCGGGAACTGGAACACCTGGGCGATGTTGCGTTCCTGCGGACTGGCATGCGTGACGTCGCGGCCATCGAAGCGCACGCCGCCCTGCGAAGGCGCGAGCAGGCCCGACACGATGTTGAGCATGGTTGTCTTGCCGCAGCCCGAAGGGCCGAGCAACGCGTAGGCGCCGCCGTCCTCGAAGGTGAGCTGCAGCGGCAGCAGCGCGTAGTCGGCGTCGGCCTTCGGGTCGGGCTTGTAGGCGTGGGCGAGGTCGAGTTCGATGCGGGCCATCTCAGCTCCTGGCGGTGCGCGCCGGCGCGACCAGCAGCGCGCCCTGCGCGTCGAAGACATAGGCCTGCGCGGCATCCAGGTACAGCGTGATGGGCGCGCCAAGCGCGAAGTCGTGCACGCCGGTGAGCTGCGCCACCACCTCGCCGGCCGGCGTGTCCACGTGCACGTAGGTGTCCGAACCGGAAATCTCGGCCAGCTCCACCTGGCCTTGCAGCGCCACGTCGCCAGGGCGCTGCCGCACGCGCAGCGCACTTGCGCGCAAGCCCACCGTCAGCGACTGGGACGCCGCCTGCGGCAGCGGGATGGACATCTGCAGCCCGGCGTTCAGCTTCACGCCCAGGCTGGCGGCTTGCGCCGGCAGCAGGTTCATGGGCGGGTCGCTGAAGGCGCGCGCCACGCGCAGCGACTTCGGCGCGTGGAACACCTCCGCGGTGGGGCCGTACTGCAGCAGCTCGCCGGCATCCAGCACCGCGGTGTAGCCGCCCAGCAGCAGCGCTTCGCCGGGCTCGGTGGTGGCGTAGACCACGGTCGAATCGCCGGCCGCAAAAAGCTGCGCCAGCTCCTCGCGCAGTTCTTCGCGCAGCTTGTAGTCCAGGTTCACCAGGGGCTCGTCCAGCAGCATCAGCGGCGCCTGCTTGGCCAGGGCGCGTGCCAGCGCCACGCGCTGCTGCTGGCCGCCCGAGAGTTCCGCCGGCAGGCGGTCCAGGAACGGCTCGATATGCAGCCTGGCCGCGAGTTCGCGCACGCGGCCCATCACGTTCTTCTCCCCGCGCAGCTTCAGCGGCGAGGCGATGTTGTCGGCCACCTTCAGCGAGGGGTAGTTGATGAACTGCTGGTACACCATGGCCACGTTGCGCTCGCGCACCGGCCGGCCGGTCACGTCGGCGCCGTCCACCTGCACGCGGCCGGCGCTCGGCGCGTCCAGGCCGGCCATGATGCGCATCAGCGTGGTCTTGCCCGCCTGCGTGGCGCCCAGCAGCACCGTCACCGCGCCGGGTTTCGGCGCCAGGCTCATCGCGTAGAGCCAGTCCTCGGCGCCCACCTTCTTGCTGATGCCGTCCAGGGTCAGCTGCATCACGCCACCTTCTTCATCTCGTTGTGCTCGTCGTGCATCCAGCCGGCCACGCGCTCTCGCTCGGCGGCGCTGCAGTGCAGGCCCAGCTTGGAGCGGCGCCACAGCACGTCGTCGGCGCGGCGCGCCCATTCGTGGCCCACCAGGTAATCCAGTTCGGCTTCCCACAGGCCCGGCGCCAGCTCCTCGCCCATCGCGGCGGCCGACGGTGCGAGCACGCGCTCGATGCGCGTGCCGTAAGCGCGCGCCATGCGCCGCAGCGGCGCGGCGGCCAGCCAGGGGTAGCGCCGGCCCGCTTCGGCGAGGAAGCGCTCGAAATC
>NZ_JACCWG010000284.1 GCF_013697775.1 Ramlibacter sp. | reverse complement strand
AGGCCAGGCGCTCGGCGGGGTAGGCGGGGTCCAGGGGCACATACGCGCCGCCGGCCTTGTGCACGGCCAGAAGCGCCATCACCATGCGCTCGGTGCGCTGCACGCACACGGCCACGCGCGCATCGGGACCGACGCCCAGGGAGCGCAGGTGGTGGGCCAGGCGGCTCGATTGGGCATCGAGCCCGGCGTAGCTCAGGCGCCGCTCGCCATGCACCAGCGCGATGGCATCCGGCGTGCGCCGTGCCTGCGCCTCGAACAGCGCGTGCATGCACAGCTCGGCCGGATACTCCGCCTGCGTCGCGTTCCAGCCCACCAGCAACTGTTCCCGCTCCGCGGGGGACAGCAAGGCCAGTTCGGAGACCGGCCGCGCTTCATCGGCCACCATGGCTTCGAGCAGATTCACGAGGTAGCCCGCGTAGCGCGCCACGGTGGCCTGGTCGAACAGGGCCGAAGCGTAGGCGAGGCCGCCGGCGATCCGGCCCGACACCTCGGCCAGCTCCAGCGTCAGGTCGTACTTCGCGACTTCCGCGCCGGCACCCTGCGGCTCGACCCGCAGGCCCTGCAGCGCGATGTCCTGGCTTTCGTTGTTCTGCCAGGAGAACATCATCTGGAACAGCGGCGTGTGGGCCAGGCTGCGCACTGGCTTGACCAGCTCCACCACCTGTTCGAAGGGCAGGTCCTGATGCTGCTGCGCGTTGAGCGATTCCGTCTTGACCCGCCGCAGCAGCTCCGCGGTGCTCGGGCTGCCGCCCAGGTCGATGCGCAGCGCCAGCGTGTTGATGAAAAAGCCGATCAGCCCTTCGACTTCGACGCGTGTGCGGTTGGCGACCGGCGTGCCGATCACCAGGTCATCCTGCCCGGACAGGCGCCCGAGCAGCGCGCTCCAGGCGGCCAGCAGCGTCATGTACAGCGTCGTGCCATGGCGCTGACCCAGCGCTTTCAGCTTCGCGCTGAGCGTGTCGTCCAGCGCGATGGGCACCACCGCACCGCGGTGGTCCTGGTGTGCGGGGCGCGGGCGGTCGGCGGGAATCTCCAGCAGCGCGGGCGCGTCCATGAAGCGCTGCTTCCAGTAGTCGCTCTGGCGTTGCAGAACCTCGCCATCGAGCCAGCGGCGCTGCCAGGCGGCGTAGTCGGCGTACTGGATCGCGAGCGGCGGCAGCGGGTCGGGGCGGCCTTCGGCGAAGGCCGCGTACAGGGCGCCCAGCTCACGCGTCAGCACGCCCATCGACCAGCCGTCGGACACGATGTGGTGCATCGTGAGCAGCAGCACGTGTTCTTCTTCGCCCAGCACCAGCAGCCGGCCGCGGATCAGCGGGCCGCGTTCGAGGTCGAAAGCGTCGGTCGCTTCGCGCGTGCTCCAGGCCTGCAGCAGGGCGGATGCATCGGGCTGGCCCTGTAGGTGGTGCACGGCCAGCGTAAAGCCGGTATCGGCGGGCGCGATGACCTGCACGGGATCGCCGCCGGTCTGCACGAAGCCGGTGCGCAGCGCTTCATGGCGCGCGACGATGCGGTCCAGCGCGCGCTGCAGCGCCGCGCGGTCCAATGGGCCGGACAGGCGCAGGCCTACGGGCATGTGGTAGGCCAGGCTGAGGCTTTCGAGCTGCGCCAGGAACCACAGCCGCTGCTGCGCGAAGGACAGGGGCAGCGGCGTATCGCGCGGCACCGGCTCGATGGCCGACAGGGCGCCGGGCGCGGCGCCCTGGATGGTGGCGGCCAGCGCCTGCAGCTGCGCGTGCTCGAACACGTCGCCCAGCGACAGCTCGGCGCCGAGCACGTGGCGCAGGCGCGAGACCAGCCGCATCGCCAGCAGCGAATGCCCGCCCAATTCGAAGAAGTCGTCGTTGCGTCCCACGCGCGGCACCTGCAGCAGCTCGCACCAGAGCGCGGCCAGGGCGATTTCCATTTCGCTCTCGGGTGCCGCGTAGGCGCGTGCCGCATAGGCGTCGGCCTCCGGTGCGGGAAGCGCGCGGCGGTCGATTTTGCCGTTGGGCGTGAGCGGCAACGCGTCGAGCGCGACGAAGGCCGCGGGCAGCATGTACTCGGGCAGCGTGCTCGCCAGGTGCGCGCGCAGCGCAATGGCGCGCTGGTGCGCCTGCTGCGCATCGCCGCCGCTCGTTTGGCCGGACGCCGTCGCGACCAGGCTCATCCAGTCGAAATCGATCTCGGTGTCTTGTGCCGCAGCGGTGTAGTACGCCACCAGGCGTTTGTCGCCGGGCGTGTCCTCACGCTCGATCACGATGGTTTCGAGCACCGACGCATGCTCGGCCAGCCGGGCCTCGATCTCGCCGAGTTCGATGCGAAAGCCGCGGACCTTGACCTGGAAGTCGTTGCGTCCGAGGAACTCGATATTGCCGTCGGGCAGGTAGCGCGCCAGATCACCGGTGCGGTACATGCGTCCATCGGCGAACGGGTCTTGCAGGAAGCGCTCGGCGGTCAGCTCCGGGCGGTTGAGGTAGCCCTGCGCGACGCCGTCGCCGGCGATGTACATCTCGCCCGTGGCGCCGCGCGGCACCGGCTGGGCATGTCTGTCCAGCAGGTAGATGCGGGTATTGGCGATGGGCTTGCCGATGGGCACGCTGCGCGCATCCTCTGCGACTGAGGTGAGTTCGCAGGTGGTGGCGAAAGTCGTCGTCTCCGAAGGGCCGTAGCAATGCACCAGATGCTGCGGGGCGCTGTCGCGCAGCACCTGGGCGATGGCCCGGGGCACGGCCACGTCGCCGCCGGTGAGCAGGTAGCGCAAGGTGGGGAACACGGCGGCCAGCGGCTGCGCATAGGCGCTCAGCAGGCCGGCAACGAGGTGCAGGATGGTGGTGCGGCTCTTGGTGAGCCAGGCAGCCAGGGCGGCAGGCTGCAGCAGCGTGGCATGCGAGACGACCACGATGCAGGCGCCGTGCAGCAGCGGGGCCCAGACCTCCATGCTGGAGGAATCGAAAGCCGGGTTGGAAGTGAAAGCCACCCGGTCGTCGCTGTGAAAGCGCGCGTAGTGGTTGTTCAGCACCAGCCGGGCGATGGCGCGGTGGGGCACCACCACGCCCTTGGGCAGCCCGGTGGAGCCGGAGGTGTACATCACGCAGGCCGTGGACAGGCTGTCCGTGGGCGTGGGCACTGGTGCATCCCCGGCTGCGGCGTCGAGCACCAGCGCGTCCAGATCGACGCGCACGGCATCCATCGGCGCCATGGGCAGATGCGACAGGCTGAGCACGACAGGGGCTTGGCAGTCGGCAACCATGAAAGCCTGGCGCTCGGCCGGCGCGTTCAGGTCCAGCGGCACATAGGCGGCGCCGCACTGCAACACGGCCAACTGGGCCCAGACCAGCTCCAGCGAGCGGTCCAGCAGGATCGCCACGTGCGAGCCGGCGCCCACGCCGAGAGACCGCAGATGGCGGGCCAGCGCGCACGCTTTGCCATGCAGTTCTGCATAGGTCAGCTGCGCGTCCTCGCCGAGCACGGCCAGGGCATCGGGCGTGCGGCGCACCTGCGCCTCGAACAGCGCGTGGATGCAACGGTCGCGCGGGTAGTCCGCCTGAGTGGCGTTCCATGCGACCAGCAGCTGGTGGCGCTCGGCCGTGTCCAGCAGCTCCAGCCGGTCGACCGGCTGCTGCTCGTCGGCCACCATCGCCTGGAGCATCGTCTTGAAGTACCCCGCGTAGCGCTCCATCGTCGCCGCGTCGAACAGCGCGCTTGCGTAGACAAGGCCGCCGGCGATCCCGTCGTCGCTTTCACCAAGCGTCAGTTCGAGGTCGAACTTGGAGCCGATGAAGGGCGCGTCCACCGGCACCGATTGCAGCCCCGGCAGTTCCAGCGGCTGGCCCGCGTCCTGCCACAGGAACGTCACCTGGAACAGCGGCGTGTGGGCCATGCTGCGCGCCGGCTTGAGCAGTTCCACCACCTGCTCGAACGGCAGATCCTGGTGCTGCTGCGCGTTCAGCGACTCCGTCTTGACCTGCCGCAGCAGTTCGGCGGTATTGGGGCTGCCGCCCAGGTCGATGCGCAGCGCCAAGGTGTTGATGAAAAAACCGATCAACCCTTCGACCTCTACCCGCGTGCGGTTGGCCACCGGCGTGCCGATCACCAGGTCGTCCTGGCCGGACAAGCGCCCGAGCAGCGCGCTCCAGGCGGCCAGCAGGGTCATGTGCAGGGTGGTGCCGTGTCGCTGGCCCAGTGCTTTCAGCTTCGCGCTGAGCGCCCGGTCCAGCGCAATGGGCACTACAGCGCCGCGCTGGTCCTGGCGCATAGGCCGCGGGCGGTCGGTGGGGAGCCTGAGCAATGCCGGCGCGTCGGCCAGCCGCTGGCGCCAGTAGTCACCCTGGCGCTGCAGCACGGCGCCGGCCAGCCAGCGGTGCTGCCAGGCGGCGTAGTCGGCGTACTGGATGGGCAGCGCGGGCAACGGGTCGCCATGGCCGAGCGCGAACGCGGAATACAGCGCGCCGAGTTCGCGCGTCATCACGCCGACCGACCATGCGTCGGACACGATGTGGTTCATCGTGATGAGAAGGAGGTGGTCTTCGTCGCCGATCACGACCAGGCGGCCGCGTACCGTGGGGCCCTGTTCGAGGTCGAAGGGGTCGTTCGCCTCGCGCAGGCGCAGGGCTTCGGCCTGGGCGGCCGCGCCGGGGTCGCCGCGCAGGTCGTGCACCTGCAGTGCGAAACCGGCATCCGCGGGTGCGATGCGCTGCACCGGCTGGCCGTCCTGCACGGCGATGCGCGTGCGCAGCGCCTCGTGCCGGGCGACGATGCGGTCCAGGGCATTGCGCAGGGCTGCGTGGTCCAGTGCGCCGGACATGCGCAACCCCAGGGGCATGTTGTAGGCCGATCCCTGGGCGTCCAGCTGCGCCAGGAACCACAGGCGCTGCTGCGCGAAGGACAGCGGCAGCAAGCCGTCGCGCGCCACCGGTACGACGGCCGGCAGCTCGCTGCGCTGCGCGTTGCCGACCGCCGCGGCGAGCGCCTGCAGCCGCGGATGCGCGAACACGGTGCCCAGCGGCACCTCGACGCCCAGCTCCGCCCGCAGGCGCGACGCCATCCGCACGGCCAGCAGCGAGTGGCCGCCGAGCGCGAAGAAGTCGTCACCCCGGCCGATGCGTTCGACCCGCAGCAGCTCGCTCCAGAGCCGCGCCAGAGCGGTTTCCCGCTCCCCTTCAGGTGCTTCGTAGGCGGCGGTCGCATAGGCGTCCTGGCCGGGCGCGGGCAAGGCCTGGCGGTCCAGCTTGCCGTTGCAGGTGCGGGGCAGCGCGTCCAGCAGCACGTAGGCGGCCGGCACCATGTAGTCGGGCAGCGCCGCCGCCAGGTGGTCGCGCAAGTCGCCGGCCCGGATGCCGGTATCGGCGACCACGTAGGCGACCAGCCGGGTGTCGCCCGGGCTGTCGTCCCGCGCCACAACTGCCGTGGCCCGCACGCCGGGCATCTGCGCAAGGCGCGCCTCGATTTCGCCGAGTTCGATGCGAAAGCCGCGGATCTTCACCTGGAAGTCGTTGCGCCCGAGGAACACGATGTTGCCGTCGGCCAGGTAGCGGCCGAGGTCGCCGGTGCGCACCATGCGCCCGCCGTGGAACGGGTCCTCGATGAAGCGGTCAGCCGTCAGGCCGGGCTGGTGCAGGTAGCCGTGCGCGACCCCGGCCCCGCCGACGTACAGCTCGCCCGTCACGCCCGTGGGCACCGGCTGGCCGTGCGCGTCCAGCAGGTAGATGCGCGTGTTGGCGATCGGCCGGCCGATGACGGAGCCCGTGTCCACGATGCCGTCGGCCGTGCATTCGAACGCGGTGGCGTCGCCGTTCACCTCCGAGGAGCCATAGAAGTTGTACAGGCGCAGGGCAGGGTGGGCCTGCCGCACGGCGCGCACCAGTTCCGGCGGCAGGCGTTCGCCGCTGCAGACCAGCGTGCGCACCGAGGCCATCGACGCGGGGCCGGTCTCGAGCAGGCGCGCGAGCAGCGAGGGAACGACGACCAGGTTGGAAACATCGAAGCGGCGCACGCGGCTCGCGAACACGGCCGGGTCGCCCGCCGCGTCCTGGCCGAACACCACGAGCCGGCCGCCGGCGGCCAGCGTCTGCAGCGTTTCGGTCACGGCGTCGACAAAGCCGATGCTGGTTTTCCACGCGGTGACCGGGGCCGTGCCGCCGGCAATGGCGCGCGCGTACCACCACAGGCGGTTCAGCAGCCCTTCGATGGTGTTGCCGACGCCCTTGGGCTGGCCCGTGGAACCGGAGGTGTAGATCACGTAGGCCAGGTGGTCCGGCCGCAGGCCGACGGGCCCGGGCGGGATGGCGTGTGCGGGCTGGTGCGCCCACAGCTGCGCATCGGCATCGAGATCGATCACCGGCACCGATTGCGTGTCCAGCGTTGCGAGCGCGCCTTGCGTCAGCAGCACCACCGGCGCGCTGTCGCGCAGCATGAAGTTCAGCCGCTCGGCGGGGTGCGCCGTGTCCAGCGGCACATAGGTGCCGCCGGCTTTCAGCACGGCCAGCATCGCCACCGCCAGGTGCCTGCCGCGCGGAAGGTGCACCGCCACGCAGCTGTCGGGCCGCACGCCCAGGCTGCGCAGGTGGTGCGCCAGCCGGTTGGCTTGGGCGTCGAGTTCGCCGTAAGTCAGCGACAGGCCGTCGTCGATGAGAGCAATCGCGTCGGGCGCGCGCGCAGCATGCGCTTCGATCAGGGTATGGACGAACGGCGAATCCGGCGCTTCGGCCTGGGTCGCGTTCCACTGGACGAGCAACTGGTCGCGTTCAGCGTCGCCGAGCAGTTCGCATCTTTCGACCGGCCGCTGTTCATCAGCCACCATCGCGCGTAGCAAGGACTGCAGGTAGCCGGCATGGCGTTCGATGGTGGTTTGGTCGAACAACGCCGTCGCATGGTCCAGCCGGCCGACGATGCGGCCGTCCGACTCGCCCAGGTCCAGCATCAGGTCGTACTTGGCGATGTCGTGCCGCACGTCCAGCGATTCGATGCGCAGGGCCGGCAGGTCCAGCCTGTCGTGCGTGTTGTTCTGCCAGGAGAACATCACCTGGAACAGCGGCGTGTGGGCCATGCTGCGCGCCGGCTTGAGCAACTCCACCACCTGCTCGAAAGGCAGGTCCTGGTGCTGCTGGGCATTCAGCGATTCCGCCTTCACGCGCGCCAGCAGCTCCACGGTGTTCGGGCTGCCGCCCAGGTCGATGCGCAGCGCGAGCGTGTTCACGAAGAAGCCGATCAGGCCTTCGAGTTCGACCCGGGTGCGGTTGGCCACCGGCGTGCCGATGACGATGTCCTGCTGCCCCGACAGGCGCGCCAGCAGCGCACCCCAGGCGGCCAGCAGCGTCATGTACAGGGTCGTGCCCTGGCGCTGGCTGAGTGCCTTCAGGCCCGCGGTGAGTTCCTTGTCGAACGCAATGGCGAACGCGGCACCGCGGTGGTCCTGTTCCGCCGGGCGCGGGTGGTCGGTGGGAAGCTGCAGCAGGACCGGCGCCCCGTCGAGGCGGCTGGCCCAGTAGTCCTTCTGGCGCTGCAGGGCGTCGCCGCCCAGGGCCTGCTGCTGCCACGCGGCGTAGTCTGCATACTGGATGGCCATCGCCGGCAGCGGGTCGTCCTGCCCTTGCGAGAATGCGCTGTACAGCGCGCTCAGTTCGCGCGTGAGTACGCCCAGCGACCAGCCGTCCGAGACGATGTGGTGCATGGTGACGAGCAGCACGTGCGCGTCGCCGTCCAGCGCGAGCAGGCGCCCGCGGATCAGGGGGCCGTTCTCCAGGTCGAAGGCGGTGCTGGCTTCTTCCTGTGCGATGTGTTCGACGCGGGCATTGGCATCCGCACAACCGCGCAGGTCCTGGTCCAGCAGCAGGAAGCCGGCGCTGTCGGGCGCGATGCGCTGTGTGGGCTGGCCGTCGGTGATCACGAAGCGCGTGCGCAGCGATTCGTGGCGCGCGACGATGCGGTCCAGGGCGCGCTGCAGGCCGGCGCGGTCCAGCGTCCCCGTGAGGCGCAGGCCCAGGGGCATGTGGTACGCCATGCTGCGGCCGTCGAGCCGGCTGAGGAACCACAGCCGCTGCTGCGCGAACGACAGGGGCAGCGACTCGCCGCGCGGCACCGGCTGGATGGCCGCGGTGTCCTTCTTGCGGCCCGCGCCCTTGGTCTGTTCCAGCAGGGTCAGCAGGCGGACGCGCTCTTCCCGCGTCAGCTGCTTCAAGGCGGCAGGGCTCATCGTGGCTTCCTGTTCATAGCTGTGCCAATGCCTCTTCGACGTCTTCGGCCGCGAAGCTCGCAAGCTGCGCGTCGAGGATGGCGTCGGCCAGCCCCTGCAGCTGCGGGCGCTCGAACAGCGCGTTGAGCGGCAGCTCGATGCCGACCTCGTGGCGAACGCGAGAGACCAGCCGCACCGCCATCAGCGAATGCCCCCCGAGCGCGAAGAAGTCGTCGTGGCGGCCCACGCGCGGCAGCTGCAGCAGCTCGCACCAGATGGCGGCAAGAGTGGTTTCAGTTTCGCCTTCGGGCGGCTCGTAGGCCCGCTGCGCAAAGGCCAGGGCGCCCGGCGCAGGCAGTGCACGGCGGTCCAGCTTGCCGTTGGGCGTAAGGGGCAGCGCGTCCAGCAGCACGAAGGCGGCGGGCACCATGTACTCGGGCAGCACGCCGCAGAGCTGCGCGCGCAACGCGCCCGCCTGGACATCCGCACCCGCTTCGGCGACCACGTAGGCCACCAGGCGCTTGTCGCCGGGAACATCTTCGCGGGCCAGCACGGCGGCTTCACGCACGCCGGCGATCAGCGCGAGGCACGCCTCGATTTCGCCAAGCTCGATGCGGAAGCCGCGGATTTTCACCTGGAAGTCGTTGCGGCCCAGGAACTGGATGTCGCCGTCCGGAAGATAGCGCGCCAGGTCACCGGTGCGGTACATGCGCCCGCCGTGGAACAGATCGTCCAGGAAGCGCTCGGCCGTCAACTCCGGGCGATTGAGGTAGCCGCGCGCAACCCCGTCGCCAGCGATGAACAGCTCGCCCGCGACGCCGATGGGCACCGGCTGCCCGTGCGCGTCCAGCAGGTAAATGCGCGTGTTGGCGATCGGCCGGCCGATCTGCGGCGCCTGGCCCTGCCGCTGGCGCTGCAGGGTTGACCAGATCGTGGTTTCCGTCGGCCCGTACAGGTTGCACACCGCCGGTGCGCGTTCGAGCAGGGCCTGCGCCAGCGCCGCAGGCAGTGCTTCACCGCCGCACAGCACGCGAAGCGGTTGGCCGAACGTGGACCAGTCCTGGTCCAGCATCGTCCGCCAGGTGGCGGGCGTGGCCTGCATGACGGAGACGCCGTGCTGGCGGATCAGCTGCACGAGACGGGCGGCGTCCAGCGTGTCGCTGCGCGCTGCGACCACCACCGTGGCGCCGCACAGCAGCGGCAGATACAGCTCCAGTCCGGCGATGTCGAACGACAAGGAGGTCACGGCGAGCAGCACGTCCGACGCCGCGATGCCCGGCTCCCGGGCCATCGACGTGAGGAAATTCACCAGGTTGCGGTGCTCCACCATGACGCCCTTGGGATGGCCGGTGGAGCCGGAGGTGTAGATGACGTAGGCGAGGTGGCCGGGGCGCAGGCCGATGGAGGCCACCGGGATGGGGGTGGAGGGCTGATGGGCCCAAAGAGGGGCGTCGGCTGCGAGGTCGAGCACGGGAACGTCCAGGCCGCCGGTCAGGCCTTCGGGCACTTCACCATCGGTGATCAGCACGCGCGGCCCGCTGTCCTGCAGCATGTAGGCCAGGCGCTCCGTGGGGTACGCCGGGTCGAGCGGCACGTAAGCGCCACCGGCCTTGAGCACGGCCAGCAGGGCAACGATCATCTGCTCGGAGCGCTGCACGCACACGGCCACGCGGGCATCCGGTTCAACGCCAAGCGTGCGCAGATGGTGCGCCATGCGATTCGCCTGTGCATCGAGTTCGATGTAGCTGAGGCGCCGCTCGCCGTGCACCAGCGCGATGGCGTCGGGCGTTCGAAGCACCTGCGCCGCGAAGAGTTCGTGCATGCAGAGTTCACTGGGAAACGCCGCCTGCGTTGCGTTCCAGTGAAGGAGCAATTGATCGCGCTCGGCGGCCGGGAGCATCGGCAACTCCGAGACTGCGCGTGCCTCATCGGCAACCATTGCTTCGAGCAGGTTCACCAGATAGCCGGCGAAGCGCTCGATGGTGGCGCGCTCGAACAGGGCGCTCGCGTACTCGAAGCCGCCTGCGATGCGGCCTTCGGCCTCGCCCATGTGCAGCGTGAGATCGAACTTCGACAGCGCGACCGGCGCGGCCAGCGGCTGCAGCGCAAGGCCCGGCAGGGCGATGGCATTTTGCGCGTCGGCCTGCCAGGAGAACATCACCTGGAACAGCGGTGTGTGGGCCATGCTGCGCGTGGGCTTGAGCAACTCCACCACCTGTTCGAAGGGCAGGTCCTGGTGCTGCTGGGCGCTGACGGATTCGGACTTCACGCGCTGCAGCAGTTCCACGGTGCCGGGATTGCCGCCGAGGTCCAGGCGCAGCGCCAGCGTGTTCACGAAGAAGCCGATCAGGCCTTCCAGTTCCGCACGGGTGCGGTTGGCCACCGGCGTGCCGATGACGATGTCTTCCTGGCCGGACAAGCGCGCCAGCAGAGTCCCCCAGGCGGCCAACAGCGTCATGTACAGCGTCGTGCCCTGGCGCTGGCTGAGCGCCTTGAGCTTCGCGCTGAGCGCGTCGTCCAGCATGAAGTCCACCATGGCGCCGCGATGGTCCTGCTGCGCGGGGCGAGGATGGTCGGTGGGCAGCTCCAGCAGGGCGGGTGCGCCGGCCAGGCGGTTCTTCCAGTAATCGCTCTGGCGCTGCAGCACCTCGCCTTCGAGCCAGTGGCGCTGCCAGGCGGCGTAGTCGGCGTACTGGATCGGCAACGGGTCCAGCGGGTCTTCCTGGCCTTGGCTGTACGCGCCGTACAGCGCGCTCAGCTCCCGGGTCAGCACGCCCATGGACCAGCCGTCCGAGACGATGTGGTGCATCGTGATCAGCAGCACGTGCTCTTCGTCGCCAACGACCAGCAGCCGCCCGCGGATCAGCGGACCGGTGGTGAGCTTGAAGGCCTCGCCGGCTTCTTTCGCGGCCAGGGTTTGAACTTGGGTTTGCGCATCCGCGTGACCGCGCAGGTCGTGCACGTGCAGCGTGAAGCCAGCATTTACCTCAGCGATGCGCTGGACCGGCAGGCCGTCCTCCAGCACGAACGCGGTGCGCAAGGCTTCGTGGCGCGCAACGATGCGGTCCAGCGCGCGTTGCAGGGCGGTGCGGTCCAGCGTGCCCGAGAGCCGCAGCCCGATCGGCATGTGGTACGCGCGGCTCCTGGAGTCGAGTTGCGTCAGGAACCACAAGCGCTGCTGCGCGAAGGACAGCGGCAGGGATCGATCGCGGGGCGCGGGCTGGATCGCAGGCAGCGCGCTGCGTTGCATTGCTCCCAGGGCGACAGCCTGCGCGTCCAGTTGCGGATGCTCGAACAACTGGCTCAGTGGCAGCTCCACGCCCAGGTCGGTGCGCAGGCGCGACAGCAGGCGCATCGCCAGCAGCGAATGTCCGCCGAGCGAGAAGAAATCGTCATGGCGGCCGACGCGTGGCAGCTGCAGCAGCTCGCACCACAGGGCGGCGAGAGCAGTTTCCATCTCGCCCTCGGGCGGCTCGTAGGCAC
>NZ_JACCWG010000283.1 GCF_013697775.1 Ramlibacter sp. | reverse complement strand
TGCCCATGCGGGTGCGCCTGGACCAAGGCAGCACGCAGGACGGGGTGCGCCAGGCACATGCCCTGCTGGCACGGCTGCTGCGCCACGAGCACGCGCCGCTGGCGCTGGCCCAGCGCTGCAGCGGCATTGCCGCACCGGCGCCGCTGTTCGCTTCGCTGCTGAATTTCCGCCACGGCGCGCAGGCCAACGAGACCGTCCATGCCCTCGAAGGCATCGAGCTCCTCGGCTACATGGAACGCAGCGGCTACCCGCTGATGCTCTCGGTGGACGACCTGCAGGAAGGCTTTTCGCTCGGCGTGCAGGTGCGCGCGCCGGTGGAGCCGCAGCGCGTGTTCGACTTCATGCACCGCGCGCTGGAAGTGCTGGTGGCCACGCTGGAGAAGGCGCCGGACACGCCGCTCATTGCCGTGGACGTGATGCCGCTAGCCGAGCGCGAGCGCCTGCTGGTGGAGTGGAACGACACGGCGGTGACGCCCGCGCACGAACAGTGCCTGCACGACATGTTCGAGGCACAGGCCGCGCGCACGCCGGCAGCCATTGCGGTGGCGCACGGCGACGATTCGCTCAGCTATGCGGCATTGAACGCCGAAGCCAACCGGCTCGCGCGCCACCTGCGCAGCCTGGGCGCCGGCCCCGACTGCCGCGTGGCCCTGCACCTGCCGCGGGGAATCAACATGGTGGTGGGACTGCTGGCAACGCTGAAGGCCGGCGCGGCCTATGTCCCGCTCGATCCCGACTACCCGGCGCAGCGGCTGGACTTCATGCTGCGCGACAGCGCCCCGCTGGTGCTGCTCACCGACGCGGCGACGGCGCGCGCGCTGGAAGCGCCTTCTTCCACCAAGGTGCTGGACCTGCGCGCCGACGCGCACGCCTGGGCGGACCTGCCCGCGCACGACCTGGCACCCACCGCCAACGGCTGCCAGCCGCGGCACTTGGCCTATGTCATCTACACCTCGGGTTCCGCCGGCGTGCCCAAGGGCGTTGCCATGCCGCATGCGCCGCTGGCCAACCTGGTGACCTGGCAGCTCGCGCAGGAAACCGGCCGCGCGCCGCTGCGCACGCTGCAGTTCGCCGCGCTCGGCTTCGACGTCGGCTTCCAGGAAATCTTCACCGCCCTGTGCAGCGGCGCCGCGCTCGAAATCGTCGACAACGACGTGCGGCTGGACCCGCGCCGCCTCTTCGCGCTGCTCTGCGCGCGCGGGGTGCAGCGCCTGTACCTGCCCTACATCGCGCTGCAGCAGCTGGCCGAAGCCATTCCCGAGCCGGACGCGGCATCCGCCCCCTGCCGGCTGCTGGAAGTCATCATCGCCGGCGAGCAGCTGCGCATCACGCCGCAGATCGCGCGCTTCTTCACGGCCCTGCCGGACTGCCGGCTTCTCAACCACTACGGGCCCGCCGAGACCCACGTAACCACGGCCTTCACGCTGCCGGCCGACACGGCCTGCTGGCCGGCCCTGCCGCCGATCGGGCGGCCGATTGCCAACACGCGCATGTACCTGCTGAATGCGCGCGGGCAGCCGGTTCCGGTCGGCGTGCCCGGCGAGCTGCACATCGCGGGCGCCAGCGTGGCGCGCGGCTACCTGAACCGGCCGGAGTTGACCGCGGAGCGCTTTCTCGACGACCCGTTCCACGGCGGGCGCATGTACAAGACCGGCGACCTCGGGCGCTGGCTGCCCGATGGCGAGATCGAGTTCCTGGGGCGCAACGACTTCCAGGTGAAGATCCGGGGCTTCCGCATCGAGCTCGGCGAGATCGAGGTCAAGCTCGCGCAGCTGCCCGGCGTGCGCGAGGCCGCGGTGATCGCGCGGGAAGACAGCCCCGGCGACAAGCGGCTGGTCGCCTATGTTGTCGCGGACGATGCCGCGGATGGCGCCACGGACGGCGCGATCGACGCTGGCGCGCTGCGCGCGCTCCTGGCCGACCGCCTGCCCGAATACATGCTGCCGGCGGCTTTCGTGCAGCTGCACGAACTGCCGCTCACGCCCAACGGCAAGCTCGACCGCCGGGCATTGCCGGCCCCCGGTGCCCAGGCCTACGCGGCGCGCGCCTACGAGGCGCCGACGGATGACGTTGAGGCGACCCTGGCCCGACTCTGGAGCGAGCTGCTGAACGTCGAACGCGCCGGCCGCAACGACGACTTCTTCGCCCTCGGCGGGCATTCGCTGCTGGCCGTGCGGCTGGTGTCCCGGCTGCGCCAGGAACTCGGCGTGGAGCTGCCGCTGGCGCAGCTGTTCGCCAACCCGCAGCTCAAGGACCTGGCCGGCGCCATCCACGGCGCCGCGCGCAGCGAGCTGCCGTCGATCACGCGGGTCTCGCGCGACACGCCGCTGCCGCTGTCCTTCGCCCAGCAGCGCCTGTGGTTCCTGACCCAGCTCGACTCGCAGAGCCGCGCGTACCACATCCCCCTGGGCCTGCGCCTGGAAGGCGAGCTGGACCGCCCGGCCCTGCGCCGCGCGCTGGACGGCATCGTCGCGCGGCACGAAACGCTGCGCACGCGCTTCGTGCTGGAAGGCAGCCGCCCGGTGCAGCGCATCGCGCCGGCGGACATCGGCTTCCTGCTGCGCGAGCACGACCTGCGCAGCCACCCCGACGCGCGCACGCAGGCGCAAGCGCTGTCCGAGAGCGAGGCCGACGAGGCCTTCGACCTGACGCAGGGCCCGCTGATCCGCGGCCGGCTGCTGCGGCTGGAGGACACCTCGCACGTGCTGCTGGTCACGCTGCACCACATCGCCTCGGACGGCTGGTCGCTGGGCGTGCTGATGCACGAGCTGCGCGCGCTGTACGGCGCCTTCGTGCAGGGGCTGGAGAACCCGCTGGCGGCGCTGGCCATCCAGTACGCCGACTACGCGGTCTGGCAGCGGCGCTGGCTGGACGGCGAGGTGCTGCAGCGGCAAAGCGCCTACTGGCAGCAGCGCCTGGCCGGCGCGCCGGCCCTGCTGGAACTGCCCGCGGACCGGCCGCGCCCGAAGCAGCACAACCACCGCGGCGCGACGCTGCCGATCGCCTTCGACACCGCGTTGACCGCCGGCCTGAAGGCGCTGGGCCAACGCCACGGCACCACCTTGCACATGACGCTCATGGCCGCGTGGGCCGCGCTGCTCGGGCGGCTGTCCGGCCAGGAGGACATCGTGGTCGGCACGCCGGTGGCGAACCGCACGCGCGTCGAGATCGAAGGGCTGATCGGCTTTTTCATCAACACGCTGGCCCTGCGGCTGGACCTGAGCGGCGGTCCGACCACGGCCGAACTGCTGCGGCGCGTGAAGGTGGAGGCGCTGGCCGCGCAGGAGCACCAGGACCTGCCGTTCGAACAGGTGGTGGAGCTGGTCAACCCGGTGCGCAGCCTGGCGCATAGCCCGATCTTCCAGGTGAGCTTCACCTGGCAGAACAACGCGCCGATCGATCTCTCGCTGCCCGGCCTGAAGCTGCAGCCGATCGATGCGAGCCAGAGCTTCTCGAAGTTCGACCTCTGGCTCAGCCTGGGCGAAACAGCCGACCGCATCGAAGGCGGCATCGAATACGCATCGGCATTGTTCGATCGGCTCACGATCGAGCGCTTCGCCAGCTGCTTCGTTCAGCTGCTGCGCGCCATGGCGGCCGACACGCCGCAGCCCATCGACCGGCTGGACCTGCTCGGCCCGACCGAAGCGCGCCGCCTGCTGATCGACTGGAACGCCACCGAGGCCGACTACCCGCGCGACCATTGCGTGCACGAACTGTTCGAGGCCCAGGCCGCCAGGACGCCGCAGGCGGTGGCGGTAGTCCAGGGCACCGAGGCGCTGAGCTACGCGGAACTCAACACGCGGGCCAACCGCCTCGCGCACCACCTGCGCGACCTCGGCGTGGGCCCGGATGCGCGCGTGGCGCTCTGCGTCGAGCGCAGGCCGCACCTGCTGGTCGGCGTGCTGGCGATCCTGAAAGCCGGCGGCGCCTTCGTGCCGCTCGACCCCGCCTACCCGCGCGAGCGCCTGGCCTACCTGCTGGCCGACAGCGACCCCACGGTGGTGCTGCTGGACGCCGCCGGCGAGAAGGCGCTGCAGAACGTGGACTATCGCAGCGTGGTGCTGGACGCAGATGCGCATGCCTTCGACGCGCACCCCAACACCAATCCGCTGCGTGCCGACGTGGGCCTGGCGCCCTCGCACCTGGCCTACGTGATCTACACCTCCGGATCGACCGGCCAGCCCAAGGGCGTGATGGTGGAGCACCGCAGCGTGTGCAACCTCACCGAAGCGCAGATCCGCAGCATGGACGTGGACGCCGCCAGCCGCGTGCTGCAGTTCTCGTCGATCAGCTTCGACGCGTTCGTGTTCGAGACCATGGTCACGCTGCGCCAGGGCGCCTGCCTGGTGCTGGGCGAGCCCGGCGTGCCGCTGGTCGGCGAAGCGCTGCTGCGCACCGTCCGCGAACATGGCGTCAGCCACGCGACGCTGCCCTCCGCGGTGCTGGCGGCCCTGCCGGAGGATGCGCAGCTCCAAGGCATCGCCACGCTGGTGGTGGCCGGCGAGGCCTGCCCCGCCTCCGTGGTCGAGCGCTTCGCGCCGGGCCGGCGCTTCATCAACGCCTACGGGCCGACCGAGAGCACCGTGTGCGCGACCATGCAGGTCTGCGTGCCCGCGGACACCGCGCCCGGCATCGGCCGGCCGATCGCGAACATGTTCGTCTACCTGCTGGATGCCCACCGCCAGCCGGTGCCGGTCGGCGTGGCCGGCGAGCTCTACATCGGCGGTGCCGGTGTGGCGCGCGGCTACCTGAACCGCCCGGAGCTGACCGCAGATCGCTTCATGGCCGATCCGTTCCGCGGCGGGCGCATGTACCGCACCGGCGACCTGGCGCGCTGGCGCATCGACGGCAACATCGAATTCCTGGGCCGCAACGACTTCCAGGTGAAGGTGCGCGGCTTCCGCATCGAGCTGGGCGAAATCGAGGCGCGGCTTGCGCAGTTGCCCGGCGTGCGCGAAGCCGCCGTGCTGGCGCGGGAAGACCACCCCGGCGACAAGCGTCTGGTGGCCTACGTCGTCGCCGAAACAGGCATCGAAGGCGGCATCGAAGGCGGCATCGAAGGCGAAAGCCTGCGCGTGCAGCTGGCCGCTTCGCTGCCCGAGCACATGGTGCCCGCGGCCTACGTGCTGCTCGCGCAGATGCCGCTCACCACGAACGGCAAGATAGACCGGCGCGCACTGCCCGCGCCGGATGCCCAGGCCTACGCGGTGCGGGCCTACGAGGAGCCGGCGGGCGAGATCGAAGCCACGCTGGCGCAGCTGTGGCGCGAGCTGCTGAATGTGGAGCGCATCGGCCGCCACGACGACTTCTTCGCGCTCGGCGGGCATTCGCTGCTGGCCGTGCAGCTGATCGAGCGCATGCGCCAGGCCGGCCTGCATGCCGACGTGCGCACGCTGTTCACCGCGACCAGCCTGGCTACGCTCGCCGAGCAGGTCGGCGGCGACAGCGGCATGGTCGAAGTGCTGCCCAACGGCATTCCGGACCGGTGCGAGAGCATCACGCCGGCGATGCTGCCGCTGGTGGAGCTGACGCAGGCACAGGTCGACGCCATCGTGCGCACCGTGCCCGGCGGCGCCGCGAACGTGCAGGACATCTACCCGCTGGCGCCGCTGCAGGAAGGCATTCTTTTCCACCACCTGCTGGTGCCCAAGGGCGACGTGTACCTGGTGCCCGCGCTGTTCGCCTGCGCCGACCGGGCGCGGGCGGAGGACTTCGTGCGCGCGATGCAGGCGGTGATCGACCGGCACGACATCCTGCGCACCGCCATGCTGTGGGAGGGCCTGCCCGAGCCGGTGCAGGTGGTCTGGCGCCGAGCGCCGCTGCCGGTGGACGAACTGGTGCTCGATGCGGCACAGGGCGACGTCGGCACGCAGCTGCGCGAGCACTTCGATCCGCGCCACCACCGCATCGACATGCGGCAGGCGCCGCTGATGCGCGTGGCGATCGCGCAGGATGCACCGAACGGCCGCTGGATGCTGCTGCTGCGGCTGCACCACGCGGTGGCCGACCACACGGCGCTGGAATTGATCCAGCACGAGGTGCAGGCGCACCTGGAAGGGCGCGCCGCGGAGCTGCCCGCGCCGCTGCCGTTCCGCAATTTCGTGGCGCAGGCCCGGCTGGGCGTGCCCCGGCACGAACACGAGGAATTCTTCCGCCGCATGCTGGGCGACCTGGAGGAGCCGACCGCGCCGTTCGGCCTGACGGAAGTCCAGGGCGACGGCATCGCGATCCGCGAATCGCGCCAGCGGCTGGACGGCACGCTCGCGCTGGCCCTGCGCCGCTGCGCCGCAGCGTCGGCGGTGAGCGTGGCCAGCCTGTGCCACCTGGCCTGGGCGTTGGTGCTCGCGCGCACCGCGGGCCGCGACGACGTGGTGTTCGGCACCGTGCTGTTCGGCCGCATGCAGGGCGGCGAAGGCTCGCACCGGGTGCTGGGCCTGTTCATCAACACCTTGCCGCTGCGCGTGCAGGTGGGAACAGCGAACGCGCGCGAGGGTGTTCTGCAAGTGCACCGGCTGCTGGCGCAGCTGATCCGGCACGAGCATGCGCCGCTGGCGCTCGCCCAGCGCTGCAGCGGCGTCGCGGCACCGACGCCGTTGTTCAGCTCGCTCTTCAACTACCGCTACAGCGCCGATGCGACGCACTCGCCGGAAGCACAGGCCTCGGCAGCCTGGGAAGGCATCGACAGCCTGGGCGCGGTGGAGCGGACCAACTACGCCTTCACCATGTCGGTGGACGACCTGGGCGAAGGGCTGGGCCTGACGGCGCAGGTCGAATCCAGCATCGATCCGGCACGCATCTGCGCGTTCATGCGCGAGGCTCTGCAGGGCCTGGTCGATGCGCTGACGCATTCTCCGGACATGCCGCTCGGCCGCATCGGCGTGCTGTCCCCCGCCGAGCGCGAGCAACTGCTGGTGGGCTGGAACGCGACGCAGGCGGAGTATCCGGCCGAGCTGTGCATGCACGCGCTGTTCGAGGCGCAGGCACTGCGCACGCCGGATGCCATCGCGCTGGTGCACGCCGAGCGGCGCCTGAGCTACGCCGAACTCGATGCGCAGTCCAATCGACTGGCCCACCACCTGCGTTCCCTGGGCGTGGGCCCCGATGCGCGCGTGGCCGTGTGCGTGCAGCGCACCGAGCGCATGGTGATGGCGCTTCTGGCCGTGCACAAGGCCGGCGGCGCGTATGTGCCCCTGGACCCCGCCTACCCCGCCGAGCGCCTGGCCT
>NZ_JACCWG010000261.1 GCF_013697775.1 Ramlibacter sp. | reverse complement strand
CCGCTGGGCAGCGCGATGCCGGCCTGCAGCGCTTGCGGCAGCACCGCCTGCGCACCGTCCACGGTGAACGGATCGGCGATGCCTTCGGTGTGGACGGTGTGCAGCGCCATGGCCGCGTCAGGCGAATTCGGCCGCGCTGTCCTGCGCGAGGCGCAGCTCGATCAGGCGGCGCGCCATGCGCGGCCCGGCGTCGGCGGCGATGCCGACGATCGGCCCCGGGGCACGCGTGCGCAGTACCTCCTGCTGCGCCTCGATCACCACCCGATCCTCCTCGAAGGCGGCGGCCATCTGCGCCTGGATCTCGTCGGTGAGCGCCGCATCGTCCAGCCGGAAATCCCTTGCGTGAGTCCAGAAGTAGTGCGTGGTGTGCGCGGTCTCGGGCGTCTGGATCGAAGTGTTGCGGAACTGGATGCCGTCTTGCCGCACGCCCTGCGGCGCGCCCGTACCGGTGGGGCACGAGCCCGCGTCCAGCAGGAAGGTGCCGGGCGGGTACCAGCGGAACACCAGCCAGCGGTCCACCATGCCCCGCATGCCGGCCTTGGCGTGCAGCGGCGTCGGCGCCGAACCGATGTCCCAGCGGGTGATCTCCACGCCCCCTTCGATCTCGCGGTATTCGGGCTGCGTCTGTGCGGTCTGCGGCGTGCCCAGAGTGGCCAGGTGCACGTAGCTCAGATGCGACAGGTCCAGCAGGTTGTCGGTGATGAGCTGAATGTTGGCCCGGTAGTGCATGTAGCCCGGCTTCCAGCGCCAGCCGGCGTCGCTCTGCCAGGGAATGGCCGGCGGGCGCGAGGCGTGCGCGCCTTCGCGCTCGCCCATCCAGATCCAGACGAAGTGGTCCTGCTCGCACACCTCGAAGGCGCGCACCACGGCCTGCGGCGGCACGTGCGCCTGCGCCGGTATTTCCACGCAGCGGCCGTTCGCGTCGAACTTCAGCCCGTGGTACATGCAGCGGATGCAGTCGCCTTCCACGCGGCCGAGCGACAGCGGCGCGGCGCGGTGGCAGCAGCGGTCTTCCAGCGCCACCGGCTTGCCCGCGCTGTCGCGGTACAGCACCACGTGCTCGCCCAGCAGCGTGCGCGCCAGCGGCTTGCCCGCTTGCAGCTCGTGGTCCCAGGCCGCCACGTACCAGGCGTTGCGGATGAACTCGGTCTGTTCCAGCATCGCGTTGTCCTCAGGCGCCGGTGAGCAGGCAGATGTCGGAATGCGCGTACTTCAGCCGCCACTGCATGGCCTGGCGGTACTCTGGCGAGAAATAGAACTCGCGCGCGCGGTCGATCGAGGGGAACTCGGCGATCACCACGCGGCCGGTCGGCCGCTTGCCTTCCAGCAGCTGCGGCTGGCCGCCGCGCACGATGAAGCGGCCGCCGAAGCGGTGCACGATCGGCGTGGACATCTTCGGGTACTCCATGTACTTCTCCAGGTCGGTCGGGTGCATCTCCGCGTAGAGATAGCCCTTGGGGCCGCCGGGCGCCGGTGCTTCCATCTGCGCCGGGTCGTTGCCGGTGAGGATGGCGTAGTGCGTGCTCGACGCCGCCACGCGGTAGGGGACGGCATCCTGGTAGAGGTCGCCGCGGTAGAAGGCGTGCGCCGCCTCCACGGTGGGGAATTCCACCAGCGCGATGCGCGTGACCTTGCGGTCGCCTTCGATCACTTCGGGCGTGCCGCCGCGCACCACGAAGCGCCCGCCCGCCGCCTCCACCGCCGGGCCGGAGCGCGACGTGTACTGCGTGTAGGCGGTGGCGTCGTGCACCGTGATGTCAGCCAGGCAATAGCCTTTGGGAAGCGTGGTCGTCATGTGCTGGGCTCCAGGGTGGAAAGGGATTCTGTCGAAGGCAGCTCGGGCTGCGTTGCGGCCTGCGCGGCCATGCCGCCGTCGACCGGCAGCACCGCGCCGGTCACGTAGCCGCTGGCGTCGGACAGCAGCCAGGCGATGGCCTGCACCACCTCGTGCGGCTGGCCGTTGCGCTTCATCGGCACCATGGCGGCGGTGCGCTGCAACTGCTCGTGCGTCGCGCGGCGCAGCAGCGGTGTGTCGATCGGGCCTGGGGCCACGGCGTTGACGCGCACGCCGCCTTGCGCCGCTTCCAGTGCCGCGCCCTGCGTGAGGCCGATCACGCCGGCCTTGCTGGCCGAGTAGACGACCCAGCGCGGCTGCCCGCGCAGGCCGTAGATGGAAGCCAGGTTGACGATGCTGCCGCGCCGCTTGGGCAGCAGGTGCAGCAGCTGCGCGCGCAGCGCGTGCACCGTGGCGCGCAGATTGACGTCGAGCACGCGGTCCAGCGTCTCGGCGTCCTGCGCCACCAGCGCGTCGGGGCGGCCCTCGGTGCCGGCGCAGTTGACGGCACCCTCGTAGCCGAGCGCGGCGGCCTCGTGGAACAGCTGCGCGCGCGCGGCGGGCTGCGCCAGGTCGCAGACGAAGCTCGCGATCTCGCCGCCGCTTTCGCGTACCAGCGTGCTCAGGCCGTCGGCGTCGCGGTCCGCCGCGATCACGCGCACGCCGCATTGCAGCAGGTGCACCACGGTGGCGCGGCCGATGCCGGAAGCGGCGCCCGTGACGAGCACGGAAGAAGGAAGCGTTGCGGGCGGGGTTTGCGGGGCCATGGGTGCACTGTAGGCAGCAGCCGCCCGCGCGGATTGAAGATTTTTGCGCGTGCCGCCGCGCACGTTCAGGCGAGCTGGTGGTAGGCCGTGGCGTAGAGCTTGGGCGTGACGCCGCGCACCTTCTTGAATTCGCGGATCAGGTGCGCCTGGTCGGAGAAGCCGCACTCCACCGCCACGTCCGCCGGCCGGCCGCCGTTGCGCAGCTGCGCTTCGGCGCGGTGCACGCGCAGCTGGTTGCGAAAGAACACAGCCGGCACGCCGAACACGCGGTGGAACGCGCGGCTGAAGTGCTGCGCGCTCATGCCCAGCCGCGCCGCCACGTCGGCGATGGCAGGCGTGCCCTGGTCGTCGCCGTCGCGCTCCAGCTCGGCCACCACGCGCCGCTGGAAGTCGTGCATGTCCAGCGGCGGCGCCTTCTGCGCGGCATGCGCTTCCAAAATGGCGTGCAGGCAGGCGGTGAGCGCTTCGCCCGGCGCCGGTTCGCTCAGCGCACCGGCCAGCCGCCGCGCGAGCGGGCTCGCCGGCACCACCGTGCTGGTGAAGGAGAGAAACTGCGCGCCGTCGCCGTCCGTGCGCGCGGCCATGCCCGGCAGGTCGTCGAAATACACCGCGCGGTACTCCACGTTCGGGCTGCAGCCGGCGGTGTGCACTTCGAAAGGGTTGATCAACACCAGGTCGCCCGCGTGCGCCGCGTGCGGCTGCCCGCCCGCTTCGAATTCGCAGCAGCCGCGCACGATCGCACCGGCATAGAACTCGGTGTGGAAGTGCGGCGTGAAGCGGTGCGAGCGGTCCTTCCAGTGCAGGACCTTGGCGCGGGTGTCCATGCAAGGAGTCTAGGCGGCTTTGCCGCCGGCTCGCCGGTTGGGCAGCCAGCGCTGCAGCACGGCCGCCAGCGCGCCCAGGTCGATCGGCTTGGCCAGGTAGCCGTCCATGCCGGCCTCAATGCACAGACGGCGCTCGCGCTCCATCGCGTTGGCCGTCATCGCCACGATGGGCAGGTGGTCAAAGCGCGGCAGGCGCCGGATCTCGCGCGTGGCCGTGACGCCGTCCATCACCGGCATCTGCATGTCCATGAACACCAGGTCGTAGTCGGCCGCCACCAGCATCGCCAGCGCGGCCTCGCCGTGCTCCGCCACGTCGACCGCGATGCCGGCATCGCGCAACAGCTCGCGCGCCACCTCCTGGTTGATGTCGTTGTCCTCCACCAGCAGCACGCGCTTGCCGTGCCACGTCACAGCGGCGGCAGGCGCGGCGCCGATGGCGCCGGGCATGCCCGTGTGGTCGATGCGCAGGCGCGCGGTGAACCAGAAGGTGCTGCCGTAGCCGGCCACGCTGTGCACGCCGACCTCGCCGCCCATCAAGCCGGCCAGCCTGCGGCAGATCGCCAGGCCCAGGCCGGTGCCGCCGAAGCGGCGGGTGGTGGAGGTGTCGGCCTGCGAGAAGCTCTGGAACAGCCGGGACTGCTGTTCGGGCGTGAGCCCGATGCCGGTGTCCTGCACCTGCACTTCCAGCAGCACGTTGTCGGCGGTCTTCTCGCGCACCGACACGGAGACCGCGATGCGCCCGCGCTCGGTGAATTTCACCGCGTTGTTCAGGTAGTTCAGCAGGATCTGGCCCAGGCGCAGCGGATCGCCCAGCAGCGCATGCGGCACGTCGGGCGCGGTGTCGAACACCAGGCCCAGGCGCTTGTCGCGGCAGCGCTCGCCGAGCAGCGCGCCGGCGGTGTCCAGCAGCTGCCGCGGGGTGAAGCCGGTTTCTTCCAGGTCGAGCTTGCCGGCCTCGATCTTGGAGAAGTCCAGGATGTCGTCGATGATGCCCAGGAGGTGCTGGCCGGCCGCCTGCACCTTCTGGATGTAGTCGCGCTGGCGCGGCGCGAGGTCGGTCTTCAGCACCAGGTGAGACAGGCCGATCACCGCGTTCATGGGCGTGCGGATCTCGTGGCTCATGTTGGCCAGGAAATCGGACTTCATGCGGTTGGCGTCCTCGGCCAGTTCCTTGGAGCGCTGCACCTCTTCCTGCTGCTGCTTGCGCGCCGTGACGTCGCGCCCGATGGCGACGATGCCCAGCAGCCTGCCCGCGCGGTCGCACAGCGGCGAGCGCACCGACTCCATCATGGTGACGCGGCCGTCCGGCCAGCCCGCCTCGTGCTCGTGGCGAAACGGCTGCAGCGTGCGCAGCACCTGGGCGTCGCCCTCGCGCACCGTGTCGGCCTGGATGGGGAACAGCTCGGCGGAGCTCTTGCCGACCAGCTGCCTGTAGGCGGCATTGCATCCGAGGTAGACGCCTTCAGGGTCCTTGTAGAGGATCGGGTCGCCGATCGCGTCGAGCAGGGCTTCCAGCAGCACCTGGCGCTCGCGCAGCACCGCGTTCTCGCGCCGCAGTTGTGCGAAGGGGCTGTCGGTGCCAGCGTCGGATTTCTGGAGGGTCTCGCTCATGCCCTCTATGGAACGCCGCGGGGCAGCGCGCGCGTTAGGAAATCCGCCTAGAGACCCTAGGGATTTGGTGCGGCGGCCAAAAGAAAGAAGGCTCCTTGCGGAGCCTCTTTCTTTGCCTGCCGTCGCCGTTCAGACGCGGCGGCGGTATTCGGCGGTGCGGGTGTCGATTTCCACCTTGTCGCCCTGGGCCACGAAGATCGGCACGCCGATCTCGAAGCCGGTGGAGATCTTGGCGGGCTTGAGCACCTTGCCCGAGGTGTCGCCCTTGACGGCCGGCTCGGTCCAGGTGATCTCGCGCTCCACGCTGGTGGGCAGTTCCACGGAAATGGCCTTGCCTTCGTAGAACACCACTTCGGCGGGCATGCCTTCTTCCAGGTAGTTCAGCGCGTCGCCCATGTTTTCGGATTCGACTTCGTACTGGTTGTACTCGGTGTCCATCCACACGTACATCGGGTCGGCGAAGTAGGAATAGGTGCAGTCCTTCTTCTCCAGCACGATCTGGTCCATCTTGTCGTCGGCCTTGAACACCGTTTCCGTGCCCTGGTTGTTCAACAGGGACTTCAGCTTCATGCGCACGGTGGCCGAGTTGCGGCCGCCACGGGAGTATTCGGCCTTCAGCACGACCCACGGCTGGCCGTTCTGCATGATCACGTTGCCGGCGCGGATTTCTTGAGCGATCTTCATAAAAGAGTCTTCAGTCGGTGGAGCCGCGCTGCGGGGAACGCCCGTCGGGAAAGCGGCAGATCGGGATGCGGCGCACCGGGAGCCCGGGGCCAAAGCCCAAGATTCTACCGCGTCCCGTGAACGAAGCGGCTGAGTTCGGCCGCCAGTTCGGGGCCGGCCAGCGCCCGGCCGCGGGCAAGCCCGGCCGTTTCGGCCCAGTCGGCAAGTGTTGCGGGCAGGGCGGCCGGCGGTGTTCCCGGCACGCCGTTCCAGTGGTGGTGGAAGGCGCGCAGCTGCGGCGGCGCGTCCAGCCAGTCCAGGAAGGCGTCCAGCTTGGCGTGGTGGGCGCCGTCGTCCTGCGGGTAGATCTGCCACACGAACGGCCGCCCGGCCCACAGGGCGCGCACCAGCGAGTCTTCGCCGCGCACGAAATTCAGGTCGCAGGACCACAGCAGGTGGTCGTACTCGGGCTGGGGCATCAGCGGCAGGAACTGGATGCCGAGCCTGGAGTCGGGCGCGGCCGGCAGGCCCTGCAGGGCGCGTTCGACCGCGACGCGCGCGCCCGGCCGTGACC
>NZ_JACCWG010000248.1 GCF_013697775.1 Ramlibacter sp. | reverse complement strand
GCGCTGGGCCGCGACGGCAGCGGCGCGCCGCGCTGGCCCAGCTACCCCGGGCTGCGCCTCGACGATCCGCTGGCGCAGAAACGCGTGCTGCACTCGGCCGAGGCCATCGACTTCGCCTCGCTGCGCGGCAAGCGCGTGGGCGTGCTGGGCGCCGGCGCCTCCGCCTTCGACAACGCCGCCTGCGCGCTGGAAGCCGGCGCGAGCGTCGTGCTGTATTCGCGCCGCGCGCAGCTGCCGCAGGTGAACAAGAGCAAATGGACCGCGTTCACCGGGTTCTTCCGCGGCTTCGAGGCGCTGGACGATGCGCGCAAGTGGCGCTTCTACACCTACGTGTTCGACGAGCAGGTGCCGCCGCCCTGGGAAACCGTGCGCCGCTGCGACGCGCACGACAGCTTCGCCTTGCGCCTGGGCGAAACCTGGCACGACGTGCGGCCCGACGCCAGCGGCGTGGCGGTGACGACCTCTCGCACCACCGAACGCTTCGACACCGTGATCTTCGGCACCGGCTTCGACGTGGACCTGCGCGACCGGCCGGAACTGGCGCGCTACGCGCCGCACATCGACACCTGGGCGCGGCACGTCACGCCCGAACAAGCCGCGTCCCACCCCGAACCGGCGCGCTTTCCGTATCTCGGTTCCGGCTTCGCGCTGCGCAGCACGGACGGCACGCATGCCGACGCGCTCTCGCGCCTGCACCTGTTCAACTGGGGCAGCACCATGAGCCAGGGCGCGCTGGCAGGCGACATCCCCGGGCTGGCAGTCGGCGCCACGCGCCTGGCGCAGGCCATCGCACGCGATTTGTTCGTCGCCGATGCGGACCTGCACTGGTCGCGCCTGCAAGCGCATGAGGAGCCGGAACTCGCGGCGACACGCTGGTACGTGCCGCCGGAGCAGCGGCGCGGGTAGCCCTCACCCCGGCCTTCTCCCGCGAGGGAGAGGGAGGAACAGCCGTCACTCGATCGTGATGTTCGCCGCCTTCACGACCTCGGCCCACTTGATGCGGTTGGCCTTCACCGTGGCACGGAACTGCTCGGGCGTTTCCAGGCGGATGGTGTTGCCTGCGCCTTCCAGCTTGGTGCGCACGTCGGGGATCTGCAGCACGGTGCGCACCGCGCCGTTGAGCTTGGCGACCACGCCGGCGTCGGTGCCCTTGGGCGCGAACAGTGCGAACCAGGTCGAGCTGTCGAAGCCCTGCGTACCGGGGATGCCGCTCTCGCCGATGGCGGGGATCTCCTGGATGGCGGCCACGCGCTTGGCGGTGGTCACGCCCAGCAGGCGCACCTTGCCGGCCTTGTACTGCGTGAGCACGGTCTGCACCTGGTTCATGATGCAGCAGGTCTCGCCCTTGAGGATCGACTGCATCGCCTCGGGCCCGCCCTTGTACGGCACGTGGGTCATGTTCAGGCCCAGCCGCGAATTCAGCTCTGCGAACGCCATGTGCGTGCCGGTGCCGTTGCCGGTGGACGCGTAGTTGTACTTGCCCGGGTTGGCGCGCACCGTGTCCACGAACTCCTTGAAGGTCTTCACGTTCATCACCTCGGGATTGATGGTGAGCACGTTGGACACGTCCAGGATCGGCGCCACCGGCACGAAGTCGGCCTCCACGTCGAACGGCAGCTTCTTGTACAGCGCCGCATTGCTGCCGTGCGTGGCGGCGGTGCCGAACACCAGCGTGTAGCCGTCGGGCTTGGCGCGCGCCACGTACTCGCTGGCCACGTTGCCGGACGCGCCGACCTTGTAGTCGATGATGACCGGCTGGCCCAGCAGCTTGCCCAGCGGTTCCTGGAGGGTGCGCGCCACCACGTCCACGCCGGAGCCGGCCGGGAAGGTCATGATGACGGTGACGGGGTGCTGCGGCCAGTCGGCGGCAGCGGGCGCCTGCGCGCCAGCGCCGAGGCTGCAAAGCGAAAGGGCGAACGCCAGCAGGGCGCGGCGGCTCGGGAAGTGCATGGGGACTCCTGCAAAAGACAACGCGACCGATTGTGGCGATTGCGCCCGGCCCTTGCCAGTATGAGCTTATGCGCTCCCGCCGAGGCGGACGGCGCGTGCCGATAATGTGCGCATGGTCCGACCTTCGCAACTGCTCCATCCCCAGCGCGAACCCGCGCCGCTGCGCCCCGCCGCCACCGTGCTGCTGTTGCGCGACGGTGCCGACGGTGTCGAGGTGCTGATGACGCGCCGCTCGGCCACGGCCAGCTTCGCGCCCGGCGCCTATGTGTTCCCCGGCGGCGGCATCGACGCGGCGGATGCGCAGTGCCATGCGCTGGCGCAGCGCCGCCCCGCGCAGACCGACGCGCGGCTGACCGAGGCGATCGCCGCCATCCGCGAAAGCTTCGAGGAATTGGGCGTCCTGCTAGCGCGCCGCGCCGACGGTAGCTTCGCCACGGCTGAGGACATCGCCGCGCTGGACCGCCACCAGCCGTTCGCAGCGCAATGCCAGGCGCGCGGGCTGGTGCTGGCGGCCGACGACGTTTTCTTGCTGGCGCACTGGATCACCGACCGCGACCTGCCGCGCCGCTTCGACGTGCCGTTTTTGGTGGCGCGCATGCCCGGCGGCCAGCAGCCGGTGGCCGACGAAGCCGAGCAGTTCGAGCCGGTCTGGGTGCGGCCGGCCGAGGCGCTGGCGCGCCACAAGGCGGGCAGCTTCTTCATGATCTTCCCGACCATCCGCACGCTCGAGCGGCTGGTGGCCTACCCGACCGCCGACGCCGTGCTGCAGGCCTGCGCCGGCGAGCAGCCGCTGTGGACGAGCTGTCCGCGCGCCGGGTTGCTGCACGGCGGCGAATCGCGCCACATGGAGCACGAGATGCAGTACGGCGAACTGGCGCTGGTGTGCCCTGACGGCCAGATGCTGCACCACCTGGACTGGCGCACCGACGCGCCGGTGCCGCTCTTGAAGAACGTGATGCGCCTGACCGCGCCCAACCCCGGTGCCATGACCGGCCCGGGCACCAACAGCTACCTGGTGGGCGACCCGGACACCGGCTGCATCGCCATCGACCCCGGCCCGCATCTGCCCGAGCACGCCGAGCTGCTGTGGCGCGCGGCCGGCGGCAACATCCGCATGATCGTCTGCACGCACTCGCACCCCGACCACTCGCCCGGCGCGCGGCTGCTGCAGGAGCGCTGCGCCAGCAAGCCGCCGATCCTGGGCCTGCCCTCGGCGCCGACGGCGCGCCCGGCCAGCGAGTTCCAGCCGGACCGCGCGCTGGCCGACGGCGAGCAGCTGGTGCTGCAAGGCAACGGCACACGCCACACGCTGCGGGTGATGCACACGCCCGGCCACGCGGCCAACCACCTGTGCCTGGTGCTGCTGGAAGACGGTTTGCTGTTCTCCGGCGACCACGTGCTCAACGGCAGCACCACGGTGGTCGATCCGCCGGACGGCGACATGACGGCCTACCTGGACTCGCTGGATGCGCTGTCCGCCGCCTGCGAGGCGCACGGCATCGAATTCATCCTGCCCGCGCACGGCTGGGTGCTGGGTTTTGCCAAGCAGGTCATCGCGCACCTGAAGGCGCACCGCCTCAAGCGCGAGGCCAAGGTGCTGGCCGCCATGCGCGCCAAGCCCGGCGCCTCGCTGGAGGAATGGGTGGAACTGGCCTACGACGACGTGCCGCCACGCATGTGGCCAGTGGCGCAGCGCTCGCTGCTGGCGCACGTGCAGCGCATCGAGGCGCTGCAGATGAAAGAATAAGTGTGAAGCCCGCCGATACGCCGGATTTTGTGCACGCGGGCCTTCCGGAGAAAGCTCGCGCGTGACCGTCATTCCTCTGGGCCGGGGGTCGCCCCACCGGCTCGGTGCTACCTACCCGCCAGCTCCGCGGAGCCACATCGACGCTGGCCTATTTGGTATTGCTGCGCGTAGAGATTGCCCGTTTCACCCGGCGCGCCGCGGAGATGCTTTCGCACCACCCCGGCACGCCGACTCGTCTCTGTTGCTCTGATCCTCGCCTCGCGGCGGAGAGGCGTTACCTCCTACGCTGCCCTGTGCAGTCCGGACGTTCCTCCAGTGCGGCCTTTCGGCCCTTGCACCAGCGACGGCCTGGCGGGCTTCACGCGGCGATTGTCACACAGCGGGATGCGCTCAGGCCTGCGCCTGCTGCAGCGCCGCGATGCGTTCCTCGATCGGCGGGTGGGTGGAGAACAGCTTGCCCACGCCCGAGGTGATGCCGAACGCCTGGATGCTCTTGGGCAGCTCGCCGGGCACCATGCCGCCCAGGCGCGCCAGGGCGTTGATCATCGGCTGGCGGCGGCCCATCAGGTCGGAGGCGCCGCGGTCGGCGCGGAACTCGCGCTGGCGCGAGAACCAGGCCACGATCATCGCCGCCACGAAGCCCAGCAGGATGTCCAGCACGATGGTGGTCACCCAGTAGCCGATGCCGGGGCCGGAGGAGCGGTCGTCGCCGCGGCGCAGGAAGCTGTCCACCGCGTAGCCGACCACCCGCGACAGGAACACGACGAAGGTGTTCATCACGCCCTGGATCAGCGTCATGGTGACCATGTCGCCGTTGGCGATGTGCGCCACCTCGTGGCCGATCACGGCCTCCACCTCGTCGCGCGTCATGCCTTGCAGCAGGCCGGTGGACACCGCCACCAGGGCGCTGTTCTTGAAGGCGCCGGTGGCGAAGGCGTTGGGCTCGCCTTCGAAGATGCCGACCTCGGGCATGCCGATGCCGGCCTTGTCGGCGAAGCGGCGCACGGTGTCGACGATCCAGGCTTCGTCGGCGTTGCGCGGCTGCGCGATCACCTGCACGCCGGCACTCCACTTGGCGACCGGCTTGGAGATCAGCAGCGAGATGATGGCGCCGCCGAATCCCATGATGGCCGCGAACACCAGCAGCGCGCCCAGGTTCAGGCCGTTGGCGGTGAGGTAGCGGTCGGCGCCCAGCAGGCGCGCCACGATGCCCAGCACCAGCACCACGGCCAGGTTGGTCAGGACGAACAGGACGATGCGTTTCAATTCAGGCTCCGAAAGGGTGGTGTGAAAGGTCACCCCGGGCGTCAGATGAGGCTGGCGCGCCTCGAATCAAGAGCGGCGGGGTCCCGGGAGCGTCGTTGTTGTACTTGGTTCTGACGCCCTGGGAGGACGGAATACGAGGGAGTCATCATAGAAGGAAAAGTTCTCGTTCTCCGCGCACCAGCCGGGGACGCCCAGCACCGGCAGCGGCGTGAACGGCTTGGCCGCCAGCCGTCCGGGCGCGAGCTGCGCGGCCAGCCACGCGTCAAGGTCGGGCCCCTCGCCGGCGGGGCACGGTTCGCACCAGACATGCGCCGTGATGTTCTTGCGCGGCGCGGCCAGCTGCTCCAGCAGCGCGTGGCCGAACACCAGCAGCCGCGCCTCGCGCCACAGCGGCCGCAGCTCCACGAACAGGCGCCGCCATGCGCGCGCCCTCAGCGCCTGCCACAGCGGCGGCGCGGCCTGCAGCAGCGCGCCGCTCTCGTCGAACAGGGTGATGGCGTCGCGCACCGGCCCGCGCCGCGCACCGACGCCGTCGCGCGCGATGGCTTGCGCCTGCAGCCGGTTGAGCGTGCGCTTGGCTTGCGGAAAGCGCAGCCAGCACAGGCCGTTGAAGAAGTCGTGCAGGCCCGGGCGCACCGGGCAGCAGCCGGTCTCGAAGACGAAACTCTCGTAGGGCCTGCCTTCGGGCAGCTGCGCCTGATCGACGAAACGTACCGGTACCGGCTGGCGGTTCAGCGCGTCGTGCAGCAGCAGGCCCTGTTCCACATCGGCCGCCACCGCCTCGCCCGTCGCGCGCCAGGGCGCGAACCAGGGCCGCGCCCAGTCCATCTGCATCAGTCCGCGTTCGCCCTCAGCCGCAGCCTGTTCGGCTGTTGCGCGGGCGAGAGCTCCACGTACGGCGCATGCCTCTTCAGGAAGGTCGGGCCGCTCGCGCTCTTGCCCAGCAGCTTCTGGTCGCGCAGGCGCTTGACCACCTCGTTGAGCTCCACCGCGCGGCCCTGCCGGAAGCCCTCGACGGATTCGAGCACCTGACGCACAGGATCGTCCTCCTGCACTGCGGGCGGCTTCGCGGCGGGGCGGGTCGTCTTGCGCGGCGCCGCCTTGCGCGCTGCCCGGGGGGCCGGCGGCGCTTCCTCCGCCGGCGCGGGCGCGGGCGCCGGCGGGGATGCGGAAGCGCCGTCGACGTAGACCAGCTGGTCGTAGCAGCGGGCGAGTTCGACGTCGGCGGACTTGTTGGCCTGGGCGAAGCACACCACCCAGTGGCCGGCCTCGCGCAGGCGCAGCGCCAGCGGCGCGAAATCGGCGTCGCTGGAGGCGATGGCCACCACCGGCGGCAGCCGCGACGCGTGCAGCAGGTCCATGGCATCGACCACCAGCAGGACGTCGGTCGTTCCCTTGCCGTGGTTCACGATCGGGCGCACGCCATGGCGCAGCAGGCATTCGCGGATGCCGGCAAGTTTCTCGTGCCCGCCGTAGGCACGCCGCAGGGTCACGCGCAGTCCCTGGCGCGCCAGCTGCGCGAAGGCCTGCTCGAGCGCGGCCGGCGCCAGGTTGTCGGCGTCGATCAGCATCGCCGCGGCGGCATCGCGCGCGTTGGACATGGCGTCTTTCATGCAACTCTCCACGGCAGGGTCTCGCCGCCGCGTAGCGGCTTGAGTTCGGTGTCGCCGAACGGCACGGCCTCGGGCTGCGTCCAGGGCTCCCGCTTGAGCGTCAGCGTGCCGGTGTTGCGCGGCAGGCCGTAGAAGTCCGCGCCATGGAAGCTGGCGAAGCCTTCCAGCCTGTCCAGCGCGCCCGCCGCGTCGAAGGCTTCGGCGTACAGCTGCATCGCGGCCAGCGCGGTGTAGCAGCCGGCGCAGGCGGCGGCATGCTCCTTCAGGTGCGCCGCGTGCGGCGCGCTGTCGGTTCCCAGGAAAAAGCGCGGGTTGCCGCCGGTCGCCGCTTCCACCAGCGCCTGGCGGTGCACCTCGCGCTTGAGCACCGGCAGGCAGTAGTAGTGGGGACGCAGCCCGCCGGTGAAGATGGCGTTGCGGTTGTACAGCAGGTGGTGGGCGGTGATGGTGGCGCCGGTGAAGGGCCCGGCGTCGCGCACGTAGTGCGCCGCCTCGCGGGTGGTGAGGTGCTCCACCACGATCTTCAGTTCCGGGAAGTCGCGCCGCAGCGGGATGAGATGCTGGTCGATGAACGCGGCCTCGCGGTCGAACACGTCGATGGCCGCGTCCGTCACCTCGCCGTGCACCAGCAGCAGCAGGCCTTCGCGCTGCATCGCCTCAAGCGTCTTGTGCGTCTTGCGGATGTCGGTGACGCCGGCGTCGCTGTTGGTGGTGGCGCCGGCCGGATACAGCTTGCAGGCGACGACGCCGGCGGCCCTGGCACGCGCGATCTCCTCGGGCGGCAGGTTGTCGGTGAGGTACAGCGCCATCAGCGGCTCGAACGCCGCGCCCGTGGGCACGGCCGCCAGGATGCGCTCGCGGTAGGCCAGCGCCTGCGCGGTGGTGGTCACCGGCGGGCGCAGGTTCGGCATGATGATCGCGCGGCCGAACTGCGCGGCACTGTGCGGCACCACGGCCGCCATGCCAGCGCCGTCGCGCACGTGCAGGTGCCAGTCGTCGGGGCGCGTGATCGTGAGTTGATCGGTCATGGGACGGATTGTCCCAGACCGCGCGTCCTGCTCAGTGCGACAGGATCTTGTTGAGGAAGTCCTTGGTGCGCGGCTGGCGCGCCTCGGGGTCGCCGAAGAAGTCGTCCTTGCCGCAGTCTTCCAGGATGCGGCCGCCCACGTCGATGAAGATCACGCGGTTGGCCACCTTGCGGGCGAAGCCCATCTCGTGCGTGACCACCATCATGGTCATGCCTTCCTTGGCCAGCGCCACCATCACGTCCAGCACCTCGCCCACCATCTCGGGGTCGAGCGCCGAGGTCGGCTCGTCGAACAGCATGACGATCGGGTCCATCGACAGCGCGCGCGCGATGGCCACGCGCTGCTGCTGGCCGCCCGAGAGCTGGCCGGGGAACTTGTCCTTGTGCGCCATCAGGCCCACGCGGTCCAGCATCTTCAGCCCGCGCACCTTGGCCTCGTCGGCCGAGCGCTTGAGCACCTTCACCTGCGCCAGCGTGAGGTTCTCCGTCACCGACAGGTGCGGGAACAGCTCGAAGTGCTGGAACACCATGCCCACGCGGCTGCGCAGCTTGGGCAGGTCGGTCTTGGCGCCGTTGACCTGGACGCCGTCGACGAAGATCTCGCCCTTCTGGATCGGCTCCAGGCCGTTGACGGCCTTGATCAGGGTGGATTTGCCCGAGCCCGAGGGCCCGCACACCACCACCACGTCGCCCTTGTTGATGGTGACCGCGCAGTCCTCCAGCACCTGCACCGGGCCGTACCATTTGGAGACGTTGCGGATTTCGATCATGGGCTTGTTGTCGTTCATGCGGGGGCCTTCAGCGGATGATGGCGATCTTGGCTTGCAGCCGCTTGACCAGCCAGGACAGCGCGAAACAGATGATGAAGTAGAGCACCGCGGCCAGGATGTAGGCCTCGCGCGGATGGCTCAGGTTGGCGCCGACGGTGACGAAGCCGTGCAGCATGTCGTGCGCCGTGATGATGTAGACCAGCGAGGTGTCCTGGAACAGGATGATGGTCTGCGTGAGCAGCACCGGCAGCATGTTGCGGAACGCCTGCGGCAGCACGATCAGCTTCATGTTCTGGCCGTAGGTCATGCCGAGCGCGAAGCCGGCGAAGACCTGGCCGCGCGCGATCGACTGGATGCCGGCGCGCACGATCTCGCTGAAGTACGCCGCCTCGAAGGCCACGAAGGTGATCACCGCCGACAGCTCCGCGCCGATCGGGCGGCCGATCAGGAGCGGCACCAGCAGGAAGAACCACAGCAGCACCATCAGCAGCGGAATGGAGCGCATGCCGTTCACGTAGATGGTGGCCGGGACCGCCAGGACCTTTTTGCCCGACAGCCGCATCAGCGCCAGGAGCGTGCCGAACACGACGCCGCCCAGGGTGGACACCGCCGTCAGCGTGAGGCTGAAGTACAGGCCCTTGAGAACGTAGTCGCGAAAGACGTCGAAGGTGAAGAAGGAGAATTCCATCTCAGTGGCCTCCGCCCGTCGTGGTGGCGACGAAGCCGGGCACCCGCACGCGCTTCTCGATGAAGGCCATGATGCGGTTGATGCTGAAGGCGGAGATGACGTAGAGCGCCGTCACCGCCAGGTAGATCTCGACGCCGCGGGAGGTTTCCTCCCCGGCCTGCTGCGCGAAGAAGGTCAGCTCGGTCACCGACACGGCGTACGCCACCGACGAATTCTTGAAGATGTTCATCGTCTCGCTGGTCAGCGGCGGGATGATGATGCGAAACGCCATGGGCAGCAGCACGTAGCGGTAGTACTGCGGCGTGGTCAGGCCCAGCGCCATGCCGGCGTAGCGCTGCCCGCGCGGCAGCGCCTGCAGGCCGGCGCGCACCTGTTCGGCGATGCGCGCCGAGGTGAACAGGCCCAGGCCCAGCACCACCAGCAGCAGCTTGGGCGTGTGCGCGAAAACCGGGATCAGCACCGGCAGCACGTGGTACCAGAGGAAGATCTGGACCAGCAGCGGGATGTTGCGGAACAGCTCCACCCAGACGTTCGCCAGGCGGGTGATCCAGGGGCTGTCGGGCAGCGTGCGGAAGGTGCCGACGATGCAGCCGACCACCAGCGCCACCACCAGCGACAGCAGCGCCACGGTGATCGTCTGGCCCCAGGCCTGCAGCAGCCAGCCCAGGTAGGTCTGCGTCTCGCCCTGGCTGAAACAGCCCGGGATCGGCGCCTTGTCGATGGTGTCCATGCAGAACACCTGCCATTCCAGGCTCATCGGCCCCTCCTGCCTTCAAGAAGCGCCGCGCGCCGGAT
>NZ_JACCWG010000243.1 GCF_013697775.1 Ramlibacter sp. | reverse complement strand
CGCCGGCGCAGCTCGCCGCCGGGCGCGGGCAGGCGGCCGAGAATGCGCTGCCGCTGTACATCCGCGACAAGGTCGCCCAGACCACCGACGAGCGCGCGGCCCTGCGCCGCCAGCAGGCTGCGTCGGCAGCAGCGCAAGCAGGGGAGGCCGGCCGGTGAGCGCGGTGTTCAAGTCGATGGAAGCCGGGTTCGAGCCGATGGCCGAGAACCGGCTCAGCGAGGTCGTCGCCGTCGAGCAGGTGGCGTACGCGCACCCGTGGACGCGCGGCAACTTCGCCGACTCCCTGCGTTCCGGCTACCAGGCGCAGCTGCTGTGCGCGGGGGGCACGCTGATCGGCTACTTCGTCGCAATGAAGGGCGTGGACGAAGTGCATCTGCTAAATATCACCGTCGCGCCCGCGCAGCAGGGCCAGGGCTGGGGCCGGCTGATGCTGGACGCGCTGGCGCTGTGGTCGCGCGGCGAGGGCGCGCAATGGCTGTGGCTGGAGGTACGCGTGAGCAACCAGCGCGCGCAGCGCGTCTACGAACAGTACGGCTACCGCCGTGTCGGCGAGCGCAAGAACTACTATCCGGCCGCGGGCGGCAAGCGCGAGGACGCCATCGTCATGAGTTACCGCCTATGAGCCGCCGGGCCGCCCCAAGGCGAATCCCGCAGCGCGCAGCGCGGAGGGTATTCCTATGAGCATGCAACTGGACGCACGCCAGCGCGCGATGCTGGCCGAGATGGGCGTGCAGATGTTCACGCCGCCGCAGCGCACCGAGGCGCTGGCACCGGCGCCTGAAGCTGCCGTGCAGCCGCAGCGTGCGCGCGTGGCGGATGTGCCGACGCCTGTTGCGCCGCAAGCCGCGCCTTCGATCGCGCGGCCGGCCGAGGTGCCGGTGGTGCGCCCGGCTGCACGTCCTGCGAATGCCATCCCGATCGCGCTTGAACCGCGCGCCACCGGCATCGAGACCATGACCTGGGACGTGCTGGCAGAAACCGTGTCCGGCTGCCGCGCCTGCAAGCTGTGCCAGAGCCGCCGCAACAAGGTGTTCGGCGTCGGCGACACGCGACCCGACTGGCTGGTGATCGGCGAGGCGCCGGGCGAGAACGAGGACCTGCAGGGCGAGCCCTTCGTCGGCCAGGCCGGCAAGCTGCTGGACAACATGCTGCGCCCGCTCGGCGTGAGCCGCAAGCACAAGGTCTACATCGCCAACGTGCTGAAGTGCCGCCCGCCCGGCAACCGCAACCCGGAGCCCGAGGAAGTGGCGCAGTGCGAGCCGTTCCTGCGCAGGCAGGTGGAGCTGCTGCAGCCGCGCATGATCCTGGCAATGGGCCGCTTCGCCGTGCAGTCGCTGCTGCAGACCACCGAACCCATCGGCCGCTTGCGCGGCCGCGCGCACCAGTACAACGGGGTGCCCGTGGTGGTGACGTATCACCCGGCCTACCTGCTGCGCAATCTGCCGGACAAGGCGAAGGCGTGGGCCGACCTGTGCCTGGCACTCTCCCTCATGGAGCACTGAGAAATCGCCGCGCGATTTCTCAGTGACTGATCAGTGCGTTCGGGCCCGGCGAAGCCGGTTCCCGTCCGCAGGAGGGACCGCGCTGCACGTTGTTTCGCGCAGTCCGTCGAGTTGTCCCTCCTGACCCCCTCCTCGCAGAGGCACTGGAGCGGGCGAAACAGCGTGCAGCACGCGCCTTCTTGAGAAGAGGAGCCGGCTCCGCCGGGCCTCTTCTCACTGATTGGCTAGACAACTCTGAAAAGCCGTGCAGCGGCTTTTCAGAGTTAAAACCGTGGCAGATCCGGATGCGCGAGCTTGCCGCCGCGCACCAGCATCTTTCCGTATTCGGCGCAGCGGTTCAGCGTGGGGATCAGCTTGCCCGGATTCAGCGTGCCTTGCGGATCGAAGGCGCGCTTCACGCCGAACATCTGCTCGCGCTCCTCGGCGCTGAACTGCACGCACATCGAGTTGAGTTTTTCAACGCCGACGCCATGCTCGCCGGTGATGGTGCCGCCCATCGCGACGCTGGTTTCCAGGATGTCGGCGCCGAACAGCTCGGCGCGGTGCAGCTGTTCGGCGTCGTTGGCGTCGAACAGGATCAGCGGATGCAGGTTGCCGTCGCCGGCGTGGAACACGTTGGCGCAGCGCAGCCCGTATTTCTTTTCCATCTGCTGGATCGCCAGCAGGATGTCGGCCAGCCGCTTGCGCGGGATGGTCGAGTCCATGCACATGTAGTCGGGGCTGATGCGCCCCGACGCGGGAAACGCGTTCTTGCGCCCGCTCCAGAAGCGCAGCCGCTCGGCCTCGTCGCGGCTGACCGCCAGCGCGGTGGCGCCGGCCGCGCGCAGCACATCGCTCATGCGGCCGATCTCTTCTTCCACTTCCTCGGGCGTGCCGTCGCTCTCGCACAGCAGGATCGCCTCGGCATCCAGGTCGTAGCCTGCGTGCACGAAGTCTTCCACGGCCGCCGTCATCGGCTTGTCCATCATCTCCAGGCCGGCCGGGATGATGCCGGCGGCAATCACCGCCGCCACCGCGTCGCCGGCGTGGCGCACGTCGCCGAAGCTGGCCATGATGCAGCGCGCGAGCTGCGGCTTGGGCACCAGCTTCACCGTCACTTCGGTGGTCACGGCCAGCATGCCCTCGCTGCCCGTCAGCACGGCCAGCAGGTCGTAGCCGGGCACGTCGAGCGCGTCGCCGCCGAACTCCACCGGCTCGCCCTCGACGGTGAAGCCGCGCACCTTCAGCACGTTGTGCAGGGTCAGGCCGTACTTCAGGCAGTGCACGCCGCCGGAGTTCTCCGCCACGTTGCCGCCGATGGTGCAGGCGATCTGGCTGGACGGGTCGGGCGCGTAGTACAGCCCGTACGCCGAGGCGGCCTCGCTGATGGCGAGGTTGCGCACGCCGCACTGCACGCGCGCCGTGCGGCTGGCGGGGTCGAGTTCCAGGATGCGGTTGAACTTGGCCAGCGACAGCGTGACGCCCAGCCGGTGCGGCATCGCCCCGCCCGAGAGCCCGGTGCCGGCGCCGCGCGCCACCACCGGCACCCGCAGCGCGTGGCAGATCTTCAGCACCTGCCGCACCTGCGCTTCGTCTTCCGGCAGCGCCACGGCCAGCGGGCGCTCGCGGTAGGCGGTGAGGCCGTCGCATTCGTAGGGCGTGGTCTCCTCGCGGTGCCACAGCAGCGCGTGGGCGGGCAGCGCTTTCTGCAGTGCGCGTACCACCTGTGCCTGGCGATCGGCCTCGCTTTCGGCGACTGCCAGCAGGTCGGGACTCACCAAGGTGTTCATGCTGCGAACCTCTCTACCGCGTCGTCGTCGAATTCGATGCCGCTGCCGGGCGTGCCGTCCACCACGGCGCAGCCCTGTTCCAGCACCAGCGGGCGCTTGAGCACCGGGTTCCACCAGTCGGCGTATTCCAGCCAGCCGGCGGTGGGCGACGCCATCAGCAGATGCGCGCTGATCTCCGGCCACAGGTGGCTGGAGACCGGCACGCCGTAGGCCTGCGCCAGCGCCGCCACGCGCATCCAGCCGGTGACGCCGCCGACCTTCATCACGTCGGGCATCAGGTGGCCGCGCACGCCGGCGTCCAGCGCATGGCGGAAGTCCAGCGGACCCACCAGTTCTCGCCGGCCTGCAGCGGTGTGCGGGTCTGCGCGGCCAGCCGCGCGAACGCGGGGAAGTCGTGCGCCGCGACAGGCTCCTCGATCCAGGCGAGGCCTTCGGCGTCCAGCGCCTGCAGCCGCTGCCCGGCCTCGGTAGGCGACAGGCTCTGGTTGTAGTCGACCATCAGCTGCATGTGCGGGCCGGCGGCGGCGCGCATGGCGCGGATCACGGCGATGTCTTCGGCCAGCGTGGGGTAGCCGATCTTCGCCTTGATGCCTAACAAACCGCGCCTGGCCCAGTCTTCGGCGGCGCGCGCGGAGCCTTCCACGCCGTCGTAGCCGATGCCGCCGTAGGCGCGCACCGGCCGCGGCTGGCCGCCGAGCAGCTGCACCAGCGGCAGGCCCTGCGCGCGCGCGAAGGCGTCCCACAGCGCCATGTCGATGCCGGCCAGCGCCATGCCGACCAGGCCCTGCGCGCCCAGCATCTTGAAGCGGGCGTGCAATGCATCGGACACCGCGGCGGGCGCGAGCGGCTGGCCGGCGGCGAGCGGCTCGATGTTCTTCATCAACTCCGCCGTGGGCTTCAGCGCGGCGGGCGTGTAGGTGAAGGTGATGCTGTGGCCGGTGATGCCCGCATCGGTGCGTACCGAGAGCAGCACCAGCGGCGAGACCGCGACGACGCCCGAGGCGGTGCGGTGCGGCGGCATGGGCACGCTCGCGCAGCGGATGTCGAAGCCGGCGATCTTCACCGGAACACCACCGTCTTGTGGCCGTTGATCAGCACGCGCCGCTCGCTGTGCCACTTGACCGCGCGCGCCAGCACCTGGCTTTCGGTGTCGCGGCCCATCGCGGTGAGCGTGTCCACGGTGTGGCCGTGGTCCACGCGCGCCACGTCCTGCTCGATGATCGGGCCTTCGTCGAGGTCGGCCGTCACGTAGTGCGCGGTGGCGCCGATCAGCTTCACGCCGCGCTCGTGCGCCTGGTAGTAAGGCTTGGCGCCCTTGAAGCTGGGCAAAAAGCTGTGGTGGATGTTGATCGCGCGGCCGGCCAGCCGGCGGCACATGTCGGTGGACAGGATCTGCATGTAGCGCGCCAGCACCACCAGCTCGGCGCCCTCGCCCTCGATCACCTCGAGCTGCCGCGCCTCGGCCTGCTCCTTGGTCACAGCGGTCACCGGGATGTGGTGGAACGGGATGTTGTAGCTGGCCGCCAGTTGGTAGAACTCGCGGTGGTTCGAGACGATGGCCCGCACGTCCAGCGGCAGCAGGCCGCTCTTCACCCGGAACAGCAGGTCGTTCAGGCAGTGGCCTTCCTTGCTCACCAGGATCACGGTGCGCACCGGCTGGTCGCCGGCGTGCAGTTGCCAGGTCATGCCGAACGGCTTGGCGAAGAACTTCAGCTGCTCGGACAGATCGCCGTTGGTGAGCTGGTCGCAGGCGAAGCGCACCCGCATGAAGAACAGGCCGGTGCCGCGGTCGTTGTATTGCGCGGCCTCCTCGATGTTGCCGCCGCGCTTGAGCAGGAAGCCGGAGACCGCATGAACGATGCCCGGCCGGTCGGGACACGACAGGGTGAGTATGTAAGCTTGGGTCATACCCGATGCATTGTGGCAGGCCGACGCGGTGCCAAAATGCCGGCTCGCACACCGCTCCAGGAGATCGCATGGCCGACAAAGATTTCAACATGGACAACCAGTGGTTGCCCTTCACCCCCAACCGGCATTTCCGCAAGGAACCGCGCGTGTTCGTGGGCGCCGACGGCATGCACTTCACCACCCACGACGGCCGCAAGGTGGTCGACGGCATCTCCAGCTTGTGGTGCGTGGGCGCGGGCCACCGCCGCTTGCCCATCAACGAGGCCATCAAGACCCAGCTGGACACGCTGGACTACGCCACCGCCTTCCAGGCCAGCAACGACAAGGCGTTCGAGGCCGCCGAGGCGATCGCCGGCATGGCGCCGGGCGACCTGAACCGCGTGCTGTTCTGCAACTCGGGCTCGGAAGCCGCGGACACGGCGCTGAAGGTGGCGCTGGCCTACCACCGCGCGCGCGGCGAAGGGCACCGCAACATGTTCATCGGCCGCGAGAAGGGCTACCACGGCGTGGGCTTCGGCGGCATGAGCGTGGGCGGCATCCCGTCCAACCGCAAGGTGTTCGGCACCTCGCTGCTGCCGCGCGTGGACCACATGCGCTTCATCCACGATCCGGCCGCCCACCCGTACATCCACCACCAGGAACCGGTGTGGCAGGAAGACATCCTGCTGGAGCTGGAAAACCGCATCCTGCCGCTGCACGACCCGGCCAACGTGGCCGCGGTGATCGTCGAGCCGATCGCCGGTTCGGCCGGCTGGTACCTGCCGCCCAAGGGCTACCTGAAGCGCCTGCGCGAGATCTGCGACAAGCACGGCATCCTGCTGATCTTCGACGAGGTCATCACCGGCTTCGGCCGTCTGGGCACCAACTTCGCCGCCGACTTCTACGGCGTGGTGCCCGACATGCTGACCTTCGCCAAGGCGGTCACCAACGGCGTGATCCCGCTGGGCGGCGTGATCTGCCGCGACAAGCTGTACGACGCGATGATGAAGACCGACGCGCCCGAGCACGTGATCGAGTTCTTCCACGGCTACACCTACTCCGGCCACCCGGTGGCCTGCGCCGCCGCGCTCGCCACACTGGACCTGTACAAGCAGGAGGGCCTGTTCGCGCGCGCCGGGGAAATGGGCAAGGTGCTGGGTGATGCCTTCCATTCCACCTTCAAGGGCATGCCCAACGTCATCGGCATCCGCAGCCTGGGCCTGGCCGCCGCGGTGGAGCTGGCGCCGATCGCGGGAACGCCCGGCAAGCGCGGCTACGACATCTTCCTGGACTGCTTCAAGAAGGGTGTGCTGGTGCGCCCCGCCGGCGACGTGCTGGTGTTCGCACCGCCCTACATCGTGGAAAAGCAGCACATCGACCAGATGGTGAACACCCTGGCCGATGCGATCAAGGCGAACGCTTAAGCGGCGCCTACCCGAGCTGCTTGCGCAGCTCCGCGCAGTAGTCCTTGCCCGTTTCGTGCGGCGGCAGCACCAGCTGCCGCACGCGCACGCCCGGCGGAAGGTAGTGCGGCACGCCGAGGTCCGGGTCCACGTGCCCCGCGCCGGCCACCAGCACCACGGTCTTGCCGGGGCGGCTGGCCTCGGCCAGGGTCTGCGCCATGCTGCGGTCGCGGGCGATCTGGATGCGCGTCATCGGCGGGATCTGCCGTTCCGGCAGCAGCCCGCAATGGCCGGCGCGCACCGCCTGCTGCTGCGCCTGCAGCGAGGGCTCGGGCAGCAGCACGTCCAGCTGCGGGTCCTCCATCGCTTCGCGCAGCATGTCGCGCGGCAGGTTGGCGCCCAGCACCGGCACGCCGGCGCGCACCGCGGCCATCACCACCGGCGCATAGACGTCCCAGGGCCAGCTCGGCGCATTCCAGCGCAGGGCTTCGCGTACCTGGGCTTCATCCGCGCCGGCGGGCAGCCCGGCGGTGCTGGTGCCCTGTTCGGCCATCTCCAGCGCCAGCGCCGCCAGGTGATCGCGCGCGGCCAGCCGCTCGACCCATTCGCGCTGCAACTTCCGGTGGCCGGGCGCATCGTGCTGCTCGCCAAGCAGCAGGGCGTCGCCCACGGACAGCATGGCGCAGCCCGGCAGCAGCAGGGCTGCAGCCAGGGACAAGGTCGAACTCAGGAGGCGATGCATGCCGCATCGTAGCCGCGGCAGGCGTTCGCGCCTGCGCAGGTCAGGCCTGGATGCCGTGGCGGCGCAGCATGGCGTCGAACATGCGCTGGGCGTTGTTCTCGTCCTTGTCCACGTTCATGCCGGCCTGGGTGGCGGGCACGCGCTGGAGAAACTCCAGCGAAATCGGCCGGTTCGGGCCGGTGCCGGCGTCGCTGGCCAGCTGGATTTCGCAGGCGCGCTGCAGCGTCCACAGGCGCTGGAAGCATTCGGCCACCGTAGGGCCAACGGTGAGCAGGCCGTGGTTGCGCAGGATCAGGAAAGCCTTGCGCCCGAGCGATGCCACCAGCCAGCTGTTCGTCCAGGCCGGTGGTGACGCCTTCATAGTCATGGTAGGCCACCTGGCCGTGCAGGATGGCGCTGTAGAAGTTGTCGTGGCGCAACCCGCTTTCCTTGCAGGCCACGGCCACGCCGGCAGTGGTGTGCACGTGCATCACGCAGTGCGCGTCGGGCCGCGCCGCGTGGATGGCGCTGTGGATCACAAAGCCGGCGCGGTTGACCGGATAGGGGCTGTCGTCGACGGCGTTGCCGTCCACGTCGATCTTTACCAGGTTGTCCGGCGTGACCTCGGTGTAATGCAGCCCGAAGGGATTGATCAGGTACTGAGGGCGGCCGCTGTCCGCGCCTACCCGCAGGGTGATGTGGTTGTAGATGCCTTCGGCCCACCCCATGTGGTCGAACAGGCGGTAGCAAGCCGCAAGCTCGCGGCGGGCACGGGCTTCATCGGCAAAAACAGTGGAAGACATCGAACTGGCCATGCGTTGGTCAGTGGATGATCAGCGGCATCAGTGGATCACCAGGGGGTTCTGCGCCAGCTCGGCATAACCGTCGAGCGTGGCTTCGACTTCTTCCTGCGTTGGCGTGTTCATCTGCCAGGCATTGATCTGGCGCTGGAAGGCCTCGGCCCAGGAGCCGTCGAGGTAGACCTCCTTGTTGGAGCGCTTGTCGACGATCTCGAAGCCATGGCGCACCACCTCGGGCAGCGTCTCGCCCTCGGAGGCCTCGTTGGCCTGCAGGTGCACGACGACGAAGGAATCGGAGTCATAAAGCATTTGCATGGTCGTTTTCCTATTGCCTGTAGTTGGCAACGTTCGGCACCGTTTCAAGGTTGTCGGGCTAAACGCCGGACGGCGGGTGCCGTTCCATGCCATGCCTTCAGGTTACGACCTGGGCAAACTCAGCTTTTGTCGGTGGAGGACCAGCGCAAATCAGACGAATCTCCGTTGGGCTGCGTCAGACGCAGGCGCACAGGGGCGTAATCCATGCGGGGCGCGAGCCACAGTTCCACCTGCTGGTCGAACTCCTTGCGAGGATTGCGCTGCAGCTTCAGCGCGCGCACCTTGCCCCCAGGCAGCGTCAGGTCTTCCTCGCCCTGCACGGTGAACACCCAGGTCTCGGCGTCGCGCGTGCTCGCGGTGGGAATGGCGATGGCGGTCCCCGGCTGGTAGCGCGCCGGGTCGCCCGCCACCAGCATGGTCAGCTGCACCAGCACGCTCAGGCGGTCCTGCATGCCGGGCTGCAGGGGCTGCTCGGGGCGGTTGTTGCTGAACACCAGCTTGCCCTGGCCACGCTCGAAATGCGTGGCTTCCTCGTTGCGGCTGCGGTCGGAAAAACGGCTCGGCGCCAGTCCCTCCGCGGTGATGGCGCCCGCGCTTTCCTGCACGCGCTTGGTCAGCAGGGTGCCGTTGACCTCCATGCGCGCCTCGTAGGTGCTGCCGTCGTGGCGCCAATCGAGCTGCGCGCGCGCGGGCAGCGTCAGGCCGCGGGCGTGGATGGTGACGTCGTAGTGCACCCGCACCGGGTCGGGCAGCGCGGTGGGCTGCACCGGTATGGCGCTGATCTCGGGCATGGGCGCAAGCACGGGTGCGGGCGCGGACGCCGCGGCCACTGCTGCCGATGCGGGCTGGGATGCGGCTGCAACCGGCGGCGCGGCTGCGGCCTGTGC
>NZ_JACCWG010000242.1 GCF_013697775.1 Ramlibacter sp. | reverse complement strand
GCCGCCAGGCCGCAGGCACGGCTGTGGGCGGCCGAACAGGCGCTGCGCTGCGCCGACGTGGCGGCCGTCATGGCCTGGCTGCCGCAGGCGCGCGGGCCCGAGCTGCGCCGGCTGCACATCGCGGCGCAGCAGCAGTCGCGCCTGCTGTTCGTCTTTCGCGCCCTGCAGGCCAAAAACGATTCCTCGCCGGCGCGGCTGCGGCTGCAGGTGGACGGCACCGATGCCATGCGGGTGCGCATCCTGAAGCGCCGCGGCCCGCCGCTGGACACGCCGCTGGCGCTGCCGGCGCATCCGCCGCGCCTGGCGGCCCTGCTCGAATCGCGCAGGAACGGCAAGTCCGCGCCCCTCCAACCCTTGCCCAAGGACCGATCGCATGTACTGGATCGCACTGCAGCCATCGCATGACGACGAGCGCACCGCCTGGGGCTGGCGCGCCTTGCAGTTCACGCCCCGGGTGGCGTGGGCGGAAGGCGCGCTGCTGCTGGAGGTGCAGGCCAGCGAGAAGCTGTGGGGCGGGCGCAGGCGCCTGGTCCGGCAGCTGTTCAAAACGGGCGAGGTGCTGGCGGCCCCGGCCTGGGCGGCCGGCGGCACGGCGCTGGTGGCGCTGGCCTTGCTGCGCCTGAAGCTGCGCGGCGAAGCGGCACCGAGCGCTGTGCCCGACGGCCTGCCGCTGGACGTGTTCGATGCCGCGCGCGAGCCCCTGCCCATGCTGGAGCGCATCGGCTGCCGCACCTGGGGCGATCTGCGCGCGCTGCCGCGCGGTGGACTGGCGCGGCGCTTCGGCCCGGTGCTGCTGCCGGCGCTGGACTGCGCCTATGGCGAGCGGCCCGAGCGCTATGGGTGGATCGAACTGCCCGAATCCTTCGACGTGAAGCTGGAACTGCCGGCATTGGCCACCAGCGCGCCCGAGCTGATGTGGACCGGCCAGCGGCTGCTGTCGCAGCTGCAGGTGTGGCTGCAGGCGCGCAACCGCGGCGTGCTGGCGTTCGAGCTGGAGTGGACGCTGGACCTGCGCCGCCTGGACGGCAAGCCGCTGCCGCCGACCGAGCGGCTGGAGGTGCGCACCGCGCAACCCACGCAGGAAATGGCGCACCTGCGCCGGCTGGTCAACGAGCAACTGGCGCGCGTGTCGCTCGGCGCGCCGGCCAACCACTTGCGCCTGCGTTCACTGGACACGGTGCCCTGGGGCGGCCGCACCACCAGCCTGTTGCCGGAAGACAACCGGCCCGGCGAAAAGCTGCACCAGTTCATCGAGCGGCTGAGCGCGCGGCTGGGCGCGGGCAACGTGCTGGTGCCCCTGCTGTGCGAAGAGCATCGGCCGGAGAAGATGCAGGCGTGGGTGAGCGCGCGTGGGGCGGCTCCGGGAAAAGAAAGCACCCCGGGCGACGCAATCTATCCCCCCTGGCTGCTGCCCCAGCCCCAGCTTCTCCCCATCCAGGGCGACTCTCCCTGTTACATGGGCCGGCTGCGCCTGCTCACGCGCCTGTACCGCGTGGAAACCGCCTGGTGGGAAGAGGGCGGCCCGGCGCTGCGCGACTACTTCATCGCGCGCAACGACGACGCCGGCCTGGTCTGGATCTACCGCGAGCGGGCGCTGAAGGACGAGGGCAGTCCCGAAGAAGAGCGCAAGGACCGCTGGTACCTGCAGGGGCTGTATGCCTGAGATCCACGTCAAGTCCGGCCCCGTGCTCAACGAGGACAGGGACATTCCCCCTGTCCTGTCCACCGTGGCGGCCACCTTGCCGCGCTATGCGGAGCTGCACTGCATCAGCAACTTCAGCTTCCAGCGCGGTGCCTCGCATCCGCAGGAACTGGTGCGCCGCGCCTACAACCTGGGCTACGCGGCGCTGGCCATCACCGACGAATGCTCGGTGGCCGGCGTGGTGCGCGCCTGGTCGGGGTGGAACGACTACAAGGGCTTCATCGAAAAACTGCAGCAGATGGAGCCCGGCGTCCAGCGCCTGCGCCCCTTCACGCTGCTGTTCGGCAGCGAATTCGATTTCGGCGCGCTGCGCCTGGTGGCGCTGGCGCGCGATCTGCACGGCTGGGGCGGCCTGTGCGAATTCATCACGGCCGCGCGCACCGACGCCCACACCGCCAAGGGCGACTACCGCGTGGGCTGGGACATCAGCGACTTCGCTTTGCTGCAACAGGGCTGCGAGATCCTGGTCGCGCCCAAGCGCGCGCAGATGGCGGATGACGCCGGGCTGCAGGCGCTGTGCGCGCGGCTCGCGCACCTGAAGGAATTGTTCGGCGCGCACCTGTGGCTGGCGGTGGAGCTGCCGCACCAGCTGGACGACGACCTGTGGTTCGCCATGCTGCGCGAGGCCTCCGCGCGCACCGGCGTGCCGCTGGTGGCCGCGGGCGACGTGCACATGCACGCGCGCTCGCGCAAGCCGCTGCAGGACGTGATCACCGCGGTGCGCGAAGGCAAGCGCGTGGCCGACTGCGGCTTCGCGCTGCAGGCCAACGCCGAGCGGCACCTGCGCCACCGCGCGCGCCTGGCCGCCACCTATCCGCCCGAGCTGCTGGCCGCCACCGTGGAAGTGATGGAGCGCTGCACGTTCGACCTCAAGTCCATCCGGTACGACTACCCGCAGGAAGCGGTGCCCGAAGGCATGACGCCGACCGAGGGCCTGCGCCACCTCACCTACGAAGGCGCCGCGCGCCGCTACCCGCAAGGCATTCCGGACAAGGTGCACCGCCTGCTGGAAAAAGAGCTCGATCTCATCGCGAAGTGCAACTACGAGATGTTCTTTCTCACGGTGCGCGACATCGTGCGTGAAGCGGAGGAGCGGAAGATCCTGTGCCAGGGCCGCGGCTCGGCGGCCAACTCGGTGGTGTGCTACTGCCTGGGTGTCACCGCGATGGACCCGGTGGAATCGGAGCCGCTGCTGGAGCGCTTCATCAGCGAGGAGCGCCGGGGCGAGCCGCCCGACATCGACGTGGACTTCGAGCACGAGCGGCGCGAAGAGGTCATCCAGTACATCTACGAAAAGTACGGCCGCACGCGCTCGGCCATCGCCGCGGTGGTGATCGGCTACCGCACGCGCAGCGCCATCCGCGACGTGGGCAAGGCGCTGGACATTCCCGAAGCCCTGATCGACGCCTTTGCCAGGGACCACTACTGGTTCGAGGAAAAGCTCGCGGCGCAGCGCCTGGGCCTGATGGCCGAGCAGAGCGGCACCGCCATCACCGAGCTGCAGGCGCACCAATGGCTGGAACTGGCGGGGAGCCTGATGGGATTTCCGCGGCACCTGAGCCAGCACGTGGGCGGCTTCGTGCTCACGCAGACGCAGCTCACGCGGCTGGTGCCGGTGGAGAACGCCAGCATGAAGAACCGCTCGGTCATCCAGTGGGACAAGGACGACCTGGAAGACATGGGGCTGATGAAGGTGGACGTGCTGGCGCTGGGCATGCTCACGGCGCTGCGCCGCTGCCTGCATTTGCGCGATGCGCTGCGCGGCGGTGCGCCGTGGAACCTGCGCGACATCCCGAACGACGACGCGACAACCTACGAGATGATCCAGCGCGCCGACACCGTGGGCGTGTTCCAGATCGAAAGCCGCGCGCAGATGTCCATGCTGCCGCGCCTGAAGCCCAAGGAGTTCTACGACCTGGTGGTGGAAGTGGCGATCGTGCGGCCGGGGCCGATCTCCGGCGGCATGGTGCATCCGTACCTGAAGGCGCGCGAACGGCTGGAGAAGGCTGGAGAGGACGAGGAAGCCCGGGAGAAGGCGATCGAGTACGAGCGCGCGCAAGGCGAGCCGGAAGACAAGCCGCCGCGGCTGCGCGAAGCGCTCAAGCGCACCTTGGGCATCCCGATCTTCCAGGAGCAGGTGATGCAGATTTCCATGCTCGCCGCCGGCTACAGCGCCGCCGAAGCCGATGGCCTGCGCCGTGCCATGGCCGCGTGGAAGCGCAAGGGCGGCGTCGAGAGGCACCAGGACAAGCTGATCGGCGGCATGCTGCGCAAAGGCTACAAGCTGGAATTCGCCCAGCGCATCTTCGAGCAGATCAAGGGCTTCGGCGAATACGGTTTCCCGGAAAGCCACGCCTACAGCTTCGCCTTGCTGGCCTACAAGAGCAGCTGGCTGAAATGCCACGAGCCCGAATGCTTCCTGGCCGCGATGCTCAATTCGCAGCCCATGGGCTTCTATCCGCCGGCCCAGCTGATCCAGGACGCAGTTCGCCACGGCGTGCAGGTGCTGCCGCCCGACGTGTCGCACAGCGACTGGGACTGCACCCTGGAGAAACAATTGGGGTCAGACACCAATTTATCGGGCGATGTCCCCAATTCCCGGCCGGCGGTCCGCCTCGGCCTGCGCGTGGTCGGCGGCCTGAACACCGAAGCCGGCCAGCGCATTCCCACCGCGCGCGCCGACGCGCCGTTCGCCAATGTCGAGGACATGGCCCTGCGCGCGCAGCTGGACACCCGCGACCTGAAGGCACTGGCCGCCGGCGACGCCTTGCAATCGCTGGCCGGCCACCGCCGCCAGCAGGTCTGGGAGGCGACCGCGCAGCGGCGCGCGCCGGCCCTGCTGCGCAACGCGCCGATCGACGAGGCGCCGCTGGAACTGCCGGCGGCCAGGGAAGGCGAGGAAATCGTCTTTGACTACGCCTCGCTCGGCCTGACCCTGCGCCGGCATCCGCTGGCGCTGCTGCGCCCGAAGCTGGCGCGCATGCAGCTGCTGAATGCGGATGAGCTGGCCGCCCTTCCGCACGGCCGGCGCACGGCCGCCTGCGGCATCGTCACCGTGCGCCAGCAGCCGCAGACGGCCAAGGGCACGATCTTCGTCACCCTGGAAGACGAGACCGGGCCGGTCAACGTCATCGTCTGGCGGCACGTGCGCGAGGCGCAGCGCGACGCGCTGCTGCGTTCGCGCCTGCTGGCCGTGTGGGGCACCTGGCAGCGCGACGTGGACAGCGGCGGCCGGGTTTGCCACCTGGTGGCCGAGCGCCTGCGCGACCTGACACCCCTGCTCGGACGCCTGGATGCCGCACTCGGCAACAGTCGCGACTTTCACTGACACAAAACACCCAGCTATTCAAGACAGAACAAGGACACTGCCGCCATGCCTCTGCTACCTCCCCCGAAACGGCTCTTCATCGCCCTGATGCCCGACCGCGCCCTGCAGGCGCAGCTGCAGCGCCACTGCGGCACCTGGGACTGGCCCGACGATGCCAAGCTGGTGCCCTTCGCCCGCTACCACCTCACGCTGTACTTCATCGGCGAGGTCAGCCTGGCGACCGAGCAGCTGCTGCGCCAGGCGTTGCGCGAGGTGCCGATGCATCCCCTGGAGCTCGACCTGCTCGGCCCGGAACTCTGGCCCAACCAGGTGGCCGTGCTGCGGCCGGCGCAGAACAACGGCCTGCGCGCGCTGCACGCGCGCATCGCGCACGCGGTGGTCGACGCCGGGCTGGAGCCGGAGCTGCGCGGCTACAAGCCGCACGTGACATTGGGGCGCAACGCCGCAGGCGCGCATGCGCCCGCCAGGACCGAGCCGATTGCCTGGCCGGCGCGCGAATTCGCGCTGGTGTGGTCGGTGACGCCGTCGGCCGGCAAGCCGGCGCGCTACGAGGTGCTGGAGTGGTTCGGCGCGCGCGGCGAGCCGGTTACGCCGGCCGGTGCAGCGGCAGCCGCATCGTGAACACGGTGCCGTTCTCGCTGTCGGAGGCCACCTCCAGCGTGCCCTTGTGGCCCAGCGCCACCTCGCGGGCGATGAACAGGCCCAGTCCCAGGTTGGTGGACGGCACCTTCAGCTTGGCGACCGAGCCCGGCGACAGCTGCACCAGGGGATCGAAGATGACCTGAAGCGATTCCGGCGGGATCGGCTCGCCGAAGTTGCGCACCTGCAGCGTGACCTCCTCGCCGGCCACGCGCGCGGCCAGGCTGATCGGCCCAGTCGGGTCGCCGTGCTGCACGGCATTGTTCAGCAGGTTCGACAGCGCCTGGCGCAGGCGCGAGTCGTCCACCATCGCGGCCAGGCCGTCGGGCACGTCGGCCACCAGCTGCCGCTGCGGGTGGGCGGACTGCACTTCTTCCACCAGGTCGCGGCACAGCACGGTGAGCGAGCAGGCCTTGGGCGCCACCGGCATCCCCTTGCCCAGCTGCGTGCGGGTGTAGTCCAGCAGATCGTGGATCATGCCGGCCATTTCCTTGGCGCTGCGCTGGATCTGGCCGGCCTGCTTGCGCACCCCGTCGGTGGTGGCGGTGCGCTCCATCAGGTGGCTCAGCATGCTGATGGAGCTCAGCGGGCTGCGCAGGTCGTGCGCCAGGATCGCCATGAAGGTGTCGCGTGACAGCTCCAGCTCGGCCGAATAGCGGGATGTGGATTCCGCCACCGCCTGGTCCACGGCCTCGTTGAAGCGGATCATCTCTTCGAACACGCGGGCGTCGGCGGCGGCCGGCAGCTGCTGCGTCCACAGCCGGATCACGCTGGCGCGCAGGGCGCGGTACTCGGCGCCCAACTGGTTCAGGTCGAACCCGCTCATCTGGCGCAACGCGCCGTGGGTGGCGGCGGCGGTTTCGCGCGTGGACAGCGGTGGCGCCAGGCCCTTGGACTTTTCCGATTGCGCCAGCGGCGTCTGGCTGGACTCCAGATCCTTGGCGATGGCCAGGAGGATGGCCTTGGCATGGTCGCGCAGCGCCACCGCGCTCATGGTGGAAGCAGCGGGCTCCATCGTGGTGGCGAAGCTGTACCACTCCGCCACGATGGCTTCCATGTTGCTTGTGATGAAACTGGAAAGGGTGGTCATGGCCGCTCCGTGGTGGCTTGCGAGCCGGACCCTGCTTTTAACACACCGTTCTCAGGCGCTTGTCCTACGCAGAGTCGCGCTCGGCCATTGACGAAGACGGGCAGCGACCTTACAGGTGTTTGTAGCTGAACAAGCCACGATGCGCCACCAGAACGAGAACAGGGCGGATCCACCGCTCCCTCTTTTGAGCAAAGGCTCCAATGACACAATTCGCACGCACCAGCATTCTGTTCGCAGCCATCGCTATCGGCGCCCTGGCCGGATGCGCCTCCACCGCCAAGCACGAAAGCACCGGCCAGTACATGGACGACACCGCCATCACCACAAAGGTGAAGGCCGCGATCTTCAACGACCCGATGCTCAAGTCCACCGAGATCAACGTGGAAACCTTCAAGGGCCGCGTGCAGCTCAGCGGCTTCGTCAGCTCGCGCGCAGCCATCGACCGTGCCGTGCAGGTGGCCCAGGGCGTGAGCGGCGTCAGCTCGGTCGGCAACGACATGCGCCTGAAGTGAGCAAGGCATGACGATGAACACCCACTGCAAGACCCTCCTGGCGGCATCCCTGCTGGTGCTGGCGGGACATGCCAGCGCCCAGGTCACCTTCTACGAAGGCGAGGGCTACCGCGGCCGCGCCTTCACCACCAACAACACGGTGCCTAACTTCGCCCGCAACGGCTTCAACGACCGCGCCTCTTCGGTGGTGGTGGAACGCGGCCGCTGGGAAGTGTGCGAAGACGCGGGTTTCCGCGGCCGCTGCGTGGTGCTGCGCCGCGGCAGCTACGAATCGCTGGCCGGCCTGGGCCTGGAAGACCGCATCTCCTCGGTGCGCCCGGTGAACGGCAACGGCCGCTTCAGCAATGAAGCGCCCGAGCCGGTGGCCAGCCCGAACTACGACTACCGCCGCCGTGCCAACGAGCGCGTGTACGAGGCGCAGGTGACCTCGGCCCGCGCCGTGGTCGGCGCCCCCAACGAGCGCTGCTGGGTCGAACGCCAGCAGGTCAGCCAGCCGGCGCGCAGCAGCGGCGGCGCCAATGTGGGCGGCGCCATCGTCGGCGGCCTGCTGGGCGGCGTGCTCGGCCACCAGGTGGGCGGCGGCACCGGCAAGGACATTGCCACCGTGGGCGGCGCAGTCGCCGGCGCGGCGGTGGGCTCCCAGGTCGGCCGCAGCGACGGCAACTACCCCAGCACGCAGGACGTGCGCCGCTGCGAAAACGTGGCCAGCACCGTGCCGACCTACTGGGACGTGACCTACGACTACCGCGGCGTGCAGCACCGCGTGCAGACAAGCGCCGACCCGGGCCGCACCATTCCGGTCAACCAGAATGGCGACCCGCGGATGTAAGCGGACGGGCTGATTTAGTTAATCAGGCTCGATGAAGCCCGGCGCTGTGATGGCGCCGGGCTTTTGCGTTTTGGGGAGGGAGGAAGAGCGGCAGGTCAGCGTACGCGTGTCGGTACAGTCGAGGGTTGACGGGGAGAACTGACTTGAAATCACTGCTGCTGCCGTTCATTGCGCTGGTGCTGGGGATCATCTTCCTGGCAATCGTCAAGCGACTGGTGGGCAACCGGGATGGAAAGTCAAAACCAAAGATCTTCCACAAAGCGCGCCTGTTGACGGAGCGCGAGCAGTCGATGTTCTGGCGCATCAAGGAGGCGTTTCCGGAGCCGGAGCACGTGGTGTTCACGCAATTCGGTTTCGGTGCGCTGCTCAAGGCAGGCAAGGGCACGAGCGCGCTGCACTACACACAGAAGCGGGCGGACTTCGTGCTCACCGACCGCTCGTTCGCCGTGCTGGCGATCATCGAGATCGACGACGCCAGCCACGCCGAGCGGGGCCGAGAGGACAACGCCCGCGACGCGATGCTGAAGTCCGCCGGGTACAGCGTGGTCCGGTTCAACAACATCCCGGACGTGGAGACGCTCAGGCGGCAAGCCGGCGGTGGCGGAGGAGGCAATGGGGGCGAAGGCGAAGGCGGTGCCGAAGAAGCGGCTGGCGCCGCCGAGCGCTTGAGAGAAGTGAGTGGAGCGGGCGATGGGAATCGAACCCACGTCTTCCCCGAGGTTCAAAGGTAAGCCCACAACACCTTCATTCGGTCCCGCTCATCGCCGTAAATGGCGCGACGGATCGTCGTGTGAGAAACACCGTACATGTCCCCTAGTTCGACAAGGCTCACGCCGCCGCGCTCATAAAGCCTCTTAACCTTCCGCTTCTCAACTGCTGAGAGCTTGTGCGGCCGTCCACCAACCACGGTACCGCGCTTGATCGCAGCTACCTGGCCAGCGATGGAGCGCTCACGAATAATCGAGCGCTCAAACTCCGCGACAGCACCCAGAATGGAATACATCAACTTCCCGGCTGGCGTGCGCGTATCAACCGGCTCCGTCAAACTTCGAAAGACAGCGCCGGCAGCCGTGATCTTGTCCAAGAGCGCAAGCAAGTCCTGAAGGCTGCGCCCAAGCCGATCCAGCTTGTACACCACCACCTCATCCCCCGCCTTGAGCCGCGCGAGCAACGCTACTAGTGTAGTGCGCGCGAATTAGTTGAACTTTCGCTCGAAGGCATACTCCGATGGCCAAGGGGGTGTGATGCCATGCGGGTCGCCAAGTCGATTGAGCTGGATGGGCAGACGCAGCAGGAGCT
>NZ_JACCWG010000241.1 GCF_013697775.1 Ramlibacter sp. | reverse complement strand
CGCGCCGCGCGCGCCTGGACTGGTACGGCGCGCCGCGACGGACGGCAGGGGCAGCGCGACCTCGCGCGCGAGCCGTTCGACCAGGTGGTATTCGCTCGCGCCCAGGCCGTTGAAGTCGGCCTGGCGCAGCCGCTCCAGGTCGCTGGCCGTCATCGCGGCGTCGAGGTCGATGGCCTCGGCGGGCTTGGGCTTGTTGGCGCCCAGGGCCTTGCGCAGCGCCAGGGCTTCGCTCACGCGCGGGCGGCGCTTGGACGGCTCGGCCTTGCCTTCGGCGGAGGGCAGCATCTGCATCAGCAGCTTGTGCGCGACCTGGGGATCACGAAAGTAGGCGTCGAACAGTTCGCGGAACACCGCGCGGTCCTGTTCGCGGCCGACCAGCACGGCCTCCATCGCGGCGGCCAGGTCGTCCCTGCGGCCCAGCTCGATCAGCTGCGCGGCCTGCTGCGCCAGCGCGATGCGCGCACTGTCCACCGGCACGCCGGCGCGCCGCAAGGTCCGGCCGAAGCCGGTGATGTTGTCCGCCAGCTTGCCGCTGCGCGCGTCGCCGAGCTGCATGCCCTCACCCTAGCCCTCTCCCGGAGGGAGAGGGGATGCGGTCAACAATTCCGACGCCATATCGCGCGTCAACGCGGCCACGTCCTCGCGCTGCTTGAACAGAATTCCCGCCGTGTCCGCTACCACTTCCGGGTCGAGCACCAGCGTGTCCAGCGCCACCAGCGCCTTTGCCCATTCCACGCTCTCGGCAATGCCGGGTGCGCGCTGGAACGCATTGGCGAACGGCTGGCTGCGCAGGCCCGCAACGAACCGCGCCACCTGCGCTGACAGCGCGTCGCCGGCCTGCGGCACGCGCGTGCGCACGATGGCCAGTTCGCGCTCGCGGTCCGGGTAGTCCAGCCAGTGGTACAGGCAGCGGCGCTTCACCGCGTCGTTCAATTCGCGCGTGCGGTTGCTGGTGAGGATGGTCACCGGCGCGGCCTGCGCGCGGATGGTGCCGATCTCGGGAATGCTCACCTGGTACTCGCCCAGATATTCCAGCAGGAATGCTTCGAACGGTTCATCGGCGCGGTCCACCTCGTCGATCAGCAGCACCGCGCCGGGCTCGGGCGTCTGCAGCGCCTGCAGCAGCGGTCTGCGCACGAGATAGCGGTCCTGGTAGACCTCGCGCTCGACCTGCTCGGCGCTCTCCCGGCCCTCGGCCGCGCGCATGTGCAGCAGCTGCGCCGCGTAGTTCCATTCGTAGAGCGCCTCGCGCTGCTCCAGCCCGTCGTAGCACTGCAGGCGGATCAGCGCGCGCGGCAAGGCCGCGGCCAGCGCTTTCGCGAGTTCGGTTTTGCCGACGCCCGGCTCGCCTTCCAGCAGCAGCGGGCGCTGCAGCCGCAGTGCGAGGAACACGGCCGTGGCGAGTCGCCGGTCGGCGAAGTAGCCGGTGGCTTCCAGGGCCTGCTGCAGGGAATCGATGGAATCTGGCATGGATCACGCGGTCGCGGGCTTCGACAGGCTCAGCCCGAACGGTGTGAGTGTGCCGTTCGCCCTGAGCCTGTCGAAGGGCCCATCAGCCCAGCGCCTTGGCCACCGCTCGCTGCGCCATCACGCTGACCAGGTTGGCGCGGTACTCGGCACTTGCGTGCAGGTCGCCCGACAGCGCGGACGCGTCGATCTTCACACCGGCCGCGGACTCGGGGGTGAAGCTGGCGCTCAGCGCATCTTCCAGGCCCTTGTGGCGGAACACGCCGTTGCCGCCACCCGTGACCGCCACGCGCACGCCGCTTGCCGTCTGCGCGACGAACACGCCGATCAGCGGGAAGCGCGACGCCGGCTGGCGGAACTTCATGTAGGCCGCGCGTTTCACCAGCGGAAAGCTCACTGCGGTGATCAGCTCGCCCTCACTCAGCGCGGTGGTGAACATGCCCTGGAAGAAATCGTCCGCAGCGATCTTGCGCTGCGTGGTGTGCACGGTGGCGTTCAGCGCCAGCACCGCGCTCGGGTAGCAGGCCGCCGGGTCGTTGTTGGCGACCGAGCCGCCCAGCGTGCCCAGGGCGCGCACCTGCCGGTCGCCGATGAGGCCGGCAAGCTCGGCCAGCGCGGGAATGGCGGACTGCACTTCCGTGCTGGACGCCACCGCGGCGTGGCGCGTCATGGCGCCGATCAGCAGCGTGTCGCCCTCGCGGCGGATGCCGGCCAAGTCGGCCACGCCGCCCAGATCGACCACCCGCTCCGGGTTGGCCAGGCGCAGCTTCATCGATGCCAGCAGGGTCTGCCCGCCGGCCAGTGCCTTGCCGCCGGTGCCGGCCGCCTTGGCGGCTTCGGTCAGGCTGGCGGGACGCTCGAAGGTGAATGCGTACATGTTTTTGTCTCCTTCGTCGTTCAGGCGCGGGCGGACTGGATGGCCTGCCACACGCGCGAGGGCGAGGCCGGCATGTCGAGGTCCTTCACGCCGATGTCCTTCAGCGCATCGAGCACGGCATTGATCACCGCCGGCGGCGAACCGATGGCGCCGGCCTCGCCGCAACCCTTGGTGCCCAGCGGGTTGTGCGTGCACGGCGTGCAGATGGTGTCGAGCTGGAAGTTCGGCACGTCGTCGAAGCGCGGCAGCGCATAGTCCATCAGCGAGCCGGTGAGCAGCTGGCCGGTGTCCTTGTCGTACACGCAGTTCTCCATCAGCGCCTGCCCGATGCCCTGCACCAGGCCGCCGTGCACCTGGCCTTCCACGATCATCGGGTTGATGATGGTGCCGAAGTCGTCCACCGCGGTGAAGCGATCGATCCGCACCGCGCCTGTAGCGGGATCGATTTCCACCTCGCAGATGTAGGTGCCGGCCGGAAAGGTGAAATTCACCGGGTCGTAGAACGCGGTTTCGTTCAGGCCGGGCTCCAGCTTGTCCAGCGGGTAGTTGTGCGGCACGTACGCCGTCAGCGCGACCTGGCCGAACGGCACCTTCTTGTCGGTGCCCTTCACGCGGAATTCGCCACCGCTGAACTCGATGTCGGTGTCCGCCGCTTCCATCAGGTGCGCGGCGATCTTCTTGGCCTTGGTTTCGATCTTGTCCAGCGCCCGCATGATGGCCGCGCCGCCCACGCTGATGGAACGCGAGCCGTAGGTGCCCATGCCGAACGGCACGCGCCCGGTGTCGCCATGCACCACGGCCACGTTGTCCACCGGAATGCCCAGGCGCGCCGCCACCACCTGCGCGAACGTGGTCTCGTGGCCCTGGCCGTGGCTGTGCGAGCCGGTGAACACCGTCACGCTGCCGGTCGGGTGCACGCGGATCTCGCCGCATTCGAACAAACCGGCGCGCGCGCCCAGCGCGCCCGCGATGTTCGACGGCGCGATGCCGCAGGCCTCGATGTAGCTGCTGTAGCCCAGGCCGCGCTTCATGCCCTTGGCCTCGCTGGCGGCGCGCCGCGCGCCGAAGCCGTCGACCTCGGCCAGCGCCTGCGCCTTGTCCATCGCCGCGCCGTAGTCGCCCACGTCGTACTGCAGCGCCACCGGCGTCTGGTACGGGAAGGTGGTGATGAAGTTGCGCCTGCGGATCTCGTCCTGGCCCAGCCCCAGGTCCCAGGCGCAGCGCGTGACCAGCCGCTCCAGCAGGTAGGTGGCCTCGGGCCGGCCTGCACCGCGATACGCATCCACTGGCGAAGTGTTGGTGAACCAGGCGTCCACCTCCACGTAGACCTGCGGCGTGGTGTACTGGCCCGCCAGCAGCGTGGCGTAGAGGATGGTGGGCACCGCGGTCGAGAAGGTCGACAGGTAGGCGCCCAGGTTGGCGTCGGTGTGCACGCGCAGCGCCAGGAACTTGCCGTCGGCGTCCATCGCCATCTCGGCCTCGCTTGCGTGGTCGCGGCCGTGCGCGTCGGTGAGGAATGCCTCGCTGCGGTCGGCCGTCCACTTGATCGCGCAGTTGAGCTCCTTGGACGCCCAGGTGAGCGCCACGTCTTCGGCATACAGAAAGATCTTGGAGCCGAAGCCGCCGCCCACGTCGGGCGCGATGACCCGCACCTTGTGCTCGGGCAGGCCCAGCACGAAGGCCGTCATCAGCAGCCGCTCGACATGCGGATTCTGGTTGGACACGTACAGCACGTACTCGTCGTTCGCGCGGCTGTACGAGCCGATTGCCGCGCGCGGCTCCATGGCATTGGGCACCAGCCGGTTGTTGGTCAGCGATATCTTGCTGACGCGCGCCGCGCCGGCAAACACCGCGTCCACCGCCGCCTTGTCGCCGATGGCCCATTTGTAGCAGTGGTTGTCGGGCGCCGCGTCGTGCAGCGCCGTGGCGCTTTTCGCATCGCGCACGTCCACCACCGCGGGCAGCACGTCGTATTCCACGTCCACCGCCTCGGCGGCGTTGCGCGCCTGCTCCAGCGTGTCGGCCACCACCATGGCGACCTGGTCGCCCACGTAGCGCACCTTGCCCTGGGCCAGCACCGGGTGCGGCGGCTCCTTCATGGGCTGGCCGTCGGTGCTGGTGATCAGCCAGCCGCAGGGCAGGCTGTTCATCTTGCCTTCGATGTCCTTGCCGGTGAACACGCGCGCCACGCCGGGCATGGCATCGGCGCGCGAGGTGTCGATGGAGCGGACGGCGGCATGCGCGTGCGGCGAGCGCACGAACACCGCGCAGCGCTGGTTCGCCAGGTTGATGTCGTCCGTGTACTGGCCGCTGCCGGTGAGGAAGCGGTAGTCTTCCTTGCGCCGCACGGACTCGCCGATGTGCGGCAGGTTCGCGAAATCAGATGCACCCATGGTGTGTCTCCTTGCGTTCGCGGATCAGGGCTGGGCGGCCATCGCGGCGGCGCCCTGCCGAACCGCCTTGACGATGTTCTGGTAGCCGGTGCAGCGGCAGATGTTGCCTTCCAGCTGCTGGCGGATCTCGCTCTCGCCGGCCGCCGGGGAGCGCTTGCACAGGTCCACGGCGTTCATCACCATGCCGGGCGTGCAGAAGCCGCACTGCAGGCCGTGGCATTCCTTGAAGGCCGCCTGCATCGGGTGCAGCGTGCCGTCGGCCGCCGCCAGCCCCTCGATGGTGGTGATATCGGCGCCCGGGTGCTGCAGCGCCAGCGTGCTGCACGACTTGATGGCCTGGCCGTCGACGAGCACCGTGCAGGCACCGCATTGCGCGGTGTCGCAGCCCACGTGGGTGCCGGTCAGGCGCAGGTTCTCGCGCAGGGCCTGCACCAGCAAGGTGTTGGGCGCGACATCCAGCGTCGCCGCCTTTCCGTTGACCTTGAACTGCACTTGCATCGTCTGTCTCCTTCAGTGGGAATGGCGCGGACCATTGTTGAACTGGCCCCAGGGCACCCCCCTAGGCGAAACCCTAGGTTGCCGGCGACGGGCACGAAAATTCTCAAAATGGAACAATGGCCGTTCGCTGGCCGTTCCACACTGCCGGCGAACCCATCCATTCCTCCATGACCCTGCCGACCGCCATCGATCCACAGGCCCGGCTGCAGCAGATCGCGCAGGCGCGCCGCGCCGTGCTGCAGGAGGGCGGCCCGGTGTCGGATGCCCTGATGCAGCAAGGCGGCTTCGGGCAGCCCTGGCTGGAGCGCTCCTGGCGCCGCTGCCTGGAAGGCGGCCGGCACCCGCAGCAGCGCCTGGCCTTCGACGTCGTCGCGCCGCAGGCGCTGCGCCGCGTGCAGGACGCCAACCACACGTTGGCAAGCGCAGCGCGGCCGGTGCTGGAACGGCTGGCGCGCGCGATCGCCAGCACCCGCTACTTCGCCATCCTTACCAATGCCGACGGCGTGGTAATCGACGCGCAGGGCCCGATCGACCGCGCCGACCGGCGCGCGCAACTCATCACGCGGGTGGGCGTCGACCTGTCCGAGCGCGCGGTCGGCACCACCGCCATCGGCGCGGCGCTGGCCGAGCTGCAGCCGGTGTGGCTGCACCGCGGCGAACATTTCTTCGACGACAACGGCTGCTACAGCTGCGCCGGCGCCCCGCTGTTCGGCCCCGATGGCAGCTGCGTCGGCATGCTGGACCTGACCGGCATCGACGCGGTCGAGCGGCCCGAGCTCAGGCACCTGGCGGCGCAATCGGCGCGCAGCATCGAGAACGCGCTGCTGCAGGCGCAGCCGCACGCGCTGCGCCTGCACCTGAACTGGCCCGGCCGCGCCCTGGGCGGCGACGACGACGGCCTGCTGGTGCTGGACGCCGACGGCTGGGTGCGCGGCTGCAACCCGGCCGCGCGCGAGATGGCGCCGGCGCTGGACAGCCGCGGCGCGCCGGTGCATTGCAGCGAGCTGTTCGCCCAGCCCTGGGAGCCGCTGTTCGACATGGCGCGGCAAGCGGCGCCGCAGCCGTCGGAACTGGCCTTGTGGTCCGGCCTGTGCGTGGCCGCCCTGGCGCAGCGCGGCGACGCCGCTGCCGGCGCCGCGCAAGCGCCGCTGCGCGAAGTGGAAGACTCGCTGATCCGCCGCGCGGTGGCGCAGGCACGTGGGAATGTTGCACAGGCCGCGCGGACCCTGGGCATCAGCCGGGCTACTGTGTACCGAAAACTTGCGCAGAAACCCACACTCCCCGGCCCGCACGGCCGCTGATCCCGAAACCGTCGGCGCGCGCCGGCACCCCCGCCGCTAGAATCCGCCGAGCACAAAAGGGCCGCGTGGGAGGGAACAAGCCGCAGAGGCGACACGCGAAGCCAGTCCGTTGGGAGGCGGAGCCTATGTTCGACCTGAAGAAACTGTTCGTGCGCGAAGCACGCGCGGCGTCGCACGCCGCTCCCGGGGCCGGCGCGCCGGACGACTCCCCCGACGACAGCAGCTACCAGCATCCTTCCGCCATGCGCGGCGAAGGCCTCGAGCTGGAATACCAGGCTCTGATCGCCAGCCATTTCCGGCGCTGGGGCATCAAGCCCGCCAGCGTCACTATCGAGGTGCGCAAGATCGGCCAGGCGGCCGACGGCTTCGACGTGCTGGTGGGCATGGTGCGGCTGACGCGCTGGGACCGGATCTCGTCGCTGCGCGTGATGCTGGGGCTGCCGCTGCTCGAACACCGCGTGCGCAAAGGGCTCAAGGCGACCTGGCTGGCCGACTTCAGCCATTTCGGCGGGCTGTGGCTGCGAGCAGCCGAACCTCTCCAGGCCGAGGACGGCATGCAGGAGTTGCACGAACTGCTGATGCAGCTGACCTCTCCTCCCGCTGCTCCCGGCGGGGCTGCGCGCGCTCCGGGGAGGGCCTCCCGCCCCTCCGCCAGGGAGCCGATCCCCCACGCCGCGCCCGGCCCGCTCTCCACGCCCGCCGGGTAGCCGGCGCGCCGGGGAGCAAGCAAGAGACTGGGGGACAATCGCGGTTCCATGAAGGAACTCCTCTTTGTCGCGCTGTGGGCAGCCGCCACGCTTGCCACTGCGGCGGAAACGACCGTCGCGGTCGCCGCTAATTTCACCGCGCCGATGCAGAAGATCGCCAGCGCCTTCGAGCGCGACACGGGCCACAAGGCCATCCTGGCCTTCGGCGCCACCGGCAAGTTCTACGCCCAGATCCGCAACGGCGCGCCGTTGCAGGTCCTGCTGGCCGCCGACGACGCCACCCCCGCGCGGCTGGAAAACGAGGGCGCCGCCGTGGCGGGCAGCCGCTTCACCTATGCCACCGGCAGCCTGGTGCTGTGGAGCGCGCAGGCGGACACGGTGGACGCGCGCGGCGAGGTGCTGCGCAAGGACACCACCGCGAAACTCGCCATCGCCGACCCGAAGCTCGCGCCCTACGGCGCTGCCGCCATCGAAACCTTGGCCAAGCTCGGCCTGCTGGCCGCATGGCAGCCGCGCACGGTGCAGGCCGAGAGCATCGCGCAGGCCTACCAGTTCGCCGCCAGCGGCAACGCGGCGCTCGGCTTCGTGGCGCTGTCGCAGGTGATGCGCGACGGCCGCATTTCCGCCGGCTCCGCATGGGTGGTGCCGCCCGGGTTGCACGCGCCGCTGCGGCAGGACGCGGTGCTGCTGGCCGCCGGCCGCGGCAACCCGGCTGCCACAGCCCTGCTCGCCTACCTGCGCGGCGACGCCGCGCGCGCCGTGATGCGCGGCTACGGCTACACGTACTGACCCAGCCATGTTCAGCGCGGACGACCTCAGCGCCATCTGGCTCACGCTCAAGCTCGCCACGCTGACCACCGTGCTGCTGCTGCTGCTCGCGACGCCGCTGGCCTGGTGGCTCGCGCGCACCGGCTCGCGCTGGCGCGCGCCGGTCGGCGCTGTGGTGGCGCTGCCGCTGGTGCTGCCGCCCACCGTGCTGGGCTTCTACCTGCTGGTCGCGTTCGGGCCGCAGGGCTGGGGCGGCCAGGCCACGCAGGCGCTCGGCCTCGGCCTGCTGCCCTTCACCTTCACGGGCCTGCTGCTCGGCTCCATCGTCTACTCGCTGCCGTTCGCGGTGCAGCCGCTGCAGCATGCGTTCGAGGGCGTCGGCCGGCGGCCGATGGAGGCCGCGGCGACACTCGGGGCGCGGCCGCTGGACGCCTTCTTCACCGTGGCGCTGCCGCTGGCGCGCGGCGGCTTCGTCACGGCGGCGGTGCTGAGCTTTGCGCACACCGTCGGCGAATTCGGCGTGGTGCTGATGATCGGCGGCAACATCCCGCGGCAAACGCGCGTGGTGTCCACGCAGATCTATGGCCACGTGGAGGCGCTGGAGTATGCGCAGGCGCATTGGCTCTCCGGCGCCATGGTGCTGTTCTCGTTCGTGGTCCTGCTGGCGCTGGCCGCCACCAACCGGCGCACCGCGCGCGTGCTCGGATGACGGCTGCGGACGCCGAGACGGGCCATCGCCTGCGCCTGCGCTGCGTGCGCGGCACCTTCACGCTCGACGTCGACATCGGCTTGCCGGGCAACGGCATCACGGCGGTGTTCGGCCCATCAGGCTGCGGCAAGACCACGCTGCTGCGCTGCGTCGCAGGCCTGGAGCGCCCGCAGGACGCCTTCATCGCCATCGGCGGCACGCCCTGGCAGGACGATGCGCGCGGCCTGTTCCTGCCGGCGTGGCAGCGGCCGCTCGGCTACGTATTCCAGGAAGCCAGCCTGTTCGATCACCTGGACGTGCGCGGCAATCTTGCCTACGGACTGCGCCGCGCGCGCGCCAGCGCGGCGGGCATCGCGCTGGACGGCGTGGTCGAACTGCTGGGCATCGGCCACTTGCTGGACCGTCGGCCGCACGCGCTGTCCGGCGGCGAGCGCCAGCGCATCGCCATCGCGCGCGCCCTGGCAACACAGCCGCGCATCCTGCTGCTGGACGAACCACTCGCGTCGCTGGACCTGCCGCGCCGCCGCGAGATCCTGCCCTGGCTGCAAAAGCTGCGCGACGAGCTGCGCATCCCCATGCTGTACGTGACGCACGCCGCCGACGAAGTGGCGCGGCTGGCCGATCACCTGGTGGTGCTGGAAGCGGGACGCGTGGCGGCCTCGGGGCCGCTGGCCGCCACGCTGGCGCGCATCGACATTCCCGGCCTGCGGGGTGACGAGGCGGCGGCGGTGCTGGAAGGCACGGTGGAAGAACGTGCCACGCAGTGGCACCTCGCGCGCGTCGCGTTCCGCGGCGGCGCGCTGTGGATCGCCGACAGCGGACTGGCGGTCGGCCGGCGCGTGCGGGTGCGCGTGCTGGCGCGCGACGTGAGCATCGCCACGCAGCCGCTGGCGGGCGCCAGCAGCATCCAGAACGTGCTGCCCTGCGTAGTGCAGGAAGTGCTACCCGGGCCGCATGCGTCGCAGGCGATGGTGCGGCTGGCCTGCGGCGACGCGCTGCTGGTGGCGCGCATCACGGCGCGGGCTGCCGATGCGCTGGTTCTCGCACCGGGACTGCGCGTGTGGGCGCAGGTGAAGTCCGCCGCCCTGGTCGAATAGGCTGCGCCTACTTCCCCGCGTTGGGGAAAAACAGCTGCTCACCCGCGATGCGGTAGTTTGCAATCGCGCCCTGCCCCGCCGGCGAAACGATCCAGTCGACGAATTTCTGCGCGCCTGCCGCGTTCAGATGCGCAAACTTCGCCGGGCTCACGGCCATCACACCGTACTGGTTGAACAGGCGCGCATCGCCCTCCACCAGCACCGCCAAGTCGCCGCGGTTCTTGAAGCTCAGCCAGGTGCCGCGGTCTGCCAACACGTAAGCGTCCGACGACGACGCGATGTTCAGCGCCGGCCCCATGCCGCAGCCGCATTCCCTGTAGCCCGATCCCTTGGCCTGCACGGCACCGGCCATGCCCCAGTAGCGCAGCTCCGCGGCATGCGTGCCGCTCTTGTCGCCGCGCGAGACGAAGGGCGCGTTCGCTGTGGCGATCTTCTTCAGCGCAATGACGACGTCGCGGCCGCGCACGCTTGCAGAATCGGCCTTCGGCCCGGCCAGCACGAAGTCGTTGTACATCACCGCATAGCGTTTGGCCGCAAAGCCGTCAGCAACGAACTTCTCCTCGGCCGGCTGGTCGTGCACGAACAGCACGTCGGCATCGCCGCGCCGTGCCATGTCGATGGCCTGGCCGGTGCCCACCGCCACCACTTTCACGTCGATGCCGCTGGCTTTCCTGAATTCCGGCAGCAAGTGGCCGAACAGGCCCGACTGCTCGGTGGACGTGGTCGATGCCATGGTGATGGTCTCGGCCGCGGCCGCCTGTGATCCGGCCATCCACAAGGCGGCAAGCAGCGCGGCACGCATCCACATCGTTTTCATCAACCCAGTTCTCCCCGAACGAACAGGTCGGCCTCGCGCGAGATCCGCGCCAGCGGCCCGTCGAAAAACTCCCGCACCGGCAGGTCGGCCAGCACGCGCCCCTGCTCCAGGTACACCACGCGCGTGGCCAGGCGCTTGACCTGGCCCAGGTTGTGGCTGGCGAACACCAGCGTCATGCCGCTCTCGGCAAACTCGGCCATCAGCGCCTCGACCTCGCGCTTGGCGTGCGGGTCCAGGCTGGATGTGGGCTCGTCCAGCAGCAGCATGTCCGGGTGCAGGCTCCAGGCGCGCGCCAGCGCCAGCCGCTGCTGCTGGCCGCTGGACAAAAAGCGCGCGTTGCGCAACGCCACCTCGCCCAGGCCGACGCGCCCGAGCGCCACCAGCGCGCGCGCCTTCGCGTCGCGCCAGCGCTCGCCGCGCAGCCAAACGCCCAGCGCGACGTTCATCAGCGCCGAAGCGCGCAGCACGAACGGCCGCTGGAACACCATGGCCTGGCGCATGCCGCCGTCGCGCAGCACCGAACCCGCATCGGGCTCGAGCAGCCCGTGGATGAGGCGCAGCAGTGTGCTCTTGCCGCAGCCGTTGGCGCCGATCAGCGCGATGCGCTCGCCGCGCGCGATGCGCAGGTCCACGCCCTGCAAGGCGAGCACGGCGCCGAAAGACAGGCCGACCTGCGCGAGCTGCACCAGGCCGCTCATGCGGGCGCACCCGTGGCCACGGCAGCAGCCCTGTCGCCAGCCGCGCCGCGCCAGCGCGCAACGGCCGCGATCCCCGCATTGAGCAGCAGCACCACGCCCAGCAGCACCATCCCGAGCGCGAGCGCGAGCGGCAGGTCGCCCTTGCTGGTTTCCAGCGCGATGGCGGTGGTCATCACGCGAGTGAAGCCGTCGATGTTGCCGCCCACGATCATCACCGCGCCCACCTCGGACACCGCGCGACCGAAGCAGACCAGCAGCACGGTGAGCAGCGCGTAGCGCTCGTCCCAGGCCAGCAGCAGGCTGCGCAACGTATTGCCCGCGCCAAGCGAACGCAGCTGCTCGCCGTGCGCGCGGTCGGCGTCCTCCACCACCTGGCGCGTCAGCGCCACGCACACCGGCAGCACCAGCACGGCCTGCGCCAGCACCATGGCCTTGAAGGAGAACAGCCAGCCCAGGGAGCCGAGCGGCCCCGAGCGCGAGAGCAGCAGGTAGACCACCAGGCCGACCACCACCGACGGCAGCGCCAGCAGCGTGTTGAGCAGCGCCAGCAGCGCGCCGCGCCCGGCAAAACGCACCACCGCCAGCCGCGCGCCCAGCAGCAGGCCGAGTCCGCAGGCGACGACGCAGGCCAGGCCGCTCACCGCCAGCGAGCGCGCCACGATGGACAGCAGGACGGCGTCACCGCCGGCGAGCAGGCGCAAGGCGGTGGCGGCGCTGTCGGCGAAGGCGGGCATCGGCCGATGCTAGGGGCGCGGCGCGGGCGCCGCATGAGGGCTAGCGAGCTATGAAGTGGGATGCATACTGCGCCAGTGCGCCAGGTCGAGCTCTCCTATGCCCTGTCCGCCCGCCGCGACCGCGCGCCGGGCGCGATCCGCAATGCGCTGATGGACCTGCTGGGCGCGGTGCAGGCGCAAGGCTCGATCTCCGGCGCGGCCAAGGCCATGGGCCTGTCGTACCGCCACGTGTGGGGCGAACTCAGGCGCTGGGAGGCCGAACTCGGTCAGGCGCTGATCGTCTGGGACAAGGGCCAGCCAGCGCGCCTCACGGCGTTCGGCGAGAAACTGCTGTGGGCCGAGCGCCAGGCGCAAGCGCGCCTGGCGCCGCAGATCGAAGCGCTGCACGCCGAACTCGAACGCGTGCTGGCCGTGGCCTTCGACGACACGGCCCAGGTGCTCACGCTCTATGCCAGCCACGACGACGCGCTGTCGCTGCTGCGCGAGCGCGCCGCCGCCACGGCGCGGCTGCACCTGGACATCCGCTTTTGCGGCAGCGTGGACGCGATCGCCGCGCTCAACGAAGGCCGCTGCGCAGTCGCTGGCTTCCACGTGGTCGAACCTGCCGGCGATGCACCGCGCGCGCAGGCCGCCTACCAGCCCTTGCTGCAACCGGGCCGGCACAAATTGATCGGCTTCGCGCGGCGCAGCCAGGGCCTCTTGGTCGCGCCGGGCAATCCGCTAGCGCTGCGCACCCTGGCCGACGTGGCGGCCCGCAGTGCGCGCTTCGCCAACCGCGCACTCGGCAGCGGCACGCGGCTGCTGCTGGACGAACTGCTGGCCCGCGCCGGCCTCACGCCGCGGGACATCGCGGGCTATGACGACACCGAACCGTCGCACAGCGCCGTGGCGCAGGCCATCGCTTCAGGAACGGCGAACGCGGGCCTGGGCATCGAAGCCGCGGCCCGCGCCCGCGGGCTGGGCTTCGTGCGCCTGGCCAACGAGCACTACCACCTCGTGTGCCTGAAAGACGTGCTGGAGCTGCCGGCCACGCAGGCGCTGCGCCAGTGGCTGCAAGGCAGCGAGTGGCAAGACGAATTGCGTGGGCTGGCGGGCTATGCGCCGTGGCGCAGCGGCGAAGTGCTCAGCCTGCGCGGGCAGTTACCCTGGTGGGACCTGCCGCCGAAGAAAGGAAGCCAAGGTCCGGTCGGCGCGCAGCCCCTCACCCCTGCCCTCTCCCCAGAGGGGAGAGGGAGAGGAGAACGGTGAGCGCGCGACACCGCCACGCGCGGCCGGCGGTCGGGGTGGGCCAGGCGCAGGGTCCATTCGCGGTCGCTACAGAGGCTGCGCGGCACAGCGGCGTTGACGATGTGATCTCCGAGCGCCAGGGCAGACGTCCGCGAGCGTGATCCCGGAGCCTGGCCCACCCCGGCCGCCGGCCGCTGCCACCACGCCACGAGAGCGCCCGCAACGACAACAGCTCACCCCGCACAGGTCCGAAACCCAACGAACCCTTCATCAGACTCCGGCAGCGCCCAGAAGCGTGCCTTCGGATGCCGCATCCGCGCCCGGCTGGCCCAGCTGGCCCCGCGCAGCACCCGCGCGTGGCCGAACGCAAGGCGCGCGTCGAGCTCCGCCTGCACGCCCCACGGGGCCGGCGCGAAGCCGGTCCAGAGGCGCAGCGTGCCGGCCGTCCACTCGCGCACCTCGCCCCAGCGAAAGCCGCGGCGGCCCGCCTGGTGGGCGGCGACTTCCCATTCCACCTCGGTGGGCAGGCGCCGGCCGGCCCAGCGTGCGTAGGCGTCGGCTTCCCACCAGCTCACGTGCGTCACGTTCTGCGTGCCGCCCATGCGGGCCGGCCGGCCGAACAGCGTCTGCAGCACCGCGCCGCTGCCCACGCCGATCTGCTCCACGTAGCGCGGCCCACGCCGGCCCTCCTGCGCCGCCTGCGCCTGCAGCCACTGCCAGCCCTTCGCGTCCCACAGCTCGGGCCGGTCGTAGCCGCCGTCGGCGATGAACTCCACGTACTGCGCCCAGTTGACCGGCTGCGCGTCGATCTCGAATTCGGGAACGGTGATCTCCTCTGCGCCCTGCTCCACATCCAGCGCGAAGCCCGGGCCGTTCCAGCCCAGGCGCCAGCGCATGGCCGGCATCTGCAGCGGCGCGCGCGGCTGCGCGCCCGCGGGCATGGGCAGGCCCAGCGC
>NZ_JACCWG010000228.1 GCF_013697775.1 Ramlibacter sp. | reverse complement strand
GCATCGGCCTGGGCCCAGGCCGGCAACAGCACGTAGCCCAGGGCGCCGGTGACCAGCACGCTGACGATCCAGTCCGGCAGGGTCAGCATCAGCACGGCGACGTCGCCCAGGCCGGATGCGCCGAAGGCCGCGGCCAGCGCCGATTCGCGCAGCAGCCCCAGCAGGCGGCTGGCGAGCAGCAGGGCAAGCGAGACCGCGCCGGCTTTGAGGAACATGGCCGGGATTATCGAGGGCCGCGTCATTGCGCCGGGCGCGCAGGGCCGCCGCAACTAAAATCGACGGTTTCGCCCGCCCTTCACTCCACTGCCCCTTCGCATGTCCGACAACAAGAACGCACCGCCGCCCGCCGCCGACGAGAACCAGCTGATCGCGGAGCGCCGCGAGAAACTGCGCGCGCTGCGCGAGGCGCAGGCCCAGGGCAAGGGCGTGGCGTTCCCCAACGACTTCAAGCCCACGCACAAGGCTGCCGACCTGCACCGCCAGCACGGTGAAGCCGGCGCCGAGCAGCTGGAAGCCGAAGGCCACGTGGCGCGCATCGCCGGCCGCATGATGCTCAAGCGGGTGATGGGCAAGGCCAGCTTCGCCACCATCCAGGACCAGGACGGCCGCATCCAGATCTACGTGACACGCGACGCGGTGGGCGAAGAGGCCTATGCCGCCTTCAAGCACTGGGACCTGGGCGACATCTTGGGCGCCGAGGGCAAGATGTTCAAGACGCGCACCGGCGAGCTGTCGCTGCATGCCACGTCGATCCGCCTCTTGACCAAGAGCCTGCGGCCGATGCCCGACAAGTTCCACGGCGTGGCCGACCAGGAGGTCAAGTACCGCCAGCGCTATGTGGACCTGATGACCGACGAGGACGCGCGGCGCCGCTTCGTGGCGCGCAGCAGGGCGATCTCGGGCATCCGCGAGTACATGGTGGCCCACGGCTTCCTGGAAGTGGAAACGCCGATGCTGCACCCGATTCCAGGCGGCGCCAACGCGCGGCCGTTCGTCACCCACCACAACGCGCTGGACCAGGAGATGTACCTGCGCATCGCGCCGGAGCTGTATTTGAAGCGCCTGCTGGTGGGCGGCTTCGAGCGCGTGTTCGAGATCAACCGCAACTTCCGCAACGAAGGCATCTCGGTGCGCCACAACCCCGAGTTCACCATGATGGAGTACTACGCGGCGTACTGGAACTACCGCGACCAGATGGACTTCACCGAGGCGGTGGTGCGCGACGCGGCGCGCAACGCCGTCGGCACGCTGCAGCTGTCCTATGGCGGCAAGCCGGTGGACATGGAAGCGCCGTTCGCGCGCATGACGATCCGCGAAGCCATCCTGAAGCACAGCGACGCCGGCGAAAACGTGGACAACCGCGAGTGGCTGGTCGGGGCGCTGAAGAAGATCGGCATGAGCGAGGAAAAGCAGCGCCTGTCGGCGCGCACCCTGGCAGGCCTGCAGGTGCTGTTCTTCGAGGAGACGGTGGAGGAGCAGTTGTGGCAGCCCACCTTCATCATGGAACATCCCACCGAGATCTCGCCGCTGGCGCGCGCCAACGACGAACGGCCCGAAGTGACCGAGCGTTTCGAGCTCTACATCACCGGCCGCGAGATGGCCAACGGGTTCTCGGAGCTCAATGACGCCGAGGACCAGGCCGCTCGTTTCTTGGCGCAGGTGAACGCCAAGGACGCGGGCGACGACGAAGCCATGTTCTTCGACCACGATTTCGTGCGGGCCCTCGAATACGGCATGCCGCCGACGAGCGGCTGCGGCCTGGGGATCGACCGGCTGATCATGCTGCTGACCGACAGTGCGAGCATTCGGGACGTGATCCTGTTTCCTGCTTTGCGCAGGGAGGCTTAGTCGCTCGCCTGCTTGGGGGGCATCGGGCAGTGGTAGCTCTCGCTCCGTTTTTCCTCCCTCTCCCCACTGGGGAGAGGGTTGGGTGAGGGGCAGTCGAGCGCGAAGATGCCCCGTACGGCCGGCGGTCGGGGTGGGCCAGGCGCAGGGTCCATTCGCGGTCGCTACAGAGGCAGCACGGCACAGCGGCGTTGACGACGAGATCTTCGAGCGCCAGGGCAGCCGCCCGCGAGCGTGATCCCGGAGCCTGGCCCACCCCGGCCGCCGGCCGCTGCCACCCAGGCAACGAGAGAAAATTAGGGCAGTAGATCCAAAGCCTGCAGATACCGCGGCTCCCCCATCAACGCATCCCAAGACAGCGGCGCCATCGAAGGAAGCAGGGACAGGCGCCGCTGCTCGCAAGCCTCGCTCGGTCGCCACTTGCCCACCTTGCGCGCCTGCTCCAAACCTTCCAGCAGTTCGTCGATGGCCTGCCCGCCGTCGCTGGCCGACTGGTTGCACAGCAGCACCAGGTCGCAGCCGGCATTCAGCGCCGCCATCGCCGCTTCGGTATAGCTCACCTCGCGGCCCTCGATCAGGCGCGCGCCCGCCATGCTCAGGTCGTCGCTGAAGATCGCGCCCTGAAAGCCCAGGCGGCGCCGCAGGATGTCCTCCAGCCAGCGGCGCGAAAAACCGGCGGGGCGCGGGTCCACCTTGGGATAGATCACGTGCGCCGGCATCACGCTGCTCATGGCGGTGCTGAGCCAGCCATACGGCAGCGCGTCGTCGCCCAGAATGGCCTCCAGGTCGCGCCCGTCCACCGGAATCTCGTGGTGCGAGTCGGCGGCTACGAAGCCGTGGCCGGGGAAATGCTTGCCGCAGTTGCCCATGCCGGCCTGCAGCAGGCCGTGCATCAGGCTCTTGGCCAGCACGCTCACGATGCGCGCGTCGCGGTGGAAGGCACGGTCGCCGATCACCTCGCTGCCGCCGTAATCCAGGTCCAGCACCGGCGTGAAACTGAAATCCACGCCGCAGGCACGCAGCTCGGCGCCCAGCACGTAGCCGGCCGCGGTGGCCGCGTTGCCGGCCGCCAGCGCGCCGGCGCCAGGGACACCACCGCCGTCATTCATCCACAGCTCGCCGAAGGCGCGCATCGGCGGCAGGCGGGTGAAGCCGTCGGTGCGAAAGCGCTGCACGCGCCCGCCCTCGTGGTCCACGCTGATCAGCAGGTCCTCGCGCACCTCCTTCACCTCGGCGCACAGCTGCACCAGCTGATCCCGGCTCTTCCAGTTGCGACCAAACAGGATGATGCCGCCCACCAGCGGATGCGCCAGGCGTTCGCGGTCGATGTCGGTCAGCGTGAGGCCGGCCACGTCGATGATGGCCAGTGCGTGTTGTTGTTCGCTCATGAGGCGGAGTCTTTCTTTTGAGGTGCTTGCGGCATCGCGGCGAGGTAGCGCCGGATGGTTTGCGCGTACCCCAGTTCGAGCGCGTCGGCCACCAGCGCGTGGCCGATGGACACTTCGCGCACGCCGGACACGGCGAGCAGGAAGTCGCCCAGGTTGGACAGGTTGAGGTCGTGGCCGGCATTCACGCCCAGGCCCGCGGCCTGCGCGGCGCGCGCGGCATCGGCGAAACGCTGCAGCACCTCGGCCTGGCGCGGCGTGCCCCAGGCGGCGGCATAGGGTTCGGTGTACAGCTCCACGCGGTCGGCACCGATGGCTTTGGCCAGCGGCATGGCTTCGGGCACCGGGTCCATGAACAGGCTGACGCGTACGCCCAGCGCCTTGCATTCGGCGATCAGGGGCTTCAGGCCGTCCATGCTGGCCGCCTCCCAGCCGTGGTCGCTGGTGAACTGCCCTTCGCCGTCGGGCACGAAGGTGCACTGGTGCGGCCGCAGCGCGCGCACGAACTCCATCAGGTTGTGGAACGGATTGCCTTCGATGTTGAACTCGATGGCCGGCCAGTCCTTCTTCAGCAGCGCGGCCAGGTCGTGCACGTCCTGCGGGCGGATGTGGCGCGCGTCAGGGCGCGGGTGTACGGTGATGCCTTGCGCGCCGGCCTGCAGGCACAGGGTCGCGGCGCGCGTCACGCTCGGAATGCCCAGGTGGCGGGTGTTGCGCACCAGGGCCACCTTGTTGAGGTTGACCGACAGCGCCGTTCGTTGGGATTGGTGGGTCATAGTGACTGCAGGTCCATCATCATCTGCCGCGTGCGCAGGGTGGAGACGCCGCAATGGTAGTGCAGCAGCGCGCGCAGTTGGGTCTTGAGTTCCGGCATTGCGGCCGTGCGCGGCAGCAATGCCGCAAAAGGCGCGGGGTCGTCCAGCGCCTGCTGCAGTTCCAGCCACTGCCCGGCCTGCAGGCTGGCGCGGCCGTCGTCGCCCTCGCGCGCCTCGCCCAGGCCGGCTTCGGGCAGCAGGCTGTAGCGCGCATCGGGCACCAGCGGCGCCAGCGTGAGCGTCTGCATGTCCAATGTGGGCAGCAGGCCGATTTCGCGCAGCACCAGCAGCTCGAAGGCGCGCAGCGTCGGCTGCAGCGCCGCGCCGGGCTCGCCGCCGATCACCCGTACCGCGGCGGCATAGGCGTCGAACAGGCGCGGATGCGCGTCGTCGCGCGCCAGCAGGCGCAGCAGCAATTCGTTGAGGTAGTAGCCCGACAGCAGCGCTTCGCCCCCCGGCATGGCTTGGCCGCCCACCCATTCGGCGGACTTCAGCGTGCGGATCTCGGCGTCGCCTCCGAAGGCCACGTGCAGCAGCTGCAGCGGCAGCAGCACCGGGCGGAAGTTGGAACTCGGCTTCTTGGCGCCCTTGGCCACCAGCGCGATGCGGCCGTAATGCCGCGTGAGGACTTCCAGGATCAGGCTGGACTCGCTCCAGTCGTAGCGGTGCAGCACGAAGGCGGGTTCGTCGCCGATGCGCTTCATCGCGGCGTATCCATCACTCGTAGCCGAAGCTGCGCACCCTCGCCTCGTCGTCGGCCCAGCCGGAGCGCACCTTCACCCACAGCTCCAGGAACACCTTCGCGCCCATCAGCTTTTCCAGCTCCTGGCGCGCCTCGGTGCCGATGCGTTTCAGGCGCTCGCCGCCCTCGCCGATGACCATGGCCTTGTGGCCGTCGCGCTCCACCACGATGGTGGCGGCGATCTTCACCATGCGCCCGTGCTTGGGACTCGGCTCCTCCCCGAACTTGTCGATGATGACGGTGGAGGTGTAGGGCAGCTCGTCGCCGGTCAGGCGGAACAGCTTCTCGCGCACGATCTCGCTGGCCAGGAATTTCTCGCTGCGGTCGGTGAGTTCGTCCTCGGCATACCACCAGGGCTGCTCGGGCAGGTACTTGCCGCAGATGCCGAACAGGCGCTCCACGTCCTTGGGGTTCTTGGCCGACATCGGCACGAATTCGGCGAAATCGTGCCGCTGCTGCATGTCGCGCAGCCAGGGCGCGAGCTCGCCGCGGCGGTTCACCTGGTCCAGCTTGTTGGCCACCAGCAGCGCCGGGATGCCGGGCTTCAGCAGCGACAGCACCTTGGCGTCGGCCAGCGCAAAGCTGCCCGCCTCCACCACGAACAGCACCAGGTCCACGTCGCCCAGCACGCTGGTCACGGCCTTGTTCAGCGAGCGGTTCAGCGCCGAGCCGTGGCGCGTCTGGAAGCCGGGCGTGTCGACGAACACGAACTGCGCCTCACCCACCGTGCGGATGCCGGTGATGCGGTGGCGCGTGGTCTGCGCCTTGCGCGAGGTGATGCTGATCTTCTGGCCTACCAATGCATTGAGCAGCGTGGATTTGCCCACGTTGGGCTTGCCGACGATAGCCAGCATGCCGCAGCGCTGGACGGGCGCGCCCGGCGCGGGATCGGCGGATGCACCGGCCGGCTCGGGCGGTTGTTCGATGGGTTCTGTCGGTTCGGTCGGTTCTGTGGGTTCGGTCATTTGCCGCTCGCTTTCAGCGCCGCCAGCACCGCTGTCGCGGCAGTCTGCTCGCCGGCGCGCCGGGAAGTGCCGATGCCGCGTTCGACGACGCCCAGTTCCGGCACGTCGCACTCGATTTCGAAGGTCTGCTTGTGCGCCGCGCCCACGGTGCCCACCACGCGGTAGACCGGCAGCTTCATGCGCCGGCCCTGCAGCCACTCCTGCAGCTCGGTCTTGGGGTCCTTGGCCACGGCGGGCATTTCGGGGGTGATGTCCACGTCCTTGAACAGGCGCCGCACCAGGGCTTCGGCCGCGCCGTAGCCGGCGTCCAGGTAGACCGCGCCGAGCACCGCTTCCAGCGTGTCGGCCAGGATGGACGGGCGGCGTTGGCCGCCGGAGCGGGACTCGCCCTCGCCCAGGCGCAGCACCTGCGGCAGACCCAGGTCGACCGCCAGGCGGTGCAGGGTGTCCTGCTTGACCAGGTTGGCGCGCGCGCGCGACAGGTCGCCTTCGGGCATGGCCCTCAGGCGGTCGTACAGCAGCGCCGCGACGGACAGGTTGAGAACGGAGTCGCCCAGGAATTCCAGCCGCTCGTTGTGCTCGGCCGAGGCGCTGCGGTGCGTGAGCGCGCGCGCCAGCAGGCGGGGATCGGAGAATGGATGCTGCAGGCGCGCCTGCAGCGCCGCGAGCGCCTCATCCACGTGCAGCCTACTTGGAACGCCCGGAGTACTTGAGAAGCAGGAAGGCGGGGCCGAACATGTGGATCTCCTTGTTGTACGCGAAGGAGGCCACGACCTTGTCGCCGTTCTTGGTGATGTCCAGGTCCTTGCCGGAGATGGCCTTGAAGTCGTCGATCTCGGCCTGCTTGTCGAAGATGCTGCGCACTTCGGGCACCGTGTTGCCGGCGGCGGCCTTGTTGGTGGCCTTGAGGATGGCCTGGTATTCGATGAAGGTGGGGAACACCTGGGCGGCCAGCACGCCGCCGCCGGCCAGGACGACCATCACGAACATGAGGCCGAGGAAGGAAAGGCCGGACTGCCGTTTTCTCGGAAGGTGTTGTTTCATGCGTGTCCCCCTCTAGTCGAATGCGCCGATGCGCTTGAAGTTGCCGAAGTTCATCCAGATCAGGAAGGCCCTGCCCACGATGTTGCGGTCCGGCACGAACCCCCAGTAGCGCGAGTCCAGCGAATTGTCGCGATTGTCCCCCATCACGAAATAGTGCCCGGCCGGCACCTTGCAGGTCACGCCCTCGACACTGTAGCGGCAATTCTGCTTGAAGGGATAGTCCTCCACGCCGGGCACGAAGGCCGGGCGCTCGTCGTCGTTCAGGATGCGGTGACGCCTGGTGCCAAGCACTTCCTCGAAGTGCTTGAAGTAGCGCATCGCGTCCTCGTCGAAGTACTCGGGCAGCTGCTGCTTGCTCACCGGCTGGCCGTTGATGGTCAGGCGCTTGTTCAAGTAGGCGACCTCGTCGCCCGGCACGCCGACCACCCGCTTGATGTAGTCCAGGCTGGGTTTGGGCGGGTAGCGGAACACCATCACGTCGCCGCGCGCGGGTGGCGTGCCCTCGGTCAGCTTGGTGTTGGCGACCGGCAGGCGCAGCCCGTAGGTGTACTTGTTCACCAGGATCAGGTCGCCCACCAGCAGCGTCGGAATCATCGAGCCCGAAGGAATCTTGAACGGCTCGAACAGGAACGAGCGCAGCACGAACACCGCCACGATCACCGGGAACAGCCCGGCCGTCCAGTCCAGCCACCAGGGCTGCATCAGGATGCGCTGGCGCGCCTCGCCCAGGTCGGGCTCGTCCACCTTGGCGATGCCGCGCGAGGACAGCTGCGCGCGGCGCTGCGCCGCGTTCGCCTCCATGGCCGCGGCGGCCTGCCGGCGCCGGGGCAGGAAGTACAGGCGCTCGGCCAGCCAGTACAGGCCGGTGACCACGGTGGCCATGAACAGCAGCAGCGCGAAGTTGCCTTCGAGCAGCTCGAAGTACCACGCGCCGGCGTAGCCGACGAAAGCCGCGAGGACCGCGGCCGTGAGCAAGGGCATCATTCTTCGACCTGGAGGATGGCCAGGAACGCTTCCTGAGGCACCTCGACGGAGCCGATCTGTTTCATGCGTTTCTTTCCGGCTTTTTGTTTTTCGAGAAGCTTGCGCTTGCGGCTGATGTCGCCGCCGTAGCATTTTGCCAGCACGTTCTTGCGCAACGCCTTGATGCTCTCGCGGGCGATGATGTTGGCGCCGATGGCCGCCTGGATGGCCACGTCGAACATCTGCCGGCTGATGATCTCGCGCATCTTGGCCACCACCGCGCGGCTGCGGTACAGCGACTGGCTGCGGTGCACGATGATGGACAGCGCGTCGACCTTCTCGCCGTTCAGCAGGATGTCCACCTTCACCACGTCGGACGCGCGGTACTCCTTGAACTCGTAGTCCATGCTGGCGTAGCCGCGGCTGACCGATTTCAGCTTGTCGAAGAAGTCCAGCACGATCTCGCCGAGCGGCATCTCGTAGGTGAGCATCACCTGGCGTCCGTGGTAGGCCATGTTGATCTGCACGCCGCGCTTCAGGTTGGCCAGCGTCATCACCGGGCCCACGTATTCCTGCGGCATGTACAGGTGCACCGTGACGATGGGCTCGCGGATCTCCTGCATCTTGCCCTGCTCGGGCATCTTGGCCGGGTTCTCGACCATGGTGAGCTCGCCGTCGTTCTTCAGCACCTGGTAGACCACGCTCGGCGCGGTGGTGATCAGGTCCTGGTCGAATTCGCGCTCCAGCCGCTCCTGCACGATCTCCATGTGCAGCAGGCCCAGGAAGCCGCAGCGGAACCCGAAGCCCAGCGCCTGGCTCACCTCGGGCTCGTAGCGCAGCGACGAGTCGTTGAGCTTCAACTTCTCCAGGCTGTCGCGCAGCGAGTCGTACTGGTTCGCCTCGGTCGGGTACAGGCCCGCGAACACCTGCGGCTGGATTTCCTTGAAGCCGGGCAGCGCCTCGGTGGCGGTGAATGCCGCGCCGCCGGTGCCCGGCTTGATCAGCGTGACCGTGTCGCCCACCTTGGCGGCCTGCAGTTCCTTGATGCCCGCGATGATGTAGCCCACCTCGCCCGCCGAGAGCGACTCGCGCGGCGCGTTGCCCGGCGTGAACACGCCCAGCTGGTTCGCTTCGTAGGTGGCCTCGGTCGCCATCAGCTTGATGCGGTCGCCGCGGGCGAGCCGGCCGTCCACCACGCGCACCAGCATCACCACGCCGACGTAGGTGTCGAACCAGCTGTCGACGATCATGGCGCGCAGCGGCCCGTCGGGATTGCCGCGCGGCGCCGGAATGCGCGCGACGACGGCCTCGAGGATCTCGTCGATGCCCATGCCGGTCTTGGCCGAACACGGGATCGCGGCGCTCGCGTCGATGCCGATCACGTCTTCGATTTCTTCCTTCGAGCGATCGGGGTCGGCCTGCGGAAGATCCATCTTGTTCAGCACCGGCACCACCTCCACACCGAGGTCGAGCGCGGTGTAGCAGTTGGCCACCGTCTGCGCTTCCACGCCCTGGCTCGCATCGACGACGAGCAGCGCGCCTTCGCATGCGGAGAGCGAGCGGCTGACCTCGTACGAGAAGTCGACGTGGCCCGGTGTGTCGATCAGATTGAGGTTGTAGATCTGTCCATCGCGCGCCTTGTAGACCAGCGATGCGGTCTGTGCCTTGATGGTTATCCCACGCTCTTTTTCGAGATCCATCGAGTCGAGCACCTGCTCTTCCATCTCGCGATCGGAGAGCCCGCCGCAACGCTGGATCAAGCGGTCGGCCAGCGTGGATTTGCCGTGGTCGATGTGCGCGATGATCGAAAAGTTTCTGATGTGATTCATCAAGGGGGACGCTTAAGTGATTGAATTCAAATGGCGAGCGCCCAGAAAAAAGGGCGCGCCCTCAATGTGACGCGCCCTAAACCAACAATCTATGGCAACTGCGATAGTTGGAACTTCATTGTAGGCAAAAAGCCCCGGACGTACACACGCAAGGGCTCCGGCCAGGGGCCGTTGCAGGGTCGCAACGAGAAAAGTATTCACAGCTTATTCACAAACTGTCTGGGCCGGTACTGGGACAACATGTGGGCGATCTGTGGATGCGCCCGGAACCACCGCAGCCCATCCCGCATCGTGGTGCTTGGCCTCCCCGATATGCGGCGAATGGGAAGACTGCCGAGCAGATTCTATCGAAAAATGTCGTTAGCCTGATTTTAAGTTAGTGCTCGCAAACAAACCCGGGGCAAATGGACCGGCCCAAAAAGATCTGCGGCCCTGTCTTTTTTCATCACCGCTGAGGCAGGAAAGCCCCAAACCCGAGTGCGGGCTTGGGGCTTTCCGGGCCGAAACCAGCTCAGCGGGCCGGCCGGATGAGCAGGTAGGTGGCCAGTTCACCCCGGCGCAGCAGCACTGGAATAGGCTTGTTCTTGTCCACCTTGGCGACCACCGCGTCGAACTCGCGCATGCTGCCGATCTCGGTGTTGCCGATCGCCACGATGATGTCGCCCTCGCGGATGCCGGCGCGCGCCGCGGCGTCGCTGACGGCGTCCACCTTCACGCCACCCTTGATCTTCAGCTCCCTGCGCTGCGCGTCGGTGAGGTCGCTGACCGCCAGACCGAGCGACTGCGCCGCCGGCGAGGATGCCTTGGGTTTCTCCTCGGGTGCGGAGGCGCGGCGCGCCGGCTTGTCGGCTTCGAACTCCGTCACCGTGATCGGCAGGTCGCGCGAGCCGCCGCGGCGGAACACGGTCAGCGTCACGCGGCCGCCCGGCTTGGTGTTGCCCACCATGCGCGGCAGGTCGGAAGCACGCTCGATCGCCTGGCCGTTGAACCTGGTGATGATGTCGCCCGCTTCCACGCCGGCCTTGTCGGCGGGCGAGCCGGACTCCACGCTGCGCACCAGGGCGCCCTGCGGCTTGCCCAGGCCGATGGACTCGGCCACGTCCTTGGTCACCTGGTCGATCTGCACGCCGATGCGCCCGCGCGAGACGCGCCCGGTGGCGCGCAGCTGGTCGGACACGCGGATCGCCTCGTCGATGGGAATGGCGAACGAGATGCCCATGAAGCCGCCCGAGCGCGAGTAGATCTGGCTGTTGATGCCCACCACCTCGCCGCGCATGTTGATCAGCGGGCCGCCCGAGTTACCGGGGTTGATGGCCACGTCGGTCTGGATGAACGGCAGGTAGTCGCCGGTGTCGCGCTGCTTGGCGCTCACGATGCCCGCCGTCACGCTGTTGTCCAGGCCGAACGGCGAGCCGATGGCCATCACCCACTCGCCGACCTTCAGGCGGTTCACGTCGCCCATCTTCACGAACGGCAGGCCGGTGGCCTCGATCTTCACCACGGCCACGTCGCTGCGCTTGTCGGCGCCGATGATCTTCGCCTTGAACTCGCGCTTGTCGGTCAGGGTGACCAGCACCTCGTCGGCGCCCTCGACCACGTGCGCATTGGTCATGACGAAGCCGTCTTGCGTGAGCACGAAGCCGGAGCCCACGCCGCGCGGCTGATCCTCCTCGGGCGCCGGCCGGTTGGGCCGCGGCGGGCTGCGCGGCGACGGCGTCTGGGGCGCGGGCACGCCGAAGAAGCGGCGGAAGAACTCCTGCATCTCCTCGTCCATCTGGCCTGACGAGGAGCCGCCGCCGCCACGCACGCGCTCGACGGTGCGGATGTTCACCACGGCCGGGCCGACCTGTTCGGCCAGCTCGGAGAAGTCAGGAAGCGAGCGCGGCTGCGGGGCCGACTGCGCGACCACCGGGCGCGCCGGGATCAGCGCCACGGTACCGGCGACGGCCAGCACCGCCACCAGCGCATAGGCACGCCATGCTTTCCAATCGATGCGAGACATTTCGCGACCTTTCACGGGGACTACCAGGAAAAAACACCGCAGCAGGCGGCGCGGCCCGAACCGAACGGGCATGCCGCTGCAGATGGGGATCTATTTGCGGCGCTCAAGGCTCTGCGCGAAGGCGCGCAGCGTCTGCGGCGGCACCTCGCCGACGGCCGTAAGCCACCAGTCCTGCATGCGGCGCGTGAGCGTGTTGGTGGCGCCGCTGGCGAAGATGCCTTCCTGCGCGTGGCGCTGGGCGTCGTAGGCCTCCACGAACAGCGACACCGCGCCCAGCCCGTCGGAGAACACCCACTGCATCACGCCCTCGGCCGGCCGCTTGAAGCAGCTCATCGGCTTGAAGCCCGGCACCGCGGCCTTCAATGCCCAGCCCTCCTGGGCTGCCGTGGTCCGCACGGTTTCGTCGCGCTCCACGCGCCAGCCCTCGGGCGGCGCCATCATGCGCGCCAGCTTGTCGGCGCGCACCGGCGCGTCCAGCTGCAGTTCGGAGAAGGCGGCCTGCTCGAGCACGCGGCTGTCGCCGTCGAGCGTCTGCACCTTCATCACCAGGCCGCTCTTGCGCTCGCTCCAGATGCGGTAGCCGAAGCGCAGGTTGTCCTTGGGCGTGAGCTGCACCACCTCGGCCTCGAAGCCGGCCACGCGGTCGGTGCCCAGCCGGCGCGCCGAATAAAAATCGGGGACGGTGGTTTCGCTGGACTTCAGCAGGTCCGGGAACATGCCCAGCAGCTCGCGCTTCTCGGTGCGCACCACCCGGCTTTCCGGCACGAAGATGACGACTTCGTCGTTGCGGCGGAAGGTGGAGCGCGGCGCGCCGGTCAGCGACTCCACCCGCTCGACCTGCAAGGGCCCGTCGCAGGCATGCCAGATGCGGCCGCTGGACATGGCGCCGCTGCTGGAGGAGATGACGAAGGTGCCGACGTAGCTGCGCTGGCGCGAGGCCTGGTGCATGCGCACCAGCCAGTCGCCGACGCTGAGCTCGGCCGGCTTGGCCTGCTGCGCCGGCAGCGTGGTCTGCGCCGACGCCAATCCCAGGATGCCCCAGGCCCACAAGGCGAGCAGGCCCCGCGTGGTGCGGGAAAAGGCGGGAGTGGCGCTGCGCAGGAGGAGCATGGGGGCGTGTGCTGTCGCTTAGCGGGCGGGCGCCTCGAAGGTCGCGTTGCGCAGCGCACCGGCCGGCGCCTGCAGCGCGATCGCGCCGCCGAACTGGCGGTGCGCGGCAAGCAGCTGGTCCAGCCGCGCGTCGCGGATCATGGGGCCGCTCGCGCCTTCGCGCGACACGGCGATCACGCCCTCGGAAGCCTGCGGCGCCAGGCCAGCAAACTGACCCTGCCCCGGCGCATTGCCCGGGCCGGCGACGTTCCAGCCGATCGCGGCGACTGCCGCCAGCGAGGCGACGCCGGCCACCATCTTCCAGCGCATCGAGGCTTCGTTGGCCGGCGCACGGCGCAGGTCGAAGGCCGGCGGCTGTTCATCGGCCGGGATAGGGCGCTCCGGCTGCAATGGTGCTTCGGCGTCCAGCCGGACCTGCAGGCGGGCCAGGAAGGCCGCCGACGGAGAGGATGCTGCCAGCTCGCTCGAGCGCAGCACGTCGCCAATGAGGTGGTAGTCCTGCCAGGCGGCCAGGGCCTGCGGGTCGGCGGCCGTGGCCTGGACGCCCCGGGCGAAATCATCGCCCTGGAGCTGCCCGTCGGCCAGTGCCGAAATCAGTTCGCGCGTGTGCATCGTTTCCATACCATCACCTTGCCGCATTGCCGTCACCAGCGCTTGCCCGACTGGTTTTCCAGCAGGGGCTTGACCTTGGCCGAAATGGCCTCCCGGGCGCGGAAGATCCGCGACCGCACCGTTCCGATCGGGCAATTCATCATCTGCGCGATCTCCTCATAGCTCAGGCCCTCGATCTCGCGCAGCATCACCGCCTGGCGCAATTCCTCGGGCAACGCCTCCATGGCCGAGTTGACCGCGGCGGCGATTTCCTTGGCGGCCAGCACCGTCTCCGGTGTTTCCGCGGTGGTTAGTTCGTTCTCCACGCCGGAAGTTTCGTCCTCATCCGCGTTGTTGCCACGCAAGGCGGTTTCGGACACCAGCGGGTCGCGCTTGAGATCGACCAGCGTCTTCTTGGCGGTATTGACGGCGATGCGGTAGAGCCAGGTATAGAACTGCGCGTCGCCGCGGAACTGGGGCAGCGCGCGGTAGGCGCGGATGAAGGTTTCCTGCGCGATGTCCTCCACCAGGTCGGTGTCGCGCACCATGCGCCCGATCAGCCGCTCGATGCGGCGCTGGTACTTGATCACCAGCAGCTCGAAGGCCTTCTGGTCGCCCGCCACCGTGCGATGCACCAGCATCAGGTCGGTCTCGCCGGATTCGGCGGCGGGGGCGGGGGGCGTCTTTGTCATGGTTCGGCCGGAGGCTGCTCGTCTCGCCCCTGCGGGCCTTCGGTCCTGGCGCGCGAATATACCGCACGGCGCAGCGCATCCCAGTGCAACGGCGCGCGTTTGCGCTCCAGCCAGAGCCAGTTCGGCCCGCCGGGCTCGCCCTGCCACGCCAGCAGCAGCCAGCGCTGCAGGTCGAGCCGGATGCGGATCTCGCCGGCCTGCTGCGGCGCGGCCGCGGCGCCGCGCGCCGGCTCCCACCACCATTGCCCGCCATCCCAGGCCAGCGTGCCCCGGGCACCGCGCAGCCACGCGGCGCAGGCGAACACCGCCGCGAAGGCGAGCGCCGCCGCGGCAATGCCGTGCCGCCATCCCGGCCCAGGCGTCTGCGCCAGCCAGGCGGCCAGCACCAGCGCACCAGCCAGCCAGATGCCCACTGCCAGGCCGGCCGCAAAGCGGCAGCGCCCCACCGGATACGTCACCGATGGGGCGCTGTGCATGAAAAGCGATGCTGCGTCAGAGCCGCTTGAACACCAGCGAGCCGTTGGTGCCGCCGAAGCCGAAGTTGTTCTTCAGCGCCACGTCGATCTTCAGGTCCCGCCCCGTGTTGGCGCAGTAGTCGAGATCGCACTCGGGGTCCTGTTCGAAGATGTTGATGGTCGGCGGGCTCTTCTGGTGGTACAGCGCCAGCACCGTGAACACCGATTCGATGCCGCCCGCGCCGCCCAGCAGGTGGCCGGTCATGGACTTGGTGGAGTTCACCACCGTGCGCTTGGCGTGGTCGCCCAGCGCCAGCTTGATCGCGTTGGACTCGTTCGCGTCGCCCAGCTGCGTGGAGGTGCCGTGCGCATTGATGTAGTCCACCTGGTCGGCATTGACGCCGGCGTTGCGCAGCGCGGCCACCATCGCCCGGCGCGGGCCGTCCACGTTCGGCGCGGTCATGTGGTACGCATCGCCGCTCATGCCGAAGCCCGCCACCTCGGCGTAGATCCGTGCACCGCGCGCGCGCGCATGCTCGTACTCTTCCAGCACCAGCACGCCGCCGCCCTCGCCCAGCACGAAGCCGTCGCGGTCCTTGTCCCAGGGCCGGGAGGCCGTCTTGGGGTCGTCGTTGCGGGTGGACAGAGCGCGCGCCGCGGCGAAGCCGCCGACGCCCAGTGCCGACACGCAGGATTCGGCGCCGCCCGCGACCATCACGTCGGCGTCGCCGCACTCGATCAGCCGGGCCGACAGTCCCACCGCGTGCAGGCCCGTGGTGCAGGCCGTGACCACCGCGATGTTGGGGCCCTTGAAGCCGAATTTGATCGACACGTGCCCGGAGATCATGTTGATGATCGAAGCCGGCACGAAGAACGGTGAAATGCGGCGCGGTCCGCGGCTCAGCATTTCGGAATGCGTTTCCTCGATCATCGGCAGCCCGCCGATGCCCGAGCCGATGTTCACGCCGATGCGCTCGGCCTGCTCGTCGCCGAGCGCCGCGCCCGTCGGCAGGCCCGCGTCGGCAACGGCCTGGCAGGCCGCGGCCAACCCCAGATGGATGAAGCGGTCCATGTGGCGGGCCTGCTTCTCGACGATGTAATCGACGATGTTGAAGCCCTTGACCTCACCGGCGAAGGTGCAGGCCAGGTTGGACGCGTCGAACGACGCGATACGGTCGATGCCGGGCGTGCCGGCAAGCAGGTTGGCCCAGGACTGCTCCACCGTGTTGCCCACGGGGCTGATGCAGCCCAGTCCGGTGACGACAACGCGGCGACGCATCAAGCCTTCTGGTGCTGCAGCGCGTAGTCGATGGCGTTCTGCACCGTGGTGATCTTCTCCGCGTCTTCGTCGGGGATCTCGATGCTGAACTCGTCCTCGAGCGCCATCACCAGTTCCACAGTGTCGAGCGAGTCCGCGCCCAGGTCGGCCACGAAGGCCTTGTCGTTGGTCACTTGCGACTCTTCCACGCCGAGCTGCTCGGCGATGATCTTCTTGACACGTGCTTCGATATCGCTCATGGGTTCCCTCAGAGGGTTGTGAATGAATCTGTAATTCTAGACCGGCCAGGAGTGCCGGCCAGCCTGCCAGCTCCGGCAGGTGCCGGCGCGCTCAGGCCATGTACATGCCGCCGTTGACGTGGATTTCCTGGCCGGTCACGTAGGCCGCCTGCGGCGACGCGAGCCAGGCCACCGCGTGCGCGATGTCGGCCGGCTTGCCCAGGTGCCCCAGGGGAATCTGGCCGAGCAGCGCCTTCTGCTGCTCTTCGGGCAGCGACGCCGTCATGTCGGTTTCGATGAAACCGGGCGCAATGCAATTGACCGTGATGCCGCGGCTGCCGAGTTCACGCGCCAGCGCGCGCGTCATGCCGGCGACGCCGGCCTTGGCGGCCGCGTAGTTGGCCTGGCCCGGATTGCCCGAAGCGCCGACCACGCTGGTGATGTTGACGATGCGGCCGTAGCGCTGCTTCATCATCGTGCGCATCACGGCGCGGCTCATGCGGAACACCGCCTTGAGGTTGGTGTCCAGCACCGCGTCCCAGTCGTCGTCCTTCATGCGCATGGCCAGCGTGTCGCGCGTGATGCCGGCGTTGTTCACCAGCACGTGCAGCGCGCCGGATTCCTTGGCGATGCCCTCGATCAGCGCGTCCACCGAGGTGGCATCGTTCACGTCGAGCCGCGCGCCGCGGCAGCCGGCAAAACCGCCGAGCGCCTGGCCGATCTTCGCCGCGCCGTCGTCGGTGGTGGCGGTGCCGATCACCTTCAAGCCCTTGTGCGCCAGTTCCAGCGCGATGGCCGCGCCGATGCCGCGCGATGCGCCCGTCACCAGGGCGACCTGGCCTTCAAAGGAAGCGGCGGTCATGCCAGCAGCTCCTTGGCGTTCGCAAGCGTGGCGGGGTCGTACAGCGGCACGCCCACCATTTCCGGGTCGATGCGCCTGGCCAGGCCGGCCAGCACCTTGCCGGGGCCGCACTCGATGACCAGTGCCGGGCCCAGCGCCTTGATCGCGCGCATGCAGTCGACCCAGCGCACCGGGCCATAGGCCTGCTCGTAGAGCGCCGCGCGGATGCGGTCGGCCTCGCTCTCGGCCTTGGCTTCGATGTTGTTGACCACCGGGATGCGCGGCGCCGCCAGCGGCGTGGCGGCCAGGCGCTCCTTGAGCTTCTCGGCCGCCGGCTTCATCAGGCTGGAATGGAACGGCGCCGAGACCTGCAGCATCACCGCGCTCTTGGCGCCGCGTGCTTTCAGCGCCTCGCAAGCGCGTTCGACCGCGGCCTTGCTGCCGGCGATGACGGTCTGCACCGGGCTGTTGAAATTGACCGCCTCCACCGCTTCGTCGGTGTTGAGGCCGAAGCTGCGCACGGTGTCGGCGCAGCCGTCGATCACGTCCTGCGCCGCGAGGCCGAGGATGGCGGCCATGGCGCCCTCGCCCACCGGCACCGCCTGCTGCATGGCTTCGGCGCGGAACCGCACCAGCGGCATGGCGTCTCCCAGCGCCAGCGCGCCGGAGGCGACCAGCGCGGAGTACTCGCCCAGCGAATGGCCAGCCATCACGGCGGGCTCGGCGCCGCCTTCGGCCAGCCAGGCGCGCCAGGCGGCGACGCCCGCCGCCAGCATCACCGGCTGCGCATTGGTGGTGAGCGCCAGCGCTTCCTTCGGGCCTTCCTTCATCAGGCGCGCGACGTCATCGCCCAGCGCGTCGGAAGCCTCCCGCAGCGTCTCGGCCACGGCCGGGTGGTCGCCCCAGGCGTCGAGCATGCCGACCGACTGCGAGCCCTGGCCGGGAAAAACGAAAGCGAACGGTTTCATGTGAGTTGTCTCGGATGGAGCGGCGCGGGGCGCGGGGCTCAGAGATCCAGCAGCACGGCGCCCCAGGTGAAGCCGCCGCCCACGCCTTCCAGCATGAGCGTGTCGCCTTTCCTGATCTGGCCGCCGCGCACCGCCGCATCCAGCGCCAGCGGCACCGAGGCGGCGGAGGTGTTGCCGTGCTGGTCCACCGTCACCACCAGCTTGTGCATGGGCAGCTTCAGCCGCTTGGCCGTGCCTTGCATGATGCGGATGTTGGCCTGGTGCGGGATCAGCCAGTCGATGTCGGCCTCGGTGCGGCCGGCCTTGGCCAGCGTGGTGCGCGCCGCGCTCTCCAGCACGCCCACGGCCAGCTTGAACACCGCCTGCCCGTCCATCTTCAGGAACGGATCGCCCAGCACCTTGCCGCCCGACACCGTGCCGGGCACGCACAGGATGCCGACCTGGCTGCCGTCGGCATGCAGGTCGCTCGCCAGGATGCCAGGCGTGTCGGAGGCTTCCAGCACCACCGCGCCGGCGCCGTCACCGAACAGCACGCAGGTGGAGCGGTCGCTGAAGTCCAGGATGCGCGAGAACACCTCGGCGCCGACCACCAGCGCCCGCGTGGCGGTGCCGCTGCGGATCATGGCGTCGGCCACGGTGATGGCATAGACGAAACCGGTGCACACCGCCTGCAGGTCGAACGCCGCGCAGCCGGCGATGCCCAGCTTGTGCTGCAGGATGCAGGCGCTGGAGGGGAACACCATGTCGGGCGTGGAAGTCGCCACGATGATCAGGTCGATTTCCTGCGGCGTGCGGCCGGCGGCTTCCAGCGCGTGGCGGCAGGCGTGCAGCGCGAGGTCGCTGCTGGTCACCTCGGGCGCCGCGAAATGGCGCGCGCGGATGCCGGTGCGCTCCACGATCCAGGTGTCCGACGTTTCCACGCCGCGGCCCGCGAGTTCGGTCGCGAGTTCGGCATTGGTCACGCGGCGCGGCGGCAGGTAGCTGCCGGTGCCGGTGATGCGGGAATAAGGCTTCATCGTCAGGTCGATACGGGTTCGAGCGAGGGAGCGTCGGACACACCCACCAGCAGGGGGCGGGCGTGGGCGATGCGCGCCTGGACGCGATCGAGCAAATTGTTACGGGCTGCATCATACGCGCGGTTCAGGGCCTGCTCGAACGCGAAGGCGTCAGCCGAACCGTGGCTCTTGAACACCAGCCCGCGCAGGCCCATCAAGGCGGCACCGTTGTAGCGGCGGTAGTCCACTCGCTTTTTGAAGGCAGATAGCACCGGGTAGACAACCAATGCCGCAACCTTGGTCAATGGATTGCGCGAGAACTCTTCGCGCAGGAAGCCGCCGATCATCTGGGCCAGGCCCTCGCTGGTCTTGAGCAGCACGTTACCGACGAAGCCGTCGCACACCACGATGTCGGTGGTGCCCTTGAAGATGTCGTTGCCTTCCACGTTGCCGTAGAAATTCAGGTCGCCAGAGGTGGCCGCCGAGCGCAGCAGCTCGCCGGCGCGCTTGATGACCTCGCTGCCCTTGATCATTTCCTCGCCGATGTTCAACAGGCCGACCGAGGGCGCGTCGTTGTTGGTGAGCGCCGCCACCAAGGCGGAGCCGAGCACGGCGAACTGCAGCAGGTGCTGCTCGGTGCAGTCGACGTTGGCGCCCAGGTCCAGCACGGTAGTGGCGCGGCCCTTGGCATTGGGCATGGGGTAGGCGATGGCAGGACGCTCGATGCCGTCCACCGTCTTGAGCAGGTAGCGCGCCAGCGCCATCAGGGCGCCGGTGTTGCCGGCCGAAATGGCGGCCTGCGCGCGCCCATCCTTGACCTCGCGCAGCGCCACGCGCATGGACGAGTCCTTCTTCTTGCGCAGCGCGATTTCCACGCCGTCGTCCATCGCCACCACCTCGGAGGCGGGCACGATCTGGGCACGTGGATGCGAGAAGCCGGCAAGCTCGGCGGGCAGGCCCACGAGCAGCAGCTGGGTATCGGGGTGGGCTTCGAGAAACTGGCGGCAGGCCGGCAGTGTGACCTGCGGCCCGTGGTCCCCCCCCATGCAGTCAACGGCCAGGATGGTCATGGGCTAGCCTGTGCGACCCCCATCAAGACAAAGGCCCGAACTGCGGGCGCAGCCGGGCCTGGGAATCGCGAAGCCGTTCAGGCTTCGTTCTTTGTCTTGAGCACCTTGCGGCCCCGGTAGAAACCGGTGGGGCTGATGTGGTGGCGCAGGTGGGTTTCGCCGGTGGTGGGTTCCACCGCGATGCCCGGCACGTTCAGGGCGTTGTGGGAACGGTGCATTCCGCGCTTGGAAGGCGACTTCTTGTTTTGCTGGACGGCCATGGTGGGCTCCTGGATCAGGGGCTGCGCGGTGCAGCCGGTCAATCGGTTGGTGAGAGTCCGCGCCCGGTAGATGCCGCTTCTTGAAGCAAGAGCGTTCCGGCGCGAAGCCCGCCATTATAGCCAAAGCGATTGATTCGCTTAATGTTTACCGGACTTCAGGCGTGCCAGCGCGGCGAACGGGCGCGGCCGCTCGGCCATGGCCTCTTCGAATTCGGCGTCGGCGCTGGCGAACGGCAGGGTTTCCGGGCAAACCTCGTGGCGAGGCGCCACCGGCAGATCCATCAGCAGCTCGTCTTCCACCAGCTCCACCAGGTCGAAACTGCGGCTGAGCGCCAGCACGTCCTCGTCGGAGGCATCGTCCTTGGTCGCCGCGGTGTCCTCGTCCTCGACGAAGCGGAACGCGCGCTCGACAGCCGCCTCGACGTCCACCGGCGCCAGGCAGCGCTGGCAGACCAGCGGCAGCACGGCGCGCGCGCGCAGGTGCATCCAAACGCCCGGCCGCAGATGGCCGGGATTGCCCAGTTCGCCGCGCGCCTCCCAGTGCACGGCATTCTCCGCGCCGCGCCCCTGCGTCTCGCCGAGCAGGCGGGCATAGCCGCCGAGCGTTTCGTCGGACTCCAGCTGCGCGCCGCTCTCGGCGAACCGCTTGACGTCGAGCCGCCGGGCGTCGAACTCTTTCTTCATGGAGCCAGTGTAAGAGAATCGACCCATGCCGCAAGACGCCCCCCTGTCAACTTTGCGAGGACGCCCCGTCGTGCTGGGCTCCACCTCGCGCTACCGGCGCGAGTTGCTGGCGCGCCTGCGCATCCCGTTCGAGGTTGCCTCGCCGGAGGTCGACGAAACGCCGCACCCCGGCGAAGCGCCGCCCGAACTCGCGCGGCGCCTCGCGCTGGCCAAGGCGCGCGCGGTCGCCGAACGCCATCCGAAGGCCGTCGTGATCGGCTCCGACCAGGTGGCGGACCTGGCCGGCGAGGCCATCGGCAAGCCCGGCACGCACGACAACGCCGTGGCGCAGCTGCGGCGCATGCGCGGCAAGATGGTGGTGTTCCAGACGGCGGTGGCGGTGGTCTGCCTGGACAGCGGCTTCGTCCAGCAGGACATCGCCGCCGTGCGGGTGCGCTTTAGGGACCTGCGCGACGCCGAGATCGAAGCCTACCTGCATGCCGAGCAGCCCTACGACTGCGCGGGCAGTGCCAAGAGCGAGGGCCTGGGCATCGCCCTGCTCGAATCCATCGACAGCGACGACCCCACCGCGCTGGTCGGCCTGCCGCTGATCCGCACCTGCCGCATGCTGCGCGCCGCGGGCGTGGCCCTGCTCTGATGCACGAACGCGGCAAGCTGTTTCTGGTGCCGGCGCCGCTGGATTTCGGCTGCGACACGGCGGTGCCCATCGCCGAGGTGTTGCCCGAGGGCACGCTGGTGGCTGCGGCGCGGCTGGACCATTGGATCTGCGAGAACGCCAAGAGCGCGCGCCATGTCCTCAAGCGCATCGGCGAGCTGCATGCGCTGGCCGCGCCGCTGCAGCAGCAGCACATCGTGGAGTTGCCGCGCGAGGTGCACAAGAAGGGTGACCACACTGCCGGCTTCGACGCGCGGCCGCTGCTCGCGCCCGCGATGGAAGGACACGACGTCGGGCTGCTGAGCGAAGCCGGCATGCCGGCCGTGGCCGACCCGGGCGCCTCCGTGGTACGCGCCGCGCACGCGCTGGGGTTGCAGGTGGTGCCGCTGGTCGGCCCGGTGTCGCTGCTGCTGGCGCTGGCCGCCAGCGGGCTCAACGGGCAGAATTTCGCCTTCGTCGGCTACCTGCCGCAGGAGCAGGTTCCGCGCGGGCAGCGCATTCGCGAGCTGGAAGCGCTGGCCCTGCGCACCGGCCAGACCCAGCTGTTCATCGAAACGCCCTACCGCAACCTGGCGCTGTGGGACGCGCTGCTGCAGAACTTGCGGCCCACCACGCGCGTGGCGGTAAGCAGCGGCCTGACCTTGCCGCAGGCCGCCAGCCGCTGCGACACCGTGCAGCGCTGGCGCGATGCGCTGGCGCCGGTGGGCGGCAAGACGCCGGCGGTGTTCGCGCTCGGCGCCTGAAGAACAAGGCCAGCGCGCTTCAGCGCAGCCCGGGCATGGCCTTGAAGGCGCGCACCGCGCCTTCGCCGATCGAGGCGCCGAACTTCTTGGCCAGCTTCTCGGCCACGTTGGCGCGGCGGGTGTAGTCGACCAGGTCTTCCGCCTTGATCACGTCGCGCGCCACCTGGTCCAGGCTGCCGAGCTGGTCGGCCAGGCCCATGTCCACCGCCTGCTGGCCGGTCCAGAACAGGCCGGTGAACAGTTCCGGCGATTCCTTCAGGCGCTTGCCGCGACCGGCCTTCACCACGTCGATGAACTGCTTGTGGATCTGGTCGAGCATCACCTGGGCGTGCTGGCGGTGCTTGTCGGTCTGCGGGCTGAACGGGTCCAGAAAGCCCTTGTTCTCGCCGGCCGTCATCAGCCGGCGCTCGACGCCCAGTTTTTCCATCAGGCCGACGAAGCCGAAGCCGTCCATCAGCACGCCGATGCTGCCGACGATGCTGGCCTTGTCCACGAAGATGCGGTCGGCGCCGGCGGCGATGTAGTAGGCCGCCGAGGCGCAGGACTCCTCGACCACGGCCAGCAGCGGCTTGTTGCTGTACTTGGCCTTCAGCCGGCGCATCTCGTCGTTGATGATGCCGGCCTGCACCGGGCTGCCGCCGGGCGAGTTGATCAGCAGCACCACGCCGCGCGAACCCTCGTCCTCGAACGCGGCGCGCATCGCCGCCACCACGAACTCGGCGCTGGCCTCGGAGTCCGCCGAGATCTCGCCCTTGATCTCGACCACGGCCGTGTGCGGCAAGGTCTTGTCGGAACTGGCGCCTCCGCGCGAGAACATCGCCCAGGCCAGGAACACGAAGAACGCCAGCCAGGCCAGCCGCACGAAAGTGCGCCAGCGGCGCCCCTGGCGCTGCTCGTGCAGGCCAGCCTGCAGCAGGCGCTCCAGCGTGGCGCGCTCCCAGCCGGGTGCTTCGGCCCGGACGGGCTGCACGGGTGCGGCGGGTGGCGAGGTTTCGTAGCCCGGCGTGCCGGGCGGCTGCGATTCGTTCATCTTTGTTCTAGAACTCGACTGGTTTGAGGTTGAAATCAGTATGCCAGTGCACCACGCCATCCCGCTCGCTGAGGGCGATCTTCACCAGCCCGCCGCGGCACGGGCCGCCCGCGCAGGCGCCGGTGTCCGGCCGGTACACGGCGCCATGCGTGGCGCACAGCAGCCACTGGCCGCTGTCGTCGAAGAAGCGGTTCGGCTGCCAGTCCATTTCCATGGCCACGTGCGCGCAGCGGTTCAGGTAGGCATGCACGCCACCCTTCCAGCGCACGGCGAAGGCGCGGCAGGTCTGGCCGCCGTAGAGAAGGTCGAACGGCACGGCCGTGCCGCCTTCCACCAGGTCGGCCGAGTTGCACAGGGGAACGGCGGCGGTGTCGTCGTCCATGGCTCAGGCGTTCTCCAGCAGCCAGTCGTGCAGCTGCCGCACCGAGTGGGCGATGAAGCGCGGCTTGAGCACGTGGAATGCCTGCGGCTCGTGCGCGCCGTAGCTCACGCCCACGCTGGCGCAGCCGGCGTTCACCGCCATCTGCAGATCGTGCGTGGTGTCGCCCACCATCAGGGTGCGCTCGGGCTCCACGCCGAATTCACGCATCAGCTCGTGCAGCATCTGCGGGTGCGGCTTGCCGGCCGTTTCGTCGGCGGTGCGCGAGCCGTCGAACACGCCCTGCAGCTGCACGGTCCGCAGGGCGTCGTCCAGGCCGCGGCGCGACTTGCCGGTGGCCACCGCCAGCCAGTGGTGGCGCGCGCGCAGGTCGGCGAACAGCGGCAGCACGCCCTCGAACAGGCTCAGGTCGTTCTGGTGCGCAATGTAGTGGTGGCGGTAGCGCGCGCCCAGCTCGGGATATTTCTCCTGCGGCACGTCGGGCGCGGCATGCGCCAGCGCCTGCATCAGCCCCATGCCGATGACATAGGCGGCGGCCTTGTCGCTGGGCACCGCGCCGCCCACGTCGGCCACCGCGCGCTGGATGCAGCGCACGATGATCTGGGTGGAGTCGAACAGGGTGCCGTCCCAGTCGAAGGCAATCAGGTCAAAGCTGCGGGGACGCTGCGCGGACATGGTCCAGGAAATGGGTCAATTCGGGGGGAAGTTCGGCCTGCAGCGCAAGCCGCTCGCCGCTGGCGGGATGCGTGAACTGTAACCGCCACGCGTGCAGGAACATGCGCTTCAACCCCGCCTTTTGCAGCGACTTGTTGCGCTCGAACTCGCCGTACTTGTCGTCGCCCGCGATCGGGTGGCCTTGCGAGGCCAGGTGCACGCGGATCTGGTGCGTGCGGCCGGTCTTGATCGTCACTTCCAGCAGGCTGCAGTCCTGCAGGTTCTCGGCGACTTTCACCAGCGTGACCGAGCGCATGCCGTCGGGGTCGTCCTTGGCCACCACCTTCACCCGCCGCTCGCCGTCGGCCAGCAGGTACTTGTGCAGCGGCTGGTCGATGACCTTCTTGTTGGCCGGCCAGGCGCCGAGCGCCAGCGCCAGGTAGGTCTTGCCGGTCTCGCGCTCGCGGAACTGGTCCTGCAGGGCCAGCAGCGCCGAGCGGCGCTTGGCGACCAGCAGCAGGCCCGAGGTCTCGCGGTCGAGCCGGTGCACCAGTTCCAGGAATTTCGCCTGCGGGCGCGCCTGGCGCAGCTGCTCGATCACGCCGAAGCTGACGCCGCTGCCGCCGTGCACCGCCACCCCGGCCGGCTTGTCCACCGCCATCAGGTGCTCGTCTTCGAACAGCACCGGGAATTCGCGCGCCGGCGCCGGCCGGGCCAGCTTCTGCTCGGCCCGCTCGGACACGCGCACCGGCGGAATGCGCACCACGTCGCCGACCGCGATGCGGCTGTCGGCGCCGGCGCGGCCCTTGTTGAGGCGCACTTCGCCGCTGCGGATGATGCGGTAGACGTGCGTCTTCGGCACGCCCTTGAGCTCGCGCACGAGGAAATTGTCCAGGCGCTGGCCGGCCGATTCCTCCCCTACGGTCAGATATTTGACAGCCGCATTTGCAGGGGGCGTTTCGCCCCCTATAATCTGTTTCACTAGCGTTACGCTGTAAGTGGTTGATTTGGCTGGAGTTTAGTCCACCCCTCCACAAAGCCGCGCTGGAAGGTCGATGCCACGCTGCCGTTTGCAGCGGTGATGCGACTGTCTTGAAACACCGATACGGAATCAATGCCCGCCAGCGCCCAGCTGGCTGGCGGATCTAAGCGAGAACAACGTGCTGTTGGCGATCATCCTGGCCTGCTGGCGGTGGCTTACAAGCCCCCTGCAAGCCACCGCATCGCCCGCGGCCTTCCCCCTGACGCGCCCCACCATCGCCGCTCTTCCTGCGGCGCGGCCGCGCTTCGTCCTTCTCGCCTCCATCCATGTGCCCTGGCCTCGCCCGCTGAGCTAGTCCTCAGCGCGCCGCCCTCCGGCAATTCCCGTCGTTTCGAGCGTCCGTCGGCATCGTTGCTCCGTCATGGAGCGGTTGATGTTTTTGGGAAGCCATGGGCTTCCGAAGGGGACAGTTTATGAAGCGGATGCTGATCAATGCCACGCAGGCCGAAGAACGCCGCCTGGCCATCGTCGACGGGCAAAAGCTCCTCGACTACGAGATCGAGATCGAGGGGCGCGAGCAGCGCAAGGGCAACATCTACAAGGCCGTGGTCACGCGGGTCGAGCCCAGCCTCGAAGCCTGTTTCGTCGACTACGGCGAGGACCGCCACGGCTTCCTGCCGTTCAAGGAAATCTCCAAGCAGTTCTTCCAGGGCAGCACGCCACCCTCGCAGGCCCGCATCAACGACGTGATCCGCGAAGGCCAGGAACTGCTGGTCCAGGTCGAAAAGGAAGAACGCGGCAACAAGGGCGCGGCGCTCACCACCTTCATCTCGCTGGCCGGCCGCTACGTGGTGCTGATGCCCAACAACCCGCGCGGCGGCGGCGTCAGCCGGCGCATCGAGGGCGAGGACCGGCAGGAGCTCAAGGAGAACATGGACCAGTTGGAATACCCCAACGGCATGTCCATCATCGCGCGCACCGCTGGCATCGGCCGTAGCGCGCCCGAGCTGCAGTGGGACCTGAACTACCTGCTCAAGCTGTGGAACGCCGTCGAAGGCGCGTCCAAGGGCGGCAAGGGCGCCTTCCTGATCTACCAGGAATCGTCGCTGGTCATCCGCTGCATCCGCGACTACTTCAACAACGACATCGGCGACATCCTGATCGACACCGATGAGATCTACGAACAGGCGCAGCAGTTCATGTCGCACGTCATGCCCGAGCATGCCGCGCGCGTGAAGCGCTACCGCGACGACGCACCGCTGTTCTCGCGCTTCCAGATCGAGCACCAGATCGAATCGGCCTACGCCCGCGAGGTAAAGCTGCCCTCCGGCGGCGTGGTCGTGATCGACCATACCGAGGCGCTGGTCTCCATCGACGTCAACTCGGCGCGTTCCATCAAGGGCGGCGACATCGAGGAAACCGCCACCCGCACCAACCTGGAAGCCGCCGACGAAGTGGCGCGCCAGATGCGCCTGCGCGACCTGGGCGGCCTGATCGTCATCGACTTCATCGACATGGAAGAGTCGAAGAACCGCCGCGAGGTGGAGAACCGCCTGCGCGACGCGCTGCGCCAGGACCGCGCGCGTGTGCAGTTCGGCTCGATCAGCAAGTTCGGCCTGATGGAAATGAGCCGCCAGCGGCTGCGCCCGGCGCTATCCGAAGGCGCGTCCATCCCCTGCCCGCGCTGCGGCGGCCACGGCCACATCCGCGACACCGAAAGCTCGGCGCTGCAGATCCTGCGCATCATCCAGGAAGAGTCCATGAAGGACAGCACGGCCGCCGTGTACGTGCAGGTGCCGGTGGAAGTCGCCTCGTTCCTGCTCAACGAGAAGCGCACCGAGATCGCCAAGATCGAGCTCAAGCAGCGCATCGGCGTGATCATGGTGCCCAACAAGACGCTGGAAACGCCGAACTACCGGCTGGAGCGCCTGAAGCACGACGACCCGCGCCTGGACAGCATGAAGGCCAGCTACAACATGGCCGAGGAAATCGAGGACCCGACCGAGGTGACGCGCCGCTCGCACGAGCGCTCGAACCGCCAGGAACCGATCATCAAGGGCGTGCTGCCCGATGCGCCGGCGCCGATGCCCGTGGCCAAGCCCGAGCCGGTGGTGGCGCCGGTCGCCGCGGCCCCCGCCGCCAGGGCGCCCGCGCC
>NZ_JACCWG010000215.1 GCF_013697775.1 Ramlibacter sp. | reverse complement strand
GCCGTGGACCGCGCCGGGCAGGCGGCGCCGCTGCAGGTGCCGGGCGACCCGGAGCTGTATCCGATCGCGCCGGTCGGCATGCCCGGGCCGGTGTTCCTGGTCTCGTCGAACTTCCGCACGGTGTGGCGCTACAACCAGTCCGAGCGCTACGTGATGGAGGTGGCGGTGCTGGCCGACAAGATCGCCGGCGGGCCGGGCATCGTCACGCCCTGGCCGACCGACGACCCGGGCCTCACGCGCGCGCAGACCCGGCAATTGCAGGAGTGGCTGGTCTCGCGCGGCCACGCCCTGGTGACGGCCGACGGTGTCGCCGGGCGCAACACGCGCGACGCGATCGAGGCCGAGCGCGCCAAAGCCGGCCTGCCGCCGGGGAGGCGGGTGGGGCAGCGGACGATGCGGGTGCTGATGGGGATGTAGGGTTGTGCGTGCATCGGTATGCTCGCGCCATGGCTATCGAACTCGATCACTTCATCGTCTCCACGCGCGACAAGGCCGCCTCGGCGCAGCGGCTGGGCGAACTGCTCGGCGTGCCGTGGGCGGCATCCGGCGTCGGCCCGTTCGCGCCGGTGTACCTCAACGACGGGCTGACGCTGGATTTCTTCCAGACCGACGAACCGTTCCCGGTCGAGCACTACTGCTTTCGCGTGAGCGAAGCGGAATTCGACGCGATCCTGGAGCGTATCCAGGCCGCGGGTATTCCGTTTCGCAGCGACGTGCACAGTCCGGTGAACAACCAGGTCAACACGGCCTATGGCGGGCGCATGGTGTACTGGAACGACCCGGACGGGCACCAGTGGGAGATGCTGACGGTGAGCTACGCGCGGCGGGGGTGAGGTGGATGTGAAGTCTCCGGCTGAGAACGCAAATGGGGTCAGAGCACGATTCGGACGGCGCCCCGGCGCTTCGGAGACGCTGCGTCCTGAATCGCGATCCGACCCCATTTGCTCGGACGGTGAACCGTTCCACCCGGATCGCGCGAAACAACGTGCAGCGCGGTCCCTCCATGATTGATCGCGGATTCACTCCGCGGTCAATCATCTGATCAGAGCACTTCAAAAACGCGCAGCGTTTTTGAAGTGACTAGACTTCCGCGATCATCTCGATTTCGACGCAGGCGCCCGTCGGAATCTGCGCCACCCCGAAGGCGGAGCGCGCATGCGCGCCCTTGTCGCCGAACACCTGCGCGATCAGTTCGCTGCAGCCGTTGGTGACCAGGTGCTGCTCGGTGAAGTCGGGCGTGGAGTTCACCAGGCTCATCAGTTTGACGATGCGCTTGACCTTGCCCAGGTCGCCGCCCACTGCGGCCTGCAGCGTGCCCATCAGGTCGATGGCGATGGCACGGGCGGCCTGCTTGCCTTCCTCGGTGCCGATGTTTTTGCCGAGCTGGCCGACCCAGGGCTTGCCGTCCTTCTTGGCGATGTGGCCGGAGATGAACACCAGGTTGCCGGTCTGCACGTACATCACGTAGGCCGCGGCCGGGGTGCCCACGGTGGGCAGGGTGATGCCGAGTTCCTTCAGCTTGTCGTTGACGCTCATGGGGTGCTCCTTGTGTCGTTGGAAGAATTCCCGGCCGATTCTACGGAGCCCTCCACCGGCGCCACCGTCACCGCCACCCGCAGCGTGTGGCGCGCGCCGCCCTGGATCACGCCGCGCAGCGGCGACACGTCGGAATAGTCGCGCCCGGTCGCCAGCACCACGTAGTCCTCGCCGGGCAGGCGGTCGTTGGTCGGGTCGAGCTCCAGCCATTGCCCCGGGCCGTTCGCATCGGGCAGGTACACCGACACCCAGGCATGCGAGGCGTCGCCGCCCACCAGCCGCGGCCGGCCAGGCGGCGGCTCGGTCAGCAGGTAGCCGCTGACGTAGCGCGCCGGCAGCCCCAGGCTGCGCAGGCAGGCCAGCATCACGTGCGCGAAGTCCTGGCACACGCCCTTGCGCAGCGCCAGCGCCTCCAGCGCCGGCGTGCCCACGTCGGTGGCGGCGGTCTCGTAGACGAAGTCCTCGTGGATGCGCGTCATCAGCGCACGCGCCGCCTGCGCCAGCGGCCGGCCGGCAGCGAAGCTGGGGCGCGCATAGGCGGCAAACGCCTCGTCGCGCGGCGCATAGGGCGAGGCGAACATGAATTCCGCGGCCGCGTCGTAATGCGCGGCGCGGTGGTAGCGCATGCGCTCGCGCGCTTGCTCCCACGGCATGGAGTCGCCCGGCTGCGCGCGCGGGCGGGTGGCCACCAGGCTGTCGGCAACCACGCGCAGGCTCTCGTGCACCGCCTGCAGGCTGAAGAAGGTGCGCGTGTTGCCGAACACGTCGGTGGACTCCTTGCACTGCGCCGGCGCGGGCGCGATCTCCAGCCGGTGCGCGAGCACGGCCTGCTGCGGGCCGTGCGCGGGCCGCAGGTGTGCGACGTGCTGCGCCGTCTTCACGGGCGGCGTGTAGGCGTAGCGGGTTTCGTGGACGACGCGCAGCAGCATGGTGTTAGGGCCGGTTCAACCATTTTTTGCAGTTTCCCCCCAACCCTTTGGGCTGCGGCCAACAAGGCCGCCATCGGAGCCCCCGCTCCATTGCAACACCCATACGCCACAGCTTTCGGCGCGCATCGGCCTAGGCATAAAAAGGACCTCGCCTCAGGCGACAGCGGCTCGGCCGCTGTCGCCTGGGAGGCTCAATTTACCTGAGTTCGCGTGCTCTTGGCTGACGTGGCGCGTGCCCGCTGCAATGCCACCTCTGTGCGCGATGCCCTTGCCTCCTCGGCCGAGACAGCCGCAGCCGAACTGGTGCTCGGGGTGCTCCGGGTGGCCTTGGCAGGCGCGCCGGCTGTCGCCGCCGCCGAGTGCCCCAATTCATTGTCTGACCTCGCGCCGCTGGAAGGTGCACTGCCCAGTGCCTGCGTACCCGCAGCTCCCTTCAACGCGTCGCTCTTGCTTGTTGCTGCTCCGGGAACGGCAGCGGCCATGGGTTGCGTTGCGCCACGTGCGCCGGCTGAGGTCTTGCCTGCCGGGGTGTTGTTCGATGCCGCGGCGGGACCCATGGCAGCAGAGGTGGCTGCTGGTGAGCCCTTGCTTGAAGTAACCGACCCTTTCGCCTTGCCATAGGCGTTGGCGGGGGTCGCGGGGGCGTTCATGGGCGACGATGCCGGCGCAGAACCAACTGCGCCTCTCATCGCGTTCCCTGGATTGGTGGACGTGGTGCTCGGAGCACTGTTCGATGACGCGGAAGGCGTTGCCCCAATGCCTGATGTGCTCGCTGCGGGTATGCCCATGGGCGAGGCAGCGACGGCTTTCGTCGCGCCAGGCGCGGTAACGGAGGTCGCCGGCGCGAGACCGGGGTTGGATGACGCTGGGGAGGCTGTGGCTGCGTTGGCCGAGCTTGGGTTGGCGGTTCCGGTCGATGCTGCTGCGGCAGCGTTGCTCGTGCCAGTGGTTGCGCTGGCGCCGGAACCTGCAGTCGTTCCGCCAACGGCCGCTGTGCCACTGGGGCTCCCACTCGAAGGGTTGGCCCCAACGTTGTTGCCGACAGCGCTCGTATTGCCTTGATTGCCGGTGCCGGTATTGCCGATGCCGCTGCCGCTGTTGCCTGAGCCTACGTTTGCACCCCCGACGCCGCCGGCATTGCCTGCGGCAGCACCGCCCGCGCTGCCCCCGCTGGACGCTCCTGAACCGCCGCCGCCCGCCCCTCCGGCACCTCCGCCAGCACCAGCCCCACCACCACCCGCGCCACCACCACCTGCGCCATTGCCACCTGCGCCATTGCCACCTCCGCTATTAGCGAAGCCCGGCTCGCTCCATGTCAATCCGAAAGCCCCCGTCAACGCGGCGGCAATCATCGTCATGCCCATGGTTTTATTGATGAATTTCATGGAATTCCTTCGAGGGAAACAAATTGTTGAGAGGGAGACTGCAGCGGGTGACTCAAATTGCCACAACAAATACATTTAAACACCTATGAAGCAGTTGAGGTGGGATGATCAACCATCCCGCAACAGTTCGCGGCGGTGTCTGACAAGGCCGTGGCGCCATCTCCTCCCTGGCTGTCCCTGCTGGGGCGCGAATGCCGGGCGGCGCCCGCGACGTCCTTAGCCACGGCAGCATTGCTTGCCGAACTTCGGAGCCTCTGCCGTGCAAGCGCCTAGGCTCCGATGCTGTAGCGGCTGTCGGCCGCGTGCGCGAAGTAGCGCGTGGTGAGGTCGTCCGATAGCAGGTAGGCGGCGTCCCCGCATTGCTCCAGCAGCGCCAGCAGGGCGGCGTAGCCGCCGTCGGCATCCACCGTGCACAGAGCCTCCAGCGACCATAGGGCCGGGTCGGGCACGCCGGCGGCGATGTCGGGCACGGTGCCGGGCTGCGCGCGCGCCAGCTTGGCGAGCTGGCCGCGCAGCGTCTTGGTGACCCAGCCCAGCGAGCGCGGGTTGTCCAGGTCCAGCACCAGCAGGTCCAGCAGGGCCGGCAGGTCGTGGCGCTGCTGGTAGTGGGCATGGAAGGTGATGGTGCTGTCGAACAGCGCCACCACGGTTTCGAAGCCGCTCTGGTCGAACACGGCGCCGGTGGCGAAGGCCTCGGCCAGCGCCGAGGCCAGGAACCCCAGCCGCTCCAGCTGGCGGCCGCAGGACAGCAGGCGCCAGCCGTCGTCGCGCGTCATGCGGTCGGTCTGCGCGCCGGTCATGGCCGCGGTGCGGCCCGACAGCGTCTCCAGCACGCGCAGCGCCTCCACCGGCGAGTAGTCGCCGTCGTGCATGCACTGCGCGCAGCCGCGCGCGAACTCCTGCTCGGCCTGCACGATCACGTTCCACTGTTCCTGCGACAGGCGCTCGCGCACGGCCGAGGCGGCGTGGCGCAGGGCGCGCAGGTTGTAGCCCACGCTGGTGTTGCCCTCCTTGCCGGCCAGCGCCGCGATCAGCGAACGCTCGAACACGCGCCGCGCCTGCGCCGGCGGCGGCACGGCGGGCAGCACCAGGGCGCTGTCCGCCGCCATGGCGCCCAGCCAGGCCAGCAGCGGCTGCGACGACTGGTCTTCGCCGTTGAGGCCTTCCAGCACCAGCCGCGCGAGCCGCGAGGTGTTTTCGCTGCGTTCCGTATAGCGCCCCAGCCAGAACAGGTTTTCCGCGGCGCGGCTGGTCACGGTGGACTGGCGGTGCGCGCCTTCGACAGCCGGGTGCGCGTGCCGCAGCAGGCTGGTGGCGTCGACCTCGCCTTCGGTGATGACCCAGGTGTCGGCGCTGCTGCCGCCGCGCTGCATCGACGCGCTCTGCGGCTGCGCGCCGCCCAGCCGCGTGAGGCCGCCCGGCAGCACGCGCCAGCCGCCAGCGCCATCGGACACCGCGAACACGCGCAGCACCAGCGAGCGCGGCATGATGCCCTGTACATGGCCGTCGCCGCCGCTCCAGGTGGGCATCTGCGACTGCGGCGGATCGGCCTGCACGGTGTACTCGTCGGCCGCGCGCACGATGCGGCCGGCCCATTCGTCGATTGCCCGCAGCCCCAGCGCCTGGCCGCGCACGGCGCCGGCGCCCGGCACGCCATAGGTCGGCTTGATGGCGGACTGCGCCAGCTCCGGCAGCGCGGCGTCCAGCGCGGCGCGCTCGCCGCACCACCAGCTGGGCAGCGACGGCAGCTTCAGCTCCTGGCCGAACAGCTTGCGGCACAGCGCCGGCAGGAAACCGAGCAGCGCCGGCGACTCCAGGAAGCCCGAGCCCGGCGCGTTGGCCACCAGCACGTTGCCCGCGCGGATCGCCTGCAGCAGGCCCGGCACGCCCAGGTGCGAGTCGGAGCGCAGCTCCAGCGGATCCAGGAATTCGTCGTCCAGCCGCTTGAGCACGCCGTGCACGCGCTGCAGGCCGGCCACCGTCTTCAGGTACAGCCGCTCGTCGCGCACCGTCAGGTCGCTGCCTTCCACCAGGGTCAGGCCGAGATAGCGAGCCAGGTAGGCGTGCTCGAAATAGGTTTCGTTGTACGGCCCGGGCGTGAGCAGCGCGATGCGCGGCTCGCCGCCATCGGCCGGGCATTGCGCGGCCAGGCTTTCCAGCAGTGCGCGGTAGGTGGCGGCCAAGCGCTGCACCTTGAGCTCGCGGAATGCCTCGGGGAACAGGCGGGAGATGATCAGCCGGTTCTCCAGCAGGTAGCCCAGGCCCGAAGGCGCCTGCGTGCGCTGCGAGGCCACCCACCACAGGCCTTCGGGGTCGCGCGCCAGGTCGAAGGCGGCGATGTGCAGCCGGCGCCCGCC